>JBIKZJ010000113.1:0-15105 GCA_044354755.1 Schlesneria sp. | reverse complement strand
TATGAGAAGAGAAAATTATAAAAAGAGACCATTATGAAAACAGATTCCCCGCCAACCAATGGTTTTGCCGCCGGCAAAATTCCAGAACGGCGACGGTCGGGCCGAGTCCTATTTTCTTCGATCGGATTTGGAGCTTTTGGCCTCACGCAACTTGGGACTGATCGCCTCTTTGGGGTCTGGCTTCGGTACTTTGGCCGGTTTGGCCTGAAGTTGTTCCTGCGCCAACGGACGACGGGTGATTTCTTGCCAATGCCGGATATCAATCTCGTACGGACCATTCGGCTGGCCATAGTCGCCGTAGTCGGCGAGATATTTTTCCAGTCGACGAATTTTTTGTGTCGCTTCCAGTTCACCCGGATGGTCATTGCCAGGGGGCCGTCCCCAGACCACACGCGAACCATCCCGTCCGACCAGCGTTAGAATTACTTCATTGGCATCGGTCGCCGCATCGATGTCGCTGGGAATCGAGATCGCGGCGAGTTTCAAGGATTTCCAATGGTCCCCTAATACCGCAGCCAGCCGGGCGGCGGCGAGGATTCCAGGATCATTCCAGACATTTCCAGGTCGAATCTTGGGTTTTGCTTCGACTGGCTGAATCAAGGGAAAGCCATCGCTATCGCTGCTTGCAAAATCAGCGGTAGGCAAGAGGATTCCAGCGGCATCGAGGGGGATCCGCCCCCCTGGCACCTGAGCCATCACCACCGGCTTGCGATATTCGACCGTCACTTCAATCGCGGCGGGAAACGACTTACGAACCTGTATTACCCTGGCGATCCAAGGGTGGCGCCGGAAGGCGTGGGCAATATCAACCGTCAGATTCTCGTTCAAGAGCGAGAGTTCCTGCGGCATTCCTGATAGCTCGGCCACCTGTTCAATCAGGTTTGCGGGGACGGGATGTTCCGGTGGAGGGATCACCTGGATTTGTGCGAACGCGATCCGGTATTCGGGCCGTGTGCCCAGTGACGGGAGTTTCTGGGCGGCATAGGGCCAGAGAGCGAATACACCGGCGACCAGCGACATGCGGAACAGCATGGCAGGACGAAAGAACCATTGGATGAACGTTGCGTTCTCGACCGCCGAACGCTGCGGAACCGCCGCAACCGCTGTTTTTCCAGTACGAGCCATAATCCCAGTACGAGCCATAATCGAGGTGCAATCCTATCCATTTACCACACAAGAGGTTCAATCAACTTGCCGCGAGCGGCTCGTGACCCGATTTGCAGGGATTTGATCCGTGCGAGTCGATTTCACTGACGAACACGTTTCTTCGCTGGCCAACAACTGGCGAACACTTTTCCGATTTCGCTGTATCATGACGTACAAACAAGATCGGATTGGAGCGTATCGGCAGATGATGCCGATTGAGATTAAGAACCTTTGAAACAGCTGAAATCCGGGAAAGGGATGTTCTAATCCCTTTTTACGTGACATAATTGCAGACGATAAGCGGCGGTCTGTGACATTGCGGTGAATGATGTGTATGACCGGATCTGCTCGAACCTGTGGAATCGGTCGATTCTTTTTGAGAGCGTTGGGGTACGATCATGCTGAAAAATTGGATCGTTGGTGTTGTGGTGGTTTTGACGGCGGGGATTTCGTTTGCCAAAGAAGAAGTTCCGGCCAACGTGATTGCCGGAAAACAAGTTGAGGCTAACGCGAAATTAACGGTCGGAACCAAGCTGGTCGGGATCTGGGATAAAAAGAATTATCTGGTTGAAGTGATCGAGATCAAGAAGGGGGATGAGATTCGGATCCACTGGATTGGTTTCGAGAAGAGCGATGATGTCGACGTGGCCCCCTCGACGCTGTACTACATTGCGGACACTTCGACCACGACCCGAAAGTCACGCACATCGCCGTTACCGAAAGACTACCAGCCCTTCGACAAAAATGGGGATGGCCAAATTGGCCTCTATGAATGGGACCGGGCGCGGTATGCCGAGTTTAAAAAACTCGATAAAAACCGGGACGGGTTTCTGACACCCCAGGAATTGAATGTCAAAGCGGTAGTACCAGTTGCCGTAGCCGGAGCGACGGCCGGAACACCTGCCACGACTGTTATCACCACTGAAACCAAAGAACCACTTCCGAATCCAGGGACACTCGAAGCTTACAACGCAATGATCGAGAAAACGTTTACGTTCTCGGTCACCGGAAAAGCGGGGGGTAACGTCATTGGAGCAGGAATCTATTCCAATCAAAGCGACTTGGCTGCCGCAGCCGTTCATGCGGGCGTGTTAAAAGAAGGGGTCACGGGCAACGTGACCGTGACCATTGTGGCCGCCCCCGCTGAATTCAAGGGGACTATGGCCAACGGCGTCACCAGCCGAGATGGTGCCACCTTCGCGGCCGCCTATACGATCAAGTGAGCTACCATCCCCTCGGACATCAGCGGTGTCGGGCAATGGCCTGATTTGGCTCGGTGATCTGTACTTCAATCTCAATCTTTCGACAGGAATTCGGCTTTGATGACGACTTCAACGTTTCCGCAAACATGGGACCTGATCTCGCTGGCACCGGCACCTGCCGATCCGCAGTTTCGTCAGCAGCTGGATCTGTTCAAAGTGCGACTCAAAAAACTCGCCGCCGCCTCGAATTCGTTGCCCGCCGTCAACGCTCAGCCCCAGAACATTGCCCAGTGGGTCGAGGTGATGACCGAGTACGAATTTGTTGAGGCGACCGCAGCCGATTTTCGTGCGCTCGCAGATTGCTACGCTGCAGCCGATGCCGAAAATAAGGCCTATCGTCAATTGCAGGCGGAACTCGCCTCGATCACTCCTGATCGGGAACAGATTGCAACTAATTTCGAATTTGGCCTGCGTGACGCCAGCGAAGTCGATTTTCTGGCGTTCGTGGAAGCCGCTTCCGTCCTGCAGCGAAATCAGTACTTTCTGGTGACCCGCCGACGGAATGCCGAATTTCGGTTGCCGAAGAGTCAAGAAATGTTGGCGGCTGATCTGGCGGTTGATGGCCTGCATGGCTGGGGCCGGCTCTATGACCGAATCTCGTCGTCACTGAAGGTTCAGGTGCAAGAGAAAGGTCAGCTGGTGACACGTTCGCCGGGGCAAGTACAATTCGATTCTGCGCAGCGAACCGTGCGCGAGAACAATTTTTATGCACTGGATGGGGCCTGGTCCACCATCGCCGATACCTGTGCGGATGCGATCAATCACATTGCCGGGACGCGGCTCACCACCTACCGGCATATTGGACTGCAAGACCATCTGGAAGCACCGCTGCGGGCGAACCGAATGACGCGGGAAACGCTCGATACCATGTGGTCGACGATTTCCGCGAACAAGTCGGTGCTGAACCAATACCTGACCAAAAAAGCCGAGCTGATGGGAATTGATCAGCTCGCCTGGTACGACCAGTGGGCACCGCTCCCTCAATTGCCGGGAGCGGAGAACGCCGATGACATTTCGTATGATCAGGCCTGCGAATGGATTGTCGATGCCTTTCAGACGTTCAGTCCCGAATTCGGTGATTTCGCCCGCATGTCATTAAACGACCGCTGGGTCGAAGCGGAAAATCGTTCGGGGAAGCAGCAGGGGGGATTTTGTACCGGCTTTCCCACGGCACGCCAGTCTCGCATTTTTATGACGTACACCAATAGTGCGGATAGTATGAGCACCCTGGCGCATGAACTGGGGCACGCGTATCATTCGTGGGTCCTGCGGGACGAACCCGTTTTTCTCCAGGATTATCCGATGAATCTGGCGGAAACGGCGTCGACCTTTGCCGAGGCGGTGTTGGGTGAACAGCGATTGAAGCGGGCCAAGTCAGACTATGAGCGGCTGCAGATTCTGGATGGGATGCTCGGAGACGCGGTCGCCTTTCTGATGAATATCCACGCCCGATTCCTGTTTGAAGATGCTTTTCATCAGCAGCGCAGTCAAGGGGAACTGACGGCGGATCAGCTGAATCAGCTCATGGAACAAGCCCAGCGCGAGGCGTATGTGAACGGACTGGCTGACGGGGGCTGGAACCCACGATTCTGGGTCTCGAAGCTCCATTTCTACATCACTTCGGTCCCGTTTTATAACTTTCCTTACACGTTCGGGTATTTGCTGTCGCTCGGGATTTATGCTATCGGAAAAGAATCCGGAGCCGATTTTCCGCAGTCGTACCGGCAGCTGTTGTTGGCGACCGGCTGCAAGGACGCCGAAGAGGCGGTTCAGTCGACGATGGGATTTGATTTGCGGAAGCCCGACTTCTGGCAGAAAAGTCTGGCCATTATCGCCGATCGCGTTCAGCAGTTTGTCATCTTGGCGGACGAGATACTCGCCAAAACCCGCTCGGCCTGATGCGTTCCGGCTGATGTATCCCGACGGATGGGGTGTCTGGTTCACGACCGGTGAATGGTCGTGAACCAGAAGGCCTCACAAGAATGCTTCTCAAGCAGAGATCGAGGATCAGAACAGCGGATAAATAAACGGGGCTGCTGCGGTTCCCCCCAGGACCACGAGGCCCGCCAGCGTCAGCAGCACCAGCACCAGCGGGGTCACCCACCAGACCTTATAGTCAATCAGGAATTCGATGAATTCACGGACCAGTGAGGGAGCGGCCGCATTTGCCGCTTCAACAAACGATTTCGCCTCATCCCGGTTTGCTGTCTGGGGAGGGATCGAATGGCCCCCGGCCGGGGTCGGTATCGGGGCTGGTTCAGCCAATTCGTTTGGGGGAGTTTTCCCAGCCATATTGTCAATTTCCTGTCCAAAAAAGGCTTTGGTCTCTCAACCGAGAAATTAAAACGGACGAAAGTAGCGGCCAGGTGCGGGGGACGGTCCGCGGCGAACCCAGTACGATTGGGTGTTTGGTTCAAAACGCCGCGATAAGGGATCGATCCGCAGACATTTTAGCAGTAGCCCCAGAGGGATCAGGACCAAGCCAAATACTGCGGTCAGTAATGCATACGATACGATCCAGCCAATCGGAAAGACCGCCATCATCCAGGCGAAATAAATCCAGCGGATCCGCGTAGGCCAGATCAGCCCAATCAGACCGACCAGCAGCGAACCAGTCAGCAAGATTCCGGCAAGCAGATGCGGGGGATTCGCGGTTACCTGACGGCCCATCAAGATCACGAAGAGCAGCCACTGTCCGGCGGCGAAGATCCGCAGGTCTCGATTCGAGGGTTTCCAGTTGACGTGTATCATCGTGATCTCAATCGGGGGAAAATCGACGCGCAGCCGCATCGGTGACAACCAGGGGGATATCTGGTTGCTCGTCGCGTAGTAACAGACAACGCTCCATCACCAGCACGTCGATGTTCGTATTCACAAAACAACGATAAGCATCCTCGGGCGTACAGACAATCGGCTCACCCCGCACATTGAAACTGGTGTTAATCAGCAGGGGAGACCCGGTCAGCGACGCAAATGCCGCCAAGAGTCGATGGAACCGGCCATGAGTCTGTGCATTCACCGTTTGTACGCGAGCCGAGTAATCCAGATGAGTGACCGCAGGAATTGTGGAACGAGGGGTATTGATCGCAGCAATGCCCCGGGGAGGAAGTTCTGCAGTGGAGGCAATTCGATGTTCCGGTCGGACACTGGCTACTGTCAGCATATACGGCCCCAGATCCTTAAGCTCGGCATCAAAAAAATCGGTGGCTCGTTCTTCGAGAACCACGGGCGCGAAAGGCCGGAAGGACTCGCGGAATTTGATTTTTTGGTTCATCACTGATTGCAGTCGAGGACTGCGTGCATCGCCAAGAATGCTCCGCGCCCCCAGTGCTCGCGGCCCGAACTCCATCCGGCCTGCAAACCAACCGACGACTTTTTCCTCCGCCAGCAGTTTGGCCACCGAGTGACACAGCGCGTTTTCGTCTTCGATGAAGTGATATTTGGCTCCTGCTTGATCGAGCATTTTTCGGATGGTTGCGTCGTCATATTGGGGACCCAGCAGCGATCCTGACTGGGCGTCTGGTTGACGAGAAATTCGAGGCTGATTCAGCAACTGGTGCCAGATCATGAGGGCCACTCCCAAAGCCCCGCCAGCATCTCCGGCAGCAGGTTGGATCCAGATCTGATCGAACGGCCCTTCGCGTGCCAATCGGCCATTGGCCACGCAGTTCAGTGCAACTCCACCCGCCAGACAAAGCTGACGACAACCGGTGACCGCATGTACATGACGAGCCATCCGCAAGAGAATTTCTTCGGTAATCACCTGGATCGATGCAGCCAGGTCGAGTTCCCGTTGTGTCAGCGGCGATTCTGGCTGACGGGGTGGCCCACCGAATAACCGATGAAATTTCGCCGAGGTCATCGTCAAGCTGCGGTGATAGTTGAAGTACGTCAGGTCGAGTCGGAACGAACCATCGTCTTTGAGATCGAGCAGTTTGGTTCGGATCGTCTCGACATACCGGGGTTCGCCATACGGAGCCAGCCCCATGAGTTTGTATTCGCCCGAGTTCACCCGGAATCCGCAGAACGAGGTGAAAGCGGAATAGAGGAGTCCCAGCGAGTGCGGAAACCGCAACTCCCCCAATAGTTCCAGCCGGTTTCCACGCCCCACACCGTAGCTGGAGGTGGCCCATTCACCGACACCGTCGATGGTCAGGATTGCCGATTCCTCGAAGGGTGAGGGGAAAAAAGCGCTGGCCGCGTGGGATTCATGATGTTCACAGTAAACCAGTCGCTTTTGATACGGGCCGGACAAGCCGAGCCGAATCTCGCGATCCAGAAACAGTTTCTGGTTGAGCCAGACCGGTATCGCGGTCAGAAACGACTGAAAGCCGAACGGGGCCGCGGCGACAAAGGTTTCTAACAGACGACCAAACTTCCGCAGGGGCTTTTCGTAGTAACCGACATAATCGAGTTGCGAGGGAGTCATGCCTGCTTCAGTGAGGCAGTATTCAACGGCATGCGCGGGGAACGAGGCATCATGTCGTTGTCGGGTGAATCGTTCTTCCTGGGCTGCGGCAATGACCTCACCATCCACGATTAAGGCGGCAGCCGAATCGTGATAGAACGCAGAGATTCCAAGGATTGCGGTCATTGAAGCCTTATAAATCAGTATTATCGAGCAGCTTTATCGAAAAGGGGGCGAAGCCGAGTGCCATCGGGTTTGATGGATTCAGCGATCTCTCGATTTCTTGCGGAAATTTCTGCTTTGGGGACCACAGGCAATCTGGAAACCGACGGTTTCGGTGAAGAGAATCAGAAAAAACGGGCTTTGAACAGTCACAATGAGGGTAAAAACCCTGAACTCGAACAAAATTCCGAAAATCCGGCCACTCTCCAATTGTGATTTTGCTCGGACGTGCGTATCCTAGCAAATCGAACGCGGCGCAGTTGCTGCATCGATCCCTCTGCTTCTTGCAGAGGGTGGCTGCATCCGTTGATGCAGTGCCAGAGGTTTTTTCAGGAGGCCCCTTCATGGGCAAGAAACTGTACGTCGGGAATTTGGCCTACGGAGTTACCGACAGCCAGTTGGAACAACTGTTCTCAGCACACGGTGCTGTTCAGTCGGCACAAGTGATCATGGATCGCGACACCGGTCGCTCCAAGGGTTTTGGATTCGTTGAGATGAGTAACTCAGCCGAAGCCGAAGCTGCGATCAGTGCTTTGAACGGTGTTGAGAAGGAAGGTCGCGCGATGACCGTCAACGAAGCACGTCCGAAAGCCGAAGGTGGCGGGGGTGGTCGCGGTCGTAGTGATTACGGCGGTGGCGGCGGCGGTGGTGGTGGTCGCGGTCGCTACTAAATCATAGCATTCCGCAAGTAAAACAAGAGCCCGGCTTCTTTTCGAAGCCGGGTTTTTTTTCATAGCCCTCGGATGACACATCCCTGTTCTTGAGGGGTTATTTTTCCATAGGCGATGAAATCACTTTCAAGCGGGAATTTCGATTCTATTCCCCATTCAGGGGTGATCCGAAAGTTTGATCACCGTCTACGGATTCCGCTAAGGGATCCGATTTTTGCCATCCGTCGTCGGTACGCAGAGACGGCAATGCCAATCCCAAGCAAGGCAAAGGGGGACGGCTCCGGTAACGGACTTGAGATGTCAACATGATTCAACCAGAAACGATCGATAGGCTCCCTAGTAAGATACCCAGTTTCTACGAAGTGATGATTCCGATGCCAGTGTCTCACATGCGTCGTTGTCACCCGCTGCAGGAATCGCCCTAACAGTCTGTTGAAAAACGGGAACTGGCTCCGACCGAAATCAAAAATCGACTTGAACGATACGCATTGCGAGGTGCCTGTCCCTCTTTTTCAACAGACTGCTAACTCACCATCCCCGCGCGGACACAGAACAAGAGGCCAACAATTCGGCAAGACCGAGAATGATTGTCTCTCGTCAGTCAGGCTTATCTTGCGAGAAAACTAAGACGCTGTACGATCCAACGCGAATTGTTCCGACGGCAGGGAATCCATCTCGTTCGATGTGAGTCCCATTTTGCGGATCCTCCTGATGTTCCGTCCCCGCGACAACATCAGAACAGGCTTGGTTTCCGAAAGCGCGGCTATAACCATTCCAATCGCTATTCATTCGCAATCGCCACGTTCCTGGCGAGGGAAAACCGAGTTGGTAGTTTTCGTGGGCAAGATGCGACAGATTCACGACGACGATCACGTCATCTCCAGGGCCCCCTTGATGCCAACGATGATAAGCAATGATATTCTCGGCCTGATTCTGATGAAATGTATTCAGTCCAGAACCTGTCAGACCTCGCGTCGTGCCGAGCCGGTTCAACCGAAGCTGAATCAAATCCCGATACATCCGTACTAAGCCGACGAACTCTTCGGACTTATGCCAGTCGAGCGGCACGGAATCTTGAAACCACCCGTCTTCGAGAAATTCCTGCCCCTGAAACAGCATGGGGATCCCTGGCGCCGTGAACATCAAAGCCGCTGCCAACGTGGTCCGTTTTTGCGCGGCCCAACTGTCGGGATGGTCAGGATCGATTTCTGAAGCGACTCGTGATTTACCGTTCGCGACTTCGTCATGCGATTCACTGTAAATGACGCGTTGAAATGGGTTTCCGTTGTAGCGGCCTTCAATCGCCATTCGAACACTGTCCAACGATCGCTGTTCGTCATGGGATGTCGTCACGGATGCCCGAATGGGATGTACAAAACGAGCGCCCCATTGTGCCGTAAAGCCCGCCCCCCCCTGATCCGTTGGCTTCGTGATTCGATCGTCGTTCTGCAGATCCTCGGCGATCGTGATTCGTCCGGGATAATTCTGCTGCACTTCGCGATTGATCCATTGGACAACGCTCCATCCATCCGGCAGATCGCCACCGGGATCTCCATTTCCCCGCACATTGTGCATAAATAACGTCATGTCGAGTCGCAGGCCATCGACGTGGTACTCTTCCAGCCACATCATTGCGTTGTCGCGAATGAATTGACGCACTTCCTTCCGACCATAATCGGGGCGGGTCGAACCCCAGGGTGTTTCGGCGTGCCAATCATTGTAGAAGTAGATACCCCCCTGGCCGTTCTCGCTCCATCCGTCAAACTGCCACAGATCAAGGTCGGTCGGCCCAAAGTGGTTGTAGACAACGTCGAGGATCACCCCAAAGCCCGCTCGATGCACTTCTTTGACAAACCGCTTGAACCCCGTGGGACCGCCATAGTTGGTTTCCACCGCGAAAATGCAAGAGGGGTTGTAGCCCCAAGACAAATTACCAGCGAACTGTGCCAAGGGCATCACTTCGATGACATTTACGCCCAATCGCTGCAGATAGTCCAGTTTTTGGACGGCTTCTCCAAACTTGTCTGACGTTCCATTCTCTTTGTCATGGAACGTTCCTAAGTGCATCTCATACAGCACGAGTTCATTGACGGCGGGGAGGTGAAAATCATCCCCCTCCCAGTCAAAGCCTGGATCATAGACCACGGCATTTCCCACGGTACTGGTGACCTGCCGTGCATAGGGATCGATCCGCAACAATTGTTGATCGCCATTCATGATGCGATACCGATATTCGCAGCCGATTGTGGCTGCCGTAATGTCCGCGTACCAGTATCCTTCCGCTTCCCGTGACATGGGATGAGCATCTGGCGACCATTGATTAAATGAACCTGTCACGAACACGGCATCGGCGTGGGGAGCCCAGACCCGAAAGGCAACGCCGGTTTCATGTGGGAGAGACCCCATTCCGCTGCGAATGTTTTTGGATGTCGTCGTTGACATTAAAGTCCTCTTCTCTTTATCAGCCATTTATCAAACTCGCTTCGTCGGTTAATCATTTCAACCATATCGACGTGAGCCCAACAAATTGAGGATCGCGACAAACACCGCAGCACCAATAATAGACCAGACAATCGGAAACGACTGACCACCGACTTGGATGGCGAGAATTTCTCCCAGTCCTAACTGTTGTGCGATCCAAGTACCCAGTATCGCTCCAATAAAACCGAGTACAATCGAGACCAGGCAGCCACCATGAGAATATCCCACAATCGCCTGAGCTAGACTGCCGCAGATACCTGCAATCAACATGAGCAACAGAAATCCGCCAAGTGTCATCGTTCAATTCTCGCTTTCTCAAAGCATTTTTTGCTTGAATATCACACCTTAGTAGCCTGTTGAAAAACGGGGACTGGCTCCGACCAAAATCAAAAATCCACTTGAATGATAAGCAGCGCGAGGTGACTGTCCCCCTTTTTCAACAGACTGCTAACGCCCGAGCAGCAGCAAAACACCAGCCACCAACGCCAATGCCTGAAAGAACAGACTCACATTTGGAAAGGTGACATGCAATATCGGCAACAAACCCGTCAGAATGAGCCAGATAGACAACAGGAGCATGCCCAAGTTATTCGTTCCCAGCCATCTCATTTCGAATTTCCTTTTTTTCTACGCGAACTTTTCATGCGTGTGAAAGCGGCTCGACTTTTCATAAGCCTTTTTTGGACCGAGGCAGAAGATTTGCACCCTGCACACCCTTGTGAATCTATCAACGTTTACGCCAGTCGTCAGCTTGCATTCTCTAAGCTCGAGCATCCTCTGAACTTCGACCGAATAAGAAGTACAAACCCATTCCCAGGAACGGCAACAACAGAATGATCGCAAACCAGAGGATCTTGCGCATGACGCTGGAACGACCCAACAAAACACTGAAAATGGCGAAGACATCTAAAATGAGTATGATCGTGCCGACGAGGCTAATCGCAGAGGGAATCACGAAACAGTCTCCAGACCCTTCGAGTATTGAACTCCGTGGAAATTGACGGTTGTCAAATACGTCCCATCAAGAGCAGAATGGCCAGAATCAGCACAACCAGTCCCAGGCCGCCGCTGGGGCCATATCCCCAGCTTTGGCTGTGAGGCCAGGCAGGAAATGCTCCCAGAAGCATCAGAATCAGGATCACCAATAGAACGGTACCAAGCATTTCATTTCTCCTATTCAGTTAAAAACCAACTCTCGTCAATCACGAATACATTTCAGCGCCCTGATAATTGCTTCTGAGCGGTCGCATTTCGAGCCGTGACTACGACAAGCTTGAGCTCACTCGATGCATGCGCCCCCTTCGTGGGATGCCCGTTTGCTGTGATGACGAAATTTCCGAGCGCCGCGTCATTCGCAGTAGTGAGGGTGATCAGCGCGGCTTCCTCGCCGTGATTGATGACGGGCGCGACGGGCTCTCGTGTTGTGTTGTCGACGTGTTCATAGCTCGGATTTTTGTTCAACGCTCTCGGACCGCGAGCGCTACCTTGGGTACTGCTTGGCAGAGTCGCCATCGTCAAAAATGCCAAACTCACGAATAAATTCTTGATCGTTGATGACCTTCTTTGATAATATCAGATCCCGATACATCCGCGATTTGCGAATGGCGGAATGAGGACACAAAGGGGCGGACACGGATCCGATTTGACTTAGTGCTTGAGGTTCTCCATGAAGAGATTGAGCTCCTTTTCCACCACTTCTTTGGCATAACCGTACCGCTGCTGAAGGATGCCCGCCAGCTGGTCTCGTTTCCCAGCAATCATCGTCAGATCATCATCAGTGAGCTTGCCCCACTTCTCCTTGACCTGACCTGTCATTTGCTTCCAGTTGCCTTGAATTTGATCCCAATTCATGATTATGCTTCCTTGTAAGAGCGATTTTCTTGTTAAAATATTTTTTGAGAACGAACACTTTCTGTCACCGCGATGCGAAGGCGTTGAGCTGCTTCCGATGACTGCTTCTGCGTGCGGGAACTTTGTGGTTCACCCAAATTTTCCGCATGGTTGGTCGGAGTACCGACCCAATCGTCCATCACTTGATTGAGGATGCGAGGCACGATTTGAGCGACAACGATCGGCACCGTGGCCATCAGCGAACGCATTGCAATGTTCCTCAATTGATCCCAGGAAGACCCTTTCCGACTTGGGTGGCGAGTGGCCGCGAAGGCGGTTGCGTTCTCAGTGGACTTAAGAGTGCGCGTCGCGTTTTTCTGACTCGCATCGCTTGCGGCGGGATCTGGCACAGAACTGCTTCTGTCGGCCCCTTGCAAATTCGAATTTTTCGGCCCTTTCAAGAGATCAACGGCCACATAGCCCACGACGATGGCGCCACCGAGAACCAACCAGGGGTGTCGATTGATCTGCCGTCGAACATCCAGGGCGTTGCTGAGAAAATGTGTTGCGTGCTCAACGGCTTGCACTGTCGAATTCACTGCTGTGCCCGTAGACTGCACCGCGTCAGAGAACTGCTGTTCCAGAGACTCTAACTTCTCGGAGAGTTGCGATTTGGTTTCCTGCATCTGTTTGCGTAGGAAATCGGGAGTATCGTTCATGATTTCTGCTCCTCAAAGATTTCCGTGACGGGATTTTGAAACCGCTTAACAGACCCAAATTTTGTTCGGCCAACATGCGCCAAGATTCCGCCGACGACCGCAAGCGCCATTGCGATCACCCCGTGACAGGCCCACAGCGGAAACCAAGCCGGATCAGTCCCCGCAGGGGAACTGAACCAGTGCAACAACTGAGCGAACGCCAGGCAAAAGCCGCCGACAGCCAGAAATAAGATTCCGATGCCAATCGCAACAATCATCGCGTCCGCCGATCGCTGGCGCAGCTCGTCTTCCATCTCTCGCCTCGTCAACTGCAATTGCTGTTCAACGAGATGTTCAAGATCGACGAGAATACCCCTCACGAGCGATACGCTGGACTGCGCTGGCCTATTCTCGGCATTTGTTGACATGACTCAACCTTTCAGTTTTCGTCCCAGAAACCAGCCGACGCCCATCGCGATCAGGATCGAAGGAATGGGATTTCGCCGAATCACATGAGTGACATCTGCGGTGATCCCGGTCAGCTTGGCATCCTGGAGATATTCGCCGCTCCCTTTGATGGCTCCAGCGACCGCTTGTGACGCGTTTCCCAATACCCCCGATTGGGGCACGTTTTTGCTAAATCGATCACCGAGTTCCTCAATATAGACGCCGGCATTGGCCGTGAGATGATCCACTTCCTGGCCGATATCGCCGACCGCATTTCTTGCCATCGCACCGACCGCCGATACCGAATGGCTGGCCATTTCCCCCGCCGATGCCACCGCCACCTTGGCGCTCCGTTCGGCCTGTGCCCACTCCTGCTGGTCGAAACACGGCGTCGCTTTGGAATTCGACATGATCAGATCCCTTTGGTTGGAGTTCTTTTTGGACCACCTGAAAAACAGATTTTCTATTCGTCACGCGGCTTCCCATTCAAGGCATTGTCCCTGGCGGATGTCCGCCGAGCTTTTTTTCAGTCCCTCTTCGGTGGTGATCGTTGTCGTTTCACCGGGAGTCGAGATTTTTGTTTCCTGTTTGGCCGATGACGTGGTCGCGTCGTTTCACCTGAGAATGCTGATCGAAACCAAACTCATCATCAGAATTGCGGTCATGGTGAGTTTCATCCCATTTTCTTTGACTCCATTGGTCGACTGTGCAAAGCCATATCTCAACGTGGGTTTCGCTCTGAGTCGTGACTGACCGCGACGTCGCTCACCACGCGTCGTCCTGAACCTGCTGCGGCAACACTTCTCAATTCGGCCTTCGTGTGGCTGCAATACGATCGATGAACCATTTAAGCTCTTTTTCAGCCTCTTCTTTTTTACGGTGACATGTTTCCCGCAGGACGTTAGCCAGTTGATCTCGCTCCTTCGCGATGATCACGAATTCGTCATCAATCAGATTGTTCGAGTCCTCCCTTTTGAACATCCTGCGGATTCGCTTCCATCGACCCTTGATCTGTTCCCAGTACATGGCCGCCCCTTCTTTCTCACACGTTTTTCCACTCAGATATGATTCTCAGAGATCATTCATTTGCTGAAGTTGAGGCCCGAATCCTCTTGCGGAGGCCCCAACAGTTTGAAATTGAACTTATTGCTGCCATCGGGAACTAATCCTGCAACCAGCGCACCACCCTCTTTGCGTTGTCGCCCCAAAACATTCCCTTCAATTCGATCTATTCAGATCGGGACGCCTCAATAACAACGGCAACACGGAATCCGATCCCCGACAACAAGACGGCATACCTTCCTAGCAACGTGAGTTTTCGATTCATCATGAAATCCTCCTCAGTAGCCCACCCGCCGACAAAAGAGATATCGCCAGACGTGCGGTTGATGACTTTGATGCCTACTGTATGCCGGTGCGCGACGAAGCAAAGTCGATCGGATCCGTTCTCCGAGTCGCGCGGCCCAACTCGAAGAGTTCAGCGACAATTGCGGGTGCAAACCGCAATGCAGCGCCGTATTCAGCACACTGCTAGTGAGAGTCATTGGCAGTCTCCATGCCAAGACGACCCGCAATCTGGATCTCGTCGTGGATTTCATCAATTGATCTGTACAACACCATTGAAGCACGATGTGACGCCAAAAGCGCGGCAGGCTTCCTGAATGAATGACGATGCGACCACAATGAGATCTCATCCGCACGTCAACTTTCCCGAAACGAGATACGCCAGAGGCCAAATTCCGTTTTGTTTTCGGTTTGCGAGTGGCGAAAAACAATCAACTGTAAAGATTCCGACTTTGCGTTGCGATCTGATTTTATACCAGCAGCGCAGAGACGGATTGAAGTGGATGTCTTCGCAAAAATCCCGGCAGTCTTAGGAAGAAAAGGTATATTCTCTGGGTGACACTCAAATTTTTGCAACTGGCGGACTCAATGAGTTG
>JBIKZJ010000488.1:0-4603 GCA_044354755.1 Schlesneria sp. | reverse complement strand
AAGACAATATCAATCGCGAGCCCCGCTGCCAGCAGTAACCCCGCCAGACCTGCGTTGGGTTCAACCTGTTCGCTGAGGCTGATGACATAATTGTCTGCAGAAGTGAAAATCTCTTTGATCGCTCCGGCCCATTTTTTGTTGACAGTTCCGAGTGAATTTCCTTGCATATCCAGTAATTGAAATTCCCAACCCTTCCAGTTCCCTTTCACGTCGGCGACTTGCTCGCCCGTTTTACTGTGGACAGTAAAGCCACCCCCGAATGAAAACAGCTTGCTTTTGAAAAAGCCGATCGAATTGAGGCTTTGGTCGAGCACATCAACGCGTGACTGCAAGAAGGTCATCCCCCGCTTCATGGTCACAACAGGCTCAGAAGAGTCGTCTTCCTTCACGACAATGGTCGTCGGCATCAACTGCTTGGCAATGAAAAAACGGAGCAATTTCACAAACGAGCTGACTTCTTCCTGGGCAAACCCGATCTGCTCGCCGGAATCCGGGTCAAAAATATCATAGCGGTCTGTCAATTTCAGAAAGGCCACACGCTCTTTCACGAGAAACGATCGACGATCCAGCAACATAATTAAACGCTCCTACCATTGAGGATGGATTTGGGAGGGGATGTTGAGAAACTCGGATGTATGTCGTTGGCTGAAAGCGGACGACGAAAAAAAAAAAAGCGGGTGAAGGGAATCGAACCCTCGCCTAAAGCTTGGGAAGCTTTCATTCTACCATTGAACTACACCCGCGATTTGTTTGGGGAAAGTACCAACTGGCTGCGAATGGGTCAAGCAGGGAGCTCTGTAATTGCTTCAACGGGGATCAATCAGGACCAATTGGGCGTTTGATCCACGGAAGGTCACCGATTTTTGAAATCGGTGATGGCCTGTTTTTAAAATCGGCGATGGGGGCGAACCACGAGAATCTCGGCTTACAACGCACCCAATTCCTGAGCACGCACGGTGGCTGCCTCGACGGCGTCCATCAAAATCCCGCGCAAACCCCCTCGTTCGAGTTCATGCAATCCCGCAATCGTTGTCCCGCCGGGACTGGTCACGGCATCCTTGAGTGACCCAGGGTGCTGACCCGTGCTGAGTACCATCTGAGCTCCCCCCAACAGAGTCTGGGCAGCCAGTTTCGTTGCGATCTCACGCGGGAGACCCATACGAACTCCCCCGTCACTGAGTGCCTCGATGATCTGGTAGACATAAGCCGGTCCGCTTCCCGAGAGACCTGTTACCGCATCCAGCAGCTTTTCGGGGACTTCGAGTGCCAGTCCCACATTCGACAGCAAACGCTGCGCCAGGGCGGCGTCCTCGGGGGTTGCATTCAGGCCGCGACTGAAAGCGCTGGCACCGCAGCCAACCAGGCAGGGGGTATTGGGCATCACCCGGATCAATCGGACTTGCGGTCCCAGACCTGCGGCGAGGGTTTTCAGCGGAATCCCCGCCGCAATCGACACAATTAATTGCTCGGGCCGTAAGATGTCTCGCAGGTCCGCAAACACCTGATCCATCTGTTGCGGTTTGACTGCGAGAAAAATCACGGAAGAGTCTCGAGCCACTTCGCGACTGGTGGAAACAAATCGCCCCCGAGTTTGCTCGACAAATTTCGCCCCTGCGGCAGGAACCACATCGCAGGCCACAATCGCTTCGGGAGTCACGGTTGTGGCGGCAATAAATCCTTTGGCCAGCGCTGTAGCCATCTGTCCGGCTCCGATGAAACCGACTCGCAAGTCCGCTGCAGGATCCGTCATGACTGTTCTTTCTCTGATGTCGTTACCTGGCTCTAAAGCAGATCCCTGGGCGAGCGTGCGGCAAAGATTGGCACGGAGCGATCGTGATTACGGAGCGTTGCTGAGGTTACGGAGCGTTGCTGAGGTTACGGAGCGTTGCTGAGGTCGGAAAAACATGATCAGATGGCACGAATGACCGCCGCAGCACTTTGCCCCATCCGGGTTCGGTTGACGCTGAGTGCAATACCGTTTGTCATCTTGAGTGGCTGATCATGAATAATATTCAGTCGGCACAGGGGATCCGGATTGCGGTAGTTCAGCGTCATTGGCAAGTGTCCATGGCGCATCGCCAGCAGGCTTCCTGCCAGTTCGACCGCTCCGGCTCCTGCGTCAAAATGGCCAAAGTAACTTTTCAGGGCGGTGACCGGAATCGATTCGGCGACACTCCCCAAAGCCTGATGGTACGCCCGAGCCTCGGCGACATCGTCTTTTCGTGTCCCTTTGCCATGGGCGTTGATGTGGCCAATGTCGCGAGGCGAAAGATTGGATCGCTTGAGTGCCGCGTTGATCGACCGGGCGAGTCCCAAGCCGCTGGCACGATTTGCAGGATCACGTCCGTCACAACCAGCACCAACACCCAGGACTTCACAGTAGATCGGTGCCCCGCGGCGAACAGCATGTTCGTAACGTTCGAGCACAAACGACGCCGCCCCTTCACCCGCTACGGTGCCGTCCCGGTCGCGATCGAACGGCCGACAGGCGAATCGAGGGTCATCACCCGGCGACAGGCTTTCGTAAAGATTCAGTCGGGCGATTTCCAGTGGGTGAATGTAAGAGCTGCAGGCTCCGACAATCATCGCATCGGCGGCACCACGCTCGATCGCCCGCATCCCTTCGGCCAGTGCCAGCAAAGCGGACGATTCACAGCTGGTAATCGTGTTATTGGGGCCTCGCGCGTCGTGTTCGATGGCGACATGACAAGCAGGCATGTTGGGAAGCTGCTTCAGCAACCAGAGCGGCGCAATTTGGCCGAGGCCTTCTTCAGCCCAGCCATCAAAAGACTTGCCGTCGGCGGTCTGCTGGAGGTGTCGAGCGGCATCCGCCAAGTCTTCCGGGGTGGCAGACATATGGCCGGCACCAAATTCAACACCCAGTCGCTCGGGATCAATCGAACCGGGGGGGAGTGCCGCATCCGACATCGCCATCGAGGCACTGGCGACGCCCAGTTGAATGTCTCGAGACATGACCTTGAGGAATTTACGGTGGTAAATATGTTCAATCGGGTCGAAATCATGCACCTCGGCCGCAAGTTTCGAAGGCAAACCGCCCGAAGGAAATGCCGTTAACAGATCAATTCCAGTCTTCCCAGCAATCAAATTTTGCCAGAACGCCTGTTGACCTATGCCGATCGGTGATACAACGCCCACCCCGGTGAC
The DNA here is from genome assembly GCA_044354755.1 of Schlesneria sp. Taxonomy (GTDB): domain Bacteria; phylum Planctomycetota; class Planctomycetia; order Planctomycetales; family Planctomycetaceae; genus Schlesneria. Next base: position 1,438 of record JBIKZJ010000488.1, on the reverse strand, counting down.
AACCACCCGGTGGGAGTCGAAACCATCCATCATAGCGTGACCCCGCCATTGTCCTCAGTGACGGCTCCCCGCACTGAAGACATTCCACTCTAGTCCGGCACTCCATGCCGATCACTGACCACCCCAGCCAGCCGATCCCTTTTTGTACTTCATCGATCGTATTTGATCGGCCGTCGTTCATCTTTTAAGAGAACGCCGAAGCAAAAAACGATTTTCAAAGGAACGGCAATCACAGGGATACAAATCTCGATCGATCTTCCGAATAGCATGTCTATCGGCAATCGGACGAGACTCGGACGATGTTGATTGTTGAACGCGTTCAAAAAGGAGCGCGTTCAATGAAACCCGAATCGAGTCAACGGACAGAGTCAAGTTACTCAAAACACATGAAGACAAACACCCAATATCACTGCCATCACGGCGGTCGTTTTTACGATGACTTGAGACCAATCAAGTGTAATCGTTCCAGCAAATCAGACCGCCGATGTGAGGATCGTAACAGGTTTTTCCGCAGATCGGAACATCAAACCGAGTGACTCCACGAAAGAATTGAGAACAAATCTCCACATCGCTTGCATGGTTGATTCATAACAGATAGACTCCCCACCCGGAATTCGCGGTAAGTCCGCATGGCAATGAGGGTACAGTCTGTTTTTGGGCTAACTTCTTGTTTGCGTTTGGTTTACGGCAAGTTTCGGACGATTGCGAATGTGGTTTACGCTGCTTCGCTCGCTGGAAATTCTCGTTTTTATCAATTGAAATTTTCGATTCTGTTCGTTAAGGGCAGAAGCACAGAGGGTGTTGGCATGGTTTATCGTCCACGGACAAAACTCAAACTGGCTCGTAAGGCCAAACGCTGTCCGAAATGTAATAAGCTGGTTCGGATGAGGGTTCGTTGCAAGACCTGTCATAAGAAGTTGCGTTAATCCGTTGTGATTGTGAGAGTTCCGTTGTTTGAGGGTTACTCAACAGCGAGACCACCTGAGAATTTCGGTTTCCCTTTTGAATCCCGCTCCGAGAAAACATCAAAACATGCCGCGCATTGAACGAGATCGCGAGATCGCCAGTCGCCGTCACCGTAAGGTGAAAATCCAGAAGTTGATCGCCAAGTACATGAAGGCGACCGCTCAGGCTGACAAAACCGTAATTGCCAACAAAGTTCGCCGACTTAGCCCTTTCTACAACATAGAAGAGCGAGTTGCCGTGCTGAAAGAACAGCACGTTAAGAAGTAGTTGCAGGCGGATTGGCAGAATGATCGATCAAGCACGGTGAGACTCCCTTCTTAACCGTGTTTTTTCGTACGAAAAGTTCCTGTACAGATTTACTCTCCGATGTGATCCTCGTTCCCCGCTGTTGGTGAAGTCGATTTCAAACTGATGAAGACGATTTCAAACGGTTGTTTTTCCGAGAAGTGAGGAATCCGAGAAGTGAGGAAAT
>JBIKZJ010000487.1:0-4617 GCA_044354755.1 Schlesneria sp. | reverse complement strand
ATCACCAATCATGTGGTGACTCGCCGGGACCAACGGCGGCAACTCGACCTGTTGCAACGGATTAATCGTCAGCACCAGCAAGCGCGGAGCGAAGAACCGGAACTCGAAGCCCGGATTCAAGCATTTGAACTGGCCTACCGGATGCAGATGGAGGCGACTGATGCGTTTGATCTCAATCAGGAACCCCAGCATGTCCAGGAAGCGTATGGAAACACCCTGCATGGGCGGCAACTGCTACTGGCACGACGATTGATCGAGCGAGGCGTGCGGATTGTGCAGCTGTATCATGGCGATGTTCAGCCGTGGGATAGCCATAACGACATCGAAAAGAATCATCGAAGCCTGGCGAATGAATGTGATGGACCGATCGCAGCGCTGCTGACCGATCTGAAACAGCGGGGGCTATTCGAGGAAACGCTGGTGATTTGCGGGGGCGAATTTGGACGGACCCCTGCGGTCGAGTTAGTGAACGGGAATCCCGGTGGGGGCCGCGATCACAATCACTGGGGATTCACCGTGTGGTTGGCGGGAGGGGGAGTGAAAGGGGGGATGGTGCATGGAGCGACCGATGATTTTGGCTATCGGGCGGTCAAAGATCCGGTTCATGTCCACGATCTTCACGCGACCATCCTGCACCTGCTGGGGTTTGATCATACCAAACTGACGTACCGACACGCCGGTCGAGACTTTCGTCTGACCGACGTGCACGGCGACGTCGTTCGTGACATCCTTGCCTAAGTCCGTGATCGCGGGATTACAGTCAGATTACGGGTTGTAATTCTCGGCGTCGGTCCAGGTATCCGTCCGGAATGGTGAGGCGGGGAGACCGGCCCCATTGGCTAGATTTGGCTCGGCCAGCTGGTGCCAGCCGAAACGGACGGCGACCGGCTTGGCAACCCCTTCGGCGGTGACGACGACGGTGTCCCCTTCAATACGGGCGGTCGCTTTGACGAATTTCTTATCTTCGCCGGCAATCGACCACCAGGAAAGGTCTTTTCCATCGCGTGACTTCAGTCCTGCAGCATGGTTGAAACTGAGGACCGCCTTGTTCCCGTCCGCTTTCATCGACTTATAGAGTGGCCCCGAATAAACCAGATTCGGCTGACCATAGGTGTTGGCGAGTGCCCAGAGCGACAAACGGCGACCGACATCTTGCTTGTTGGGCGGATGAATATCGTTCAGGGTGGTAATGTCTGTCAGGACTGCCATCCCGGTATTTTTCACGCCGAGGGTTGCGGTTTGGGCTTCCCAGATTCCCGCGAGTCGGGTCGGATCACCACCGTAGTTGAAGGGAGCCAATTGGGCGAACAGGAAGGGGAAGTCGCGATTTCCTTCCTGATTCCAGACCGAACGCCAGCCTTCGATCAGACCACGTTGCAGTTGATAATAGTGCATCCCCTGGCCATTGTTGGATTCTCCCTGGTACCAGAGAAAACCACGGATGCCGAACGGAACGATCGGATGAATCATGCCGTTGTAGAGACCGGTATGCTGGTAGTTGCTGTTCAGCGGATGACCGGGAAGATTTTGAGGTACAGCAGGGAGCGGAGCCCCCGGTGCCGCCGCCTGGATTTGCTCACCATAGGCCTTGATGGCGTCGGCATGGCTGACCAGGCGATTGGCATAGTCATTCAAAAAGCCGAGCATCTCGGTTTTTTCTGCCTGCAGTTCGGGGATCGCGGTATATCCCTGTGGGGGAATCCAGGGCTGAATGCGGGTTCCGCCCCAGGCGGTGGTGATCAGTCCGACGGGGAGATCCAGTTTCTGATGCAGTTCACGGCCGAAGAAATACAGCACTGCGGACGAGCCACCGACGGTTTCGGGTGAGCATTCGACCCAGCGTGCATTAATCTGTTCGGCGGGTGTACCGGCAGGAACCAGTGGAATCATGAACAGGCGGATTTTGGGAAATTTGGCGTTGGCAATTTCCTGTGGTGCATTGGTGGACGAATTGACTCCCCATTGCATGTTGGATTGACCGGATCCGGCCCAGACTTCGCCAATCAGGATGTTCGAGACCTTGATCTCGTTTTTCCCTTTGACGATCATCTCGTGGGGGCCACCAGCGGTTTTGACGGCGGGAAGGACAACCTTCCACTTTCCTGCGCCATCTGCGGTCCCCTTGACGGTGGAATTCCCCAAGGTGACGGTGACTTCTTCGCCTGCTGCGGCCCAGCCCCAGATGGGGAGGGGAATATCCTTTTGCAGGACCATGTTGTTGCTGATCACTTCTGGCAAGCGGACATCAGCCAGTCCGGTTGCGGCACCGGCGAGCAGAACGCCCACCGCTGCCAAGATCCTCCATCGCTCATTCTTCATCATGCTGCAAGACTCCTCGGGGTTAAGCGGACCATACACAATGCCTCAACATACAATGCCTCAACGATCATTCCCACAGAACGGTTCGGTGCCCCCCACGCGACCACCTCGTCTGAGGTACAATGTGAGGAACCGGAAAACGTCAGAGGAAGTTGGTGAAGCGATCCGCATTGTAGGCGGATGCTTCCGGTTCCTGAAACCATGCAGGCAATCGGCGGCAGCGGTAGAAAATTAATTTTGTTCCCGTTAAAACCGAATCGTTCGAGGCGTCATCGAGGTTCCGTTGGGAGTGATCATGAATCCCCGTTTACAAATGGCCATTTTTCTGGTTGGTATCACGCTGTTTTCGTTTGCCATTTCGGGTGCAGAAACAGCGGATCTCATTTATCACCGCGGCGAGATCGTCACGATGGATGACGCGCATCCTGCTGCCGAGGCGGTTGCGGTTCGTTTGGGGCGAATTCTGGCCGTCGGAAATTCGGCGGAGATTTTGAAGTTCCAGGGGAACTCCACTACGGTGATCGATCTGGATGGTAAGACACTTCTGCCCGGATTTATCGATCCACATTCGCACTTGGCCCAGTACCAGCAAACCTGGGGCATCCCGGCACTGGCTCCACCTCCAGTGGGTGATGTCCGTACGATTGCGGATATCATTGCGAAAATGAAAGCGTATATCGTCCAGAAAAAAATCCCCCCCGGTGAGCTGGTCCTGGGGAACGGGTACGATGACTCGCTATTAGCCGAGTTGCGGCATCCGACACGAAGCGATCTGGACCAGATTTCCCAAGAGCATCCGATTTTGCTGGTCCACGCATCGGGACATTTTCTGACGGGCAATAGTCTGGCCCTGGCCGCAGTGAAATATGACCGTGAGACCAAAGATCCTCTTGGGGGAGTGATTCGGCGTGAGGCGAATGGCGATCCGAATGGGGTCTGCGAGGAATTAGCCGGCCTTCCCTTTTTTCAGTTGCTCAAACCGAACCCGCTGCAGAAACAACTGGAAAACCTGATCGAGATTCAGGAACTTTATGCCCGCCATGGCGTCACAACGGCCCAGGACGGGATTTCGATGGGGCCCGAAATCCAGCTGCTCCGAGAAGCGGCCAATCGTGGCGAGTTATTTCTGGACATCGTTTCTTATCCCCGGTGGGATCTGTTTAATGATGTCTTAAGTGGTCAACGCAAATTGGATATCGAGTATCACTCGCCGCTGATTGGCTGCTGTCAAATGAATGCGAGCGGCACACGCCCCGTGATGACCAATCCCATCATTTCAGATAAGAGCAAGCTGCAGGTGGGGATTTATCAGAATCACTTGAAGTTTGCGGGGATTAAAATCACTGCCGATGGCTCTCCCCAGGGAAAAACGGCGTTCCTGACCAAACCGTATGTCAATCCTCCTCCAGGACAATCGAAAGACTATCGCGGCTATGCCACAGTGACACAGGACGAGCTCGATCGCTGGTTTGATGTGGCGTACCTGCGTGAGGTGCAGTTGATCGTTCATTGTAACGGAGATGCTGCGGCCGACATGATGATCGCTGCCGTTCGAAAGGCGATCCAGAAACATGGCAAAAAGGATCTGCGGCCCGTGATGATTCATGCCCAGATGATCCGACATGACCAGGTGGATGCCATGGACGAACTCGGGATCATTCCGAGTTTTTTCACGGGACACACGTTCTTCTGGGGCGACTGGCATCTGAAGGAAACGGTCGGACCTGAGCGGGCGTTTGGAATGAGTCCCGCCGCTTATGCTGTGAAAAAAGGGATGCGATTCACAAACCATACCGATGCACCGATCATTCCGCCCGATCCGCTGATCGCCTTATGGACTGCCGTCAATCGGGTCAGTCGCTCGGGTGTCGTGATCGGCCCGGACGAGCGAATTTCGGCACTCGATGGGCTGAAAGCGATGACGATTCATGCGGCCTATCAATACTTTGAGGAATCGACGAAAGGATCGATTGAGCCGGGCAAGCTGGCCGATTTTGTCATCCTCGACAAAAACCCCCTCACCGTTCCCCCCATGACGATCAAAGACATCAAAGTCACCGAAACGATAAAACAAGGGGTCAAGATCTACAGTGCGCAAGACTGAAACCCGGTTCACGGTCAGGGAGATGATCGGTGCGCCAGGACTTCGTGCAGACGAGACTCGAGCAAAGCCGCCCCACGGACAAATTGGACACCGATTTCGATCGCGTACAGTGGTGGCCCCGACCAGTCGGTTGAGGCGATTTTCACCAGATCTTTTTGCGTGGTGAAGACCGCTTCAGCCCCCAGGTGGGCTGC
>JBIKZJ010000112.1:0-15241 GCA_044354755.1 Schlesneria sp. | reverse complement strand
TGATCAGCGAAGGGATGTCGCCGCTCATTCGTTCAGTCGAACTCTTCGATATCAGCTTGGGAAATCGATTCAGTACCTACGGCACCTGGGCGGTTCGTAATCAGATGATCCGATGGCTGAAGAGAGCCCGCAGTCAATCCGAATTTCAGGCGGGTGAAATGTCTTCTGCCCTCGAATTCCTCCCCGATCGTCGTCCGCTCGTTCAAGCTTCTGAAGAAACCCAGCAAACTCGTCTGGCTGCGGTCCATCAGTTGCTCAATCTGCTGACACCACGCGAACGGCAGATCATCACGGCACGTTTCGCTTTAGAAGGTCAGCCACATGGTCAGAGCCTGGCAGAGATTGCGGAGCAAATGGGTCTGAGTAAGGAACGTGTCCGGCAGATTGCATTAACCTCACTCGAGAAGTTACGCGAACAGATGACATTTGAGGAATTTGAAGCACTGACGTGAACCGTGATCAGTCACGCTCCACTGACTGAACCTTCATGCATCATGGCGAAAGTGGGCAATGAATTTGATTTTCAATCTCAACCGCGAAATCCGTGTTGTAGTACAAGGGACTTTCAGGATTTGCAGTGCAATTTTGTTTGCCGATGGACATCCATTGAGTTGGATTCCCGAATTCAGGTATTGAGTTTCCCGTCTTCGGAACGAACTCAGGTAAATCGCTCCGCAGGATTCGAATTTGGGCGGGGGCTTCGATTCCTAGATTGACCTTACCGTTTTTGATTTGAGTCACCGTGATCACGATCTCGCTTCCGATTTGGATTTTTTCATTTCGTTTTCTGGTCAGTACCAACATGATTTCGCGTACTTTCTGCGGAGCTTTTTCTAGAGATGTCTGCGGTATTTGATGTCTCGTCGAGATATCCATCGTGTCCGCCCAGATGGATGTTCCTTCGTACTCGCTTCATCGAACCGGTTCGATTCCGAATTCTGAGTGGAGCAATCAGCATGCCATTTTCTGTATGATTTCTGAGATTGCGGATGGGATGCGTCGCAAGTCTGTTTTCCAGAGAAAACCTATTCGAAAGGGAGAGATTCCCGCGAGAAGCGGCTTGCAATCTGGAAGAAATTACAACCGCAAGTGCGCGTAATGGGTCGATTTCCTTGAGACTGAATCGATTAGCTCGACGCGCCGTCGCCCTGCAGGAAAAGTCAGAATCTGGTCGAGGAACGGTGAGCTGACGAAGACGAACCGCCCGAATCACGTTATACTTCCGTTTATGAACGTACTCCAATTCAGCGACAGAATTTTGTGTCTGCCGATCATTCACGGTAGCGGCGATTTTGCGCTCGAAGTTCGGCGCACGCTGCTAACAAATTCCTTTGATTGTCTAGCGGTTCCGCTCCCCCCTTCGTTCCAGGACGATGTGGAGCAGGCGATTGCGTACTTGCCCAATATTTCATTGGTACTGCAGCACGAGACGCCTCAGATCGTTGCACCACAATGGGTGAGCATTGAGAATGAAGAGGAACGTGCGGAGGAAGATGGGCCGCGACGGGTGGCGAGCTATGTTCCCATTGATCCTTGTCAGGGAGTCATCGCAGGACTGCGGTTTGCGATCGAGGAACGCATGACTCGTGCGTTCATCGATCTGGAAACCGCCGAATTTGAGACGTATTTTGGTCAGCTCCCCGACCCCTATGCTTTGAAGCATGTTCGTCCCGACAAATTTGCAACCGCTGTTTTGCCCAGCATTCCCCGAGTGCATGCCGGTCAGCCTGCTGATCGAGTTGTTTTCATGGCCGAGCAATTGCGAGAGCTCGAAAAACGGCACTCCCGTATCCTGTTTATCTGTTCGCTGCTCGACTGGCCTTGGATTCGCGAGGCTTATGTTGATCAAACACAGTGTGCGTCGAAAGCTGACGAGGTGAACTCGACGTCGATTTATGCCGCAGACCCCAAATCGCTCATTTTTGGCTTGGGTGAACTTCCCTTTATCACAGGGCTGTACGAGCAGGCTCGGTCAGACCTGAGTGAAGACGAAAATCTCTCGATTGACGGCGTAAAGGCAATGCTGCTCGCGGCGCGTGACCGGTATCAGCGGGATCTCGGGAAGCGTGCTCGAAAGATCACTCCGAAACTGCTGCGCGTGTTTCTGCAGTACGCGAGAAATCTGACGCTGACCGAACGACGATTAACCCCCACTCTTTACACGTTAATCGTCGCCGCCAAGCAAATCGCGGGTGACTTGTTTGCCATAGCCCTGGCCGAGACAGCACGGGAATACCTGTTTCAGCAGAAAATTCCTTTTCGTAAGATTGAATTGGGAATTCATCAGTGCCGATTGCCCGACGGAGAGATGATCACGCTGAAAAATCGCTTGCCAGGCCAGGCGATCGAATGGAAAAATTGCCCGCTGAAGCCGCAACCTGCCAAGCCTCAGCAAGGTGATTGGTTGATGAAATGGAATCCGAACGGTCAATGCAGCTGGCCCCCAGAGGACACGGCGATCGAAAAATTCCGCACGCATGTCAAAGAAACCGCACTGAACCTGCTGGGTTCGGATCTGGCTCGCAGTGAAAAGTTTTCGACGAGCCTGAAAGATGGTTTGGATATTCGTGAAACATTACGAAATTGGCACACGGGAAACCTGTATGTCAAGGTGATCCCCCCGACCCGTGGAACGCTCGACTGCGTGGTGATGCTGTTTGACAGCCCGGCAGACCCTCGTGATTATCCTTGGCGAGTCACTTGGCACGCGGAGCATCATGACGAATCCTCGCTGGCCCTGTTTGCTTCCAATTATCAAGAGAACCTGATTGGTCCCGGTATCGGTCAGGCGACCTACGGCGGTGCCATGTTTCTGTTTCCGCCGCGTCCTGTGGCCGACATCTGGTCGAACCCTCGATTCGATTTTACGGATACGCTGGAAGAACGCTTGCTGGCTGCCGCCTGTCATCACTCGAACGAACGCCATGTTGCCTTGCTGAGCCACGGTCCACCGGGTCTCGCTTGGCGAAACTTGGCCAAACGGTTTGGCAAGAAATTAATTCATGTTCCCATCGCGAAATTCAGCCAGGAAACCATTCAGCAATTACGAGTTTTTCACGTCTTAAATGGCCAGAAGATCCGCAGTTTTGCCGCAGAATTTATTCGAAAAGTCTAAGAGAACCCTGATGCCTGAACTGTCCCATTTCGACGAACAGGGTTCGAGCCGCATGGTGGATGTTAGCGGTAAAGAGGTGACGCATCGGCTTGCCCGGGCCGAGTCATTTGTCTCAATGCAGCCCGAGACCCTGAAGCGGATCATGGATCGGAAGGTTGCCAAAGGGGATGTCCTGGAGGTCGCGCGACTCGCTGGCATCATGGCCACCAAACGAACGGCCGATCTGATTCCGCTCTGCCATCCCCTCGGGATTGACGGCGTTGACATCGTGTTGGATCCCGCCGGGGATCGAATGGTACGAATTGAAGCCAGTGTGCGCGTGCACGGGCGTACCGGGGTTGAGATGGAAGCGTTAACTGCCGTCACGGTGGCCAGCCTGACCATCTACGACATGTGCAAGTCTGTCGACCGGACGATGACCCTGGGACCTGCTCGGCTGTTGGAAAAACGAGGCGGGAAAAGCGGTCATTTCCTCGCCGAGTGACTCAGCGGGATGGTTCCGCGTTGTCGTCTCATCGCGTTGACGTCTCGGTGATGAAAAAATCGCTGATCGAGCTCGCTTAGCGTGACTGACGGTTGGAACGAATGGAACTCCCCGGACTGAAGGGGTCATCCTCGTCGGCGGAAGGGGGCGGGACTTGGAAACGGCGACGGGGTGGTTCCGTCTGGTCGGAATCCCTGGATTGATTGCTTGAAGGCCGATTGCTGATGCGATTGGTGGGATCATTCTCGCGCAGTCCGTTCCGCTCGAAATCCCGGGTACTCGAATCGCGGCGTGGAGGGGAAGCGGCGGGCTGGCCGTACTCGTCATCGTCTCCCAGATCCGAAGGGGAAGATCCTTGGGAATCGAATTCCTCTGTCCTGACACGGCGAGCATTTGAATTTGTTGGCGTTAAAGGTGACCGGCGATCAGGCAAATGGTCGTCATTCAATATCGTTTCCGCATCCTGACCACCAAGATCGAGAGGAAGACTTCCATCGAGTTGCTTTAAGTAGGGGCGAAGCAATTGGTGCATCGCTCGCGGCAGAATTGGATAGACCGCGTTGATAATTTTTGCGGCGATGGTGCGGCTTTCCGACTTGAGGATGATTTCCCTCGCAGCGGTCGAATAAATCAGCAGGATCACGGTGATCGCCAAGGTCAGCAGCACACCTTTGACCGCTCCGAGCAGAGCACCCAGGTGCCGGTCGTATTCGGTGAGTCGCGCTTTATCAATTCCTGCGCGAAACGAGCGAACGACGAGATACACAACCAGGGATGTGGCGATGTAAATGGCGACCAAAGCAAATAAGCGATTTTGAGGGGGTGCTCCAAAATAATGGGCCATGGTGACGGACATGGGCATGGCCACCATATATCCCAGCACCAACGACATGATGGGAGCGATTTGCCAGGTGGCCCCCTTCCAGAATCCGTGAACTGTCGTAAAAAAGACAATCAGCAGCATGATGCCATCGTAGACTGTGACTCCACCGAATCCGGTCATGTTTCTCTTCCTTCGCGAATCTCAGCGAATGCCGCCGTCTGCGGACTCTGATCTGGTTTTTGCGGGTTGCTGGGAAATGCGGGTTATTTTGCCGTACGGGTTATTTTTGCGGGATGATTGCGGCTCGCAGGTTCAATCAAGCCTGTAGCTCACCGAAAACTTGGGTCGGTTTGCCACTCCTCGTCAGGTGAAGTGCGTGATCTTCCAGGGGAATTCTGAGAACGGCGAGGAGGAGTAATGCGCCTGATATCTGGAAGCGTCGCAAGCTGGTCTTCCCGCGCTCGCTGAAACGGGGCAGCCACTTCGGGATGTCCCTGATCGTTGGCGGCAAAAACCGACAATCCCAACAACAACGCCCACGTTGCCGAGTTCGCAGTTCTGACATCACCAAAAAGTTTGAGTGCCGTTCCAAACGATTTTTTCAAACGAAGGTGGCCAGCTTTGAGTTCGACCGCCCAGATTTCATCCAGGAACAGATGAGTCAAATAGCCGATCGTGGCACCAACCCCTTTAAAACTTCGCCCAAAACTGACTCCCGTATCACAGATCACATAGGCAATCAGTCCCGCGATGATCGCAGCGGGGATGCTATGAAACATACCCCGATGCACAGAAGCTTTGAGGAGTTCGCCGAAACCGAATCGTATCAAAAGATAAAGCGGAGCCCCGAACAAGAGTATGTGTTCCGTTGCCAGGCCTTCATAATGGAATCGATAGAAGAGCAGCATGGGTGCGACAGCGGCCAGAAAACTGAGCGTTTCTCGGGCGGGGATCGCATGATCGCTATCAAGATCAGGCATGATGCCACAGATGGAACACAGGCCCCCCGCGATGGCGCACGTGGAGAGGGGGAGGTCCAATTGAGAAACACCGAGGGAGGCATAGCCGATCCCCACGACGGTGCTCACGGTAATATGCGTATCAAACCCGGCCATCGGCGTCCTTGCCTCAAGTCCGTGGACTTAAATTCCTGACTCATTCATGAAGTTCAGTCATGCTGCCCAGACAATCATCAAGATCATCTGCAGGATTTGGTTTTTGGTGAACTGCCAACATCGACAGCCCGCCATGCGTCAGAAACGTATCCAGATCAGGGTCTTCCGTCAAGATGAGGCGAGGGGGGGATTAGTTTTCAGTTTTCAGTTTTCAGTTTTCAGTTTTCAGTCAGAACAAGATTCTTGATCAGGTTCCGGATTTCACTGCGTGCAATTCTACGGTTTGCATGCCTTCCATTCGGTTCAACTCGGCGACGAGATCCGTGGGCCGGACTTTTGGCAAGAGCCGTAGCCGATACGAAAGCTCCATGGCGGCACCGTGGCGAACCGTGACAACCGACATTGGCTCGATTTCTGCAGCGTACCTGGCAACGCATTCCAGGGTACTCGCTTCCAATGCGGGTGCCCAGTTATAGCGAACCGTCAATTGTGACTCGCGATCGAGTTCGAGCAGTAATCGAGTTCGATCGCGGAGCAGCATGCAGGCGAAGCCCACCACGGCAATACCACACAGTGCAACCACGGGTTGGCCGGCACCGACCGCCATGCCAACCACCACCGCAAAGATGACAAATGCTGTGTCTTTGGTGTCTCTAACGACCGTACGAAACCGAACGATCGAGAGGGCACCGACCAGACTGAAGGCGCGGGCAACATTATCGCCGATGACTTGAGTCACCATCGCGATCAACACACATAACAGGACGAGTGTCGTTGGAAAGGTTCCAGCCGCCCCTGAAGCAAGGCGTGTTCGGTGGTAGACCAGATTGATCACCAGTCCCAATCCGAGTGCAACAACCAAACGCGTCAGCAAGGTTTCCCAAGGAACGACGGCGGTGCTATCCACAACCCGACTCAACCACTCTAACGACATTGTTCGATTTCTCCTTTTTCATTCCCGAGAACGGCATTCAGCGAATTCGACTCTTGACCCCAGGCAACCCCTGGCAAGATTGACCCCAGGGCTGATTCACCCTAGCCACGATCCTGGAAAAAAGACGCCGGCGGGAACTTGCGCACCCTAATCAACAGAGCGAACTGAGTCAATCGGTTCCGATTTCGAGTGGAATCGTATGGCTAGTATCGCGAACCAGACTTCGCTCTCTATTTTGGCACCTCGGCTGCTGACAAGGATTCAATCGCAGGATGTTTCAGCAGGAATTCGCGGCGTTGTTCTGCGAATTCCTTGAGACTCATGTGTGGCTGCGACCGAGCGCCCAGTTTTCTGGACCCCAGCACGGTTTGCTGGAATTCCGCAAACGACGAGAGCTTGCGCGTATCCGCCTCGATCTCGAGGGAAATCAACTGCTGATACTGAGTCACGATCGGCTGCAATCGATTCCAATCGAGTGCATCGGGCGCAAGGGTTCGAACGTGCTCTAGATATTTTTTCCTGAGCTGCGGTACTGCCAGCAATCGACTGCGAAGAGGTTTAGTGACATCGCTAAGCCCCACCAGTGGATCGAGATCAACACGACCACCGCCGGGTCCCCCCGGCCGACCTGGCCCCCGTCCCACACCCATCGCAGGTGGCAACCCGGACGGTCCACCATGACCCGGCCGACCTTGGCCGGGTCCCCCCGGCCCAGTATCACCATGCCAACCTGGCCTCCCTCTAGGACCACCCATACCAGGTCCCATGGGTGGCTGAAATGCCTCGTTCATGTCGTGGGGAATCATGTGAAACACCCCTTTTTCATCACAATAAATCGCGTAGTCGCTGGCCCGAATCCAATAGCCATCGCCGTTGATCAAAGTATTGTCTAACGCCAGGAACCAGAGTGTTTCGTCGAGATCGAGCAGCGGTGTTAGGGCAACTTCCAGGTTTTCCAGCGGAGTTTCATTCAGCGTTTTGCAAAGTTTCGTCAGGCGTTTCCAGTCTTTTTCGCGGTCCGCCGTTTTGAGCAAGTAACGCGCACGATAATTTTCGGTCTGTTCTCCAAGATATTCGAGACCACCTCGTCCCATCGGGCTGCCCTGAACCTTCCAGCGTGCCCCTTTTGTGCTGGAGTAGTTCTCTGCAAGGAAGTCTTGATTGAACTGCTGTGCATTGATGTAAATTCGCCAGCTTTGACCATTTATGGCGAGTTTCACAAAATTGGCTTTGGGGGCGGGAAGATATTTGCGCGCGATTTCGGAATACAACACCGTATGCAGAAAGGTCGGATCTTCGTGCAAGTTCAGCAGATTGATCGTCTTGTACCCCAAGAGATTCCCGCCGAAGTTGGCCCAAGGATCGCTCCAAAAAGTTCGACCCTTTTTCAGCCATGGACGGAATCTGATCGAGGCGTGGAACCAATCCGTTCAGGGAAGACTCCCCTGTTTGGCGCGGGCAATGGAAAAGTCAATCAGTTCCCGGCAGCGAAAGAATCCTTCCCAGTAATTGTGCCCCTCCCCTTTGGCCACAATTAGCGTGACCAAATCCCCGGCCCCGGCGGCCCGATATCGAGCCAGAAATTCGGCCGAATTCTCTTTGAGGGGAACAACAGTATCCTGGTCGCCGTGAATCAGGATTGCAGGAATCTTCGCTTTGGCCAGATTCGAGACCCGCTCAATCGGATTAAACTCACGCAGCCTGGCCCCCAGTTCATCGGGCCTGATCTGGTAAGCGGGGGCTGCTGCTTCGAGACCTGGATAAATACGCAGATCAAACACGGGATAAATTCCTGCAATCCCCGCCACCTTATCCACGTTGTCGCTTGCCCAACTCGTCAGCCAAAGCCCCCCGCGGCTACGCCCCAGCAAGCAAGGCTTTTTGGAATAACCTCGATTCCTGGTCATTTCCTGATAAAAGGCCATCATCAATCGGCAGGCACTGGGACTACCATATCCTTCTCCCACATCGATTCCTGCGACGGCGATCCCCGCATTGAGAAATTGCTCATGCATCCATTTTTCATGAACATCGGGCAATCCTTCGAGTGTGGGAGCGTAGAAAATCCAGGGTCGCAATCCCTCCGGCACGCTGACTTTGGGGTTGAGAATAAACGCGGGACGTCCTTCCACCAGGAATGACTCGCCCGGCAGAATCAATTGCTTGACGACTTGTTCGTCTGCTACAGCCACAGACCAGAATCCCCCTGTTGCCAAGAGTCCCAAAATCACCAGAAAACCGTATTGCCAGGGGTGTCTCATGGTGTTTTTCATCCGATAGATCGCGGTATGTCGATCGCCACAGGGATTTCGAGGCGGGGAACTAAACCTCGCCGACAGCAGGTGTTTTCCCGGTTTTACGCCAAATTTCGGCCGCATCGCAACAGGCGGCGATCCGAGACCGCACGAGTTCAATCAGTGCCGCATCCTGGTCTCGACCCGAAAACTGTTCGAGCTCTGTCAGTGTGATCGGTTTTCCAAAGACGACCCGCACGCGCGTCGGCTTCAAAAACCCGCTCTTCATCGGCAACGCTTGATAAGCCCCTGCGATGCCAACGGGATAAATCGGATGCTTCGCCCGGCGAACAATGGCCGTAAACCCAGGTTTCAGTTCATTCATCAGGCCGTTCTCTGTGCGAGTCCCTTCCGGGAAAATGCCAACCAGATACCCCTGTTGGAGCGCCCGAATCGTTTGCCGCATGCTGGCAGTACTCGCCGCTTCCTGATTAATCGACATCACGTGGGTATTTCGCAAAACCCAGCCGAGAACCGGTGAATGAAACAGCGTCTCACGTGCTAGAAAACTGACAGGCCGGTGCAGCGGAATCCCAATCAGCAGCGGATCGAGAAAACTTTGGTGATTGGCAAGGATTAATGCCCCACCCTCTTTTTCCAGTGGCTGGAACCCAATCGCCCGGTAACCGAGCCAGACGTTGAAAAAGGAGCGAATGATTGTCTGCAGTATCACCCACAACCAACCCCGAACCATTGGGGAGGGGACATCAGCCTGTTCCAGCGTCGCAGCCATTGCTTGATCAATTTCTTGGAAGGATTACGCCGTCATCCCGATCACGCGTTGACGAGATCAGGATTATTCTTCGCCACCCAGCTGAATTCGCATTCCGTAAAAGGATCGATAGACGAATCCCATCGAGATGGCCAGCAATCCCAAGGCGATAGCCATTGTTGCCAGTGAACCGAGATTCTGTTTCATCGACACCCCGAGAGGAACTGCCAGGACACCAAAAAGTGTGGTAAATTTGATGATCGGATTCAAGGCCACCGACGAGGTATCTTTAAAGGGATCTCCAACGGTATCGCCCACGACACAGGCATCGTGCAGTTCCGTCCCCTTGGCTTTCATTTCGGTCTCGACCAGCTTTTTCGCATTGTCCCAAGCCCCACCAGCGTTAGCCATGAAGATGGCTTGATACAGTCCAATAATCGCAATCGAGACTAGGTAGCCAATGAAGAAATAGGGCTCCATGAAAGCAAAGCTGAGCGTGGTGAAAAAGACGGTCATGAAGATGTTGAACATCCCCTCTTGAGCGTACTTCGTGCAAATCTCGACGACTTTTTTGCTGTCTTCGACCGACGCTTTGGTAACGGTGTCATCCAGCTTGATTTTCTGCTTGATGAATTCCACCGCACGATAAGCCCCTGTCGTCACCGCTTGAATGGATGCCCCCGTAAACCAGTAGATCACCGCTCCACCCGCAATTAATCCGAGCAGAAACGGAGGGTGAAGAATCGAGAGATTGACGACCAGTTCCTTTTGCAAGCTATTGGTCAGGTCCAGCACAATGGAAAAAATCATCGTGGTTGCACCGACGACGGCGGTCCCGATTAATACCGGTTTTGCGGTGGCCTTAAACGTATTTCCTGCACCATCATTCTTCTCCAGATTCTCTTTCGCTCGTTCAAAATCCGGTTTGAAGTGGAAATTGGTTTCGAGGTCTTGTGAAATTCCTGGCAACAATTCAATCGTTGAAAGCTCATAAACGGACTGTGCGTTGTCGGTTACGGGACCATAGCTATCGACCGCGATCGTGACCGGCCCCATTCCCAGGAATCCAAACGCAACCAGACCGAAGGCGAATACCGCCGGGGCCAGCATCATTTGATCACCAATCAGCAGGCTGATCTGGTACGCTATCGTCATCAAGAACAGGATCGTCATCCCCAGCCAATAGGCACTAAAATTCCCGGCAACCAACCCCGACAGGATATTCAATGAGGCCCCCCCCTGCCCGGACGAGGTGACCACTTCACGAACGTGTGCGGATTCGGTGGAAGTAAACAGTTTCACGATTTCGGGAATGATGGCCCCTGCCAGCGTGCCGCAGGTAATGATGATTGATAGCTTCCACCACAGCGAGGAATCGCCCCCGAGCGTGGGGATCAGGACTAACGAAACAACAAATGTCAGCACCACCGAAATGATGGAAGTCAGCCAGACCAGCGAGGTCAACGGCGCCTCAAAGTTGAAGTTTTCCAGGTTGCCGTATTGTTGGACGGCGCGGCGTTCATTCAAAAAATAGGACAATCCCGACGCGACCACCATCATCACACGCATCATGAAAATCCAAACCAAAAGCTGGATTTGCACCTTCGGATCTTTAACCGCCAGCAGGATGAACGTAATCAGCGCGACCCCTGTTACACCATAGGTTTCAAAACCATCTGCCGAGGGGCCCACCGAATCGCCTGCGTTATCGCCAGTACAATCCGCAATCACACCCGGATTTCGTGCATCATCTTCCTTGATTTTGAAGACGATTTTCATCAGGTCGGCGCCAATATCAGCGATTTTCGTGAAAATCCCCCCCGCAACCCGGAGCGCCGCAGCACCCAAGGATTCACCGATGGCAAATCCGATGAAACAGGGACCAGCATAATCGCGGGGAACAAACATCAGAATGATCAGCATCAGCAACAACTCGACACTGATCAGCAACATCCCAATGCTGATTCCCGCTTTTAACGGAATGGCATAACAAGGGAATGCCTGACCCGTTAAACTGGCAAAAGCCGTTCGCGAGTTGGCATAAGTGTTGACCCGAATTCCAAACCAGGCAACACCGTAACTTCCTAAAATCCCAATCACACTGAAAACGAGAATCGTGGCGATTTTTGACCATTCCAGGCCGTCAACGAAGCGGAAATGAACGACGATCACCGTCCCAATGAAGAGCCAAAGCGTAAACAGGAATTTTCCCTGCGTGAGCAAATACGTTTTGCAGGTCGCGTAAATCAGCTCGGAAACTTCCAGCATTGAGGAATGAACGGGAAGTCTTTTCAATTGGGCCGAGGAAACCAGGCCAAAGCCGATCCCCACAATCGAAACCACCAAACCGACCCACAGCAAATCCCGCCCACCGATCAGGTCATTGAAAAACTTGACGCCGTTGAGATCAGGCAATTCCAAGGTCGCCTCACTGCGATTATGACGTGGGACCTCTTGGGCCATCGCCATTCCTGAAAACAGGACGAAACCTGCTACGCAAACCAGAAGTCGCATCAACCTGGAGAGTCGCGATGGGAAGTTACCAGAAAAAATCATTCGATTGTCGGCCATTTCATGAGACGAAAAGAAGAGATGACTTATCCGCATTCGGAATACATCCTGTTTTTTTTTGGAAGTTATTTCATCAAGGATTTGGAATAACCTAGCCAGATCAGAACCGAGAGGCAACGGTTGATGCATAGAGATTTTGATATTGTTTTGCTCGAATTCCCAACGATGGGATTCGGTTTAAACGATATGAGACGTTTACAACAGGGTACTGCCCACTCTCGCGAGCATGTTTGTATTGAAATAATACGGCGAGTCGGCGTGGTTTTGGGAAGATCCCCTCTGGCAATCGATTGCCGCATCGTTTTTTCCTGAATTCAAAGACAATCCACTGGAATTCCGGTAACCTTCCCCATTCAAAACATGTCTCCCGAGAGAAGTCAGCACGCAGATCAGGAATCGGACGCAGCATCATGAACACTTCTCAATTACGAAAACTGGGCGTCCCGAATGAATGCCTCGGTGCCGCGATCGAGGGGGTCCAACTCGCGGTCAAAAATGACGCGATGCGGAATAACGAGATCAAGCGATTGATTGCGAAGGTGTTGGCAGCACCGTCGGACTATGTCGCCGATCCCGTTTTTGGGCGACTCGCCCGAGAAGTGATTGAGGCCGCGAATTTCACCCGACCCGCCCCGATTGATTATCAAGTCTGGGGGAATCAAATCGACAACGCGTGTCATGCACAGATGCGTCAAGCCTGTGCCTTGCCCATGGCGGTGGGTGCGGCATTGATGCCGGATGCTCATGTGGGATATGGCCTGCCGATTGGTGGGGTGCTGGCCCTGGAAGAGGCCGTGGTTCCTTACGCCGTCGGTGTCGACATTGGCTGTCGGATGAAATTGTCGGTGCTGGATATTCCGGCCGCTCAATTGACCGAGAATTTCCATCGCTTCAAAAACGCCTTGGAAAAGGGGACTCGATTTGGAATTGGTTCTGTCCATGAACGTCGTCAGCAGCACGCCGTCATGGACGCGGACTGGACCATTACCTGTGTGACCCGTGAAAACCGTGATCGGGCCTGGAAGCAACTTGGCACCTCGGGTTCAGGGAACCACTTTGTCGAATTCGGCCTGTTAACGCTCACCGCGCGCCACGAGGAACTCGGAATCGATGCGGGCGAGTATGTGGCCTTGATGAGTCACAGCGGCAGTCGTGGAACCGGAGCTTCCGTCTGCGAAACTTACAGCAATATTGCCCGGTCTGGCTTGCCACAATGTTACGAGGACGTTGGACGTCTCGCCTGGCTGGACATGAAAAGTGAGGCGGGACAAGAGTACTGGGCCGCCATGACACTCATGGGGGACTATGCCGCGGCCAATCACGATGTGATCCATCGGCTGGTCTCGCAAATTGTGGGTGGTCAAATCCTGGCGGAAGTCGAAAACCATCACAATTATGCCTGGAAAGAAGTCCACCAAGGCCGGGAACTGATCGTTCATCGCAAAGGGGCGACTCCTGCTGGCAGCGGGGTACTGGGTGTCATTCCCGGTTCAATGGCCGACCCCGCCTTTATCGTGCGGGGAAAGGGAAATCCCGCCAGCTTCAACTCGGCGGCACATGGCGCAGGACGCCTGATGGGGCGCACGTCGGCGCGAGAAAAGTACAGCTGGCGCGCGGTCCAGCGGGACCTCGAGGTGAAAGGGATTCATGTCCTTTCGGCGGGGGCTGACGAAGTCCCCTATGCCTATAAAAACATCCTTGATGTCATGGAACAGCAGCAGGATCTGGTCGAAATCGTGGCTCGTTTCGACCCCAAAATTGTCAAAATGAGCGATGATGGCAAGTCCGAAGGCTGAAGATTTGATTCTTCTCGCGATTTTTGACGGGTAGGCTCAGATTTCACGGGCAGGCTCAGATTTGACGGGTAGGCTCAGGCATCACTCTCGCTGCATCACTCCCGCTAACGTGCGGCAAGTGGATCGACTGGCCGTCATCAGGCGGGCCGCAAAACCATTCTGCATTGGATCGGGAAAACAGGCGACATACCGCCCCGTTTCTGATAAGCTGTGGCAGATGGTTGATGACTCGTTGAAACTGACGGAACCCAAACCCATGCGATCCACTTTTTCTCTCGGCAGTCTCCTGACGCTGTTGATTCTGATCTCCCTTGATTCCTGCCCCATCTCAGCAGAAGAAGGTGCCGCACCGGTCAAGGTCGACTTTAATCGGGATATCAAACCGATCATTTCCAATTCCTGCTATCGCTGCCATGGCCCGGATGCGGCTGAGCGTAAAGGGGGGGCGGATGGATTGAGGCTGGATACGGCGGAAGGAATTTTTGCCGATTTGGGAGGCCATGCGGCGGTCGTCGCGGGGAAAGCGGAATCGAGCGAGCTAATCCAACGAGTCACCTCGACGGATCCGGATCAGGTGATGCCACCTCCCGGAAACGGCAAACCGCTCAACACGCACGAAGTCGCTTTGTTAAAAGCCTGGATTCAACAGGGAGCGAAATATTCGCAGCATTGGTCGTACGTCTCTCCGGTTCGACCTGAATCGCCTACCGTCAAAAACCAGGATTGGGCGAAGAACGGGATTGATCGATTCATTCTGGCCCGACTTGAACAAGAGGGGCTGCAACCGTCGAGACAAGCGGATCGGTACGAATTGATTCGGCGAGTTTCCCTGGATCTGATTGGATTGCCACCGACGGTTGAGGAAGTCGATGCCTTTGTCAACGACGCCAGTCCGAATGCTTACGAAAAACTCGTCGACCAACTCTTATCCAAACCGGCATTTGGTGAACACTGGGGGCTGCTCTGGCTGGATTTGGCTCGTTATGCCGATTCCGCCGGCTATGCAGATGACCCAGCCCGAAAAATCTGGCTGTTTCGCGACTATGTGATTCGGTCGTTCAACGAAAACAAGCCTTTCGATCAATTTACTGTCGAACAAATCGCGGGTGACTTGCTCCCCCCCACCGACGAACATCTGGTCGCTACCGCATTTCATCGTAATACCCTCACCAATAATGAAGGGGGAACCAATGATGAAGAGTTTCGTAATGTCGCGGTCGTCGACCGCGTCACGACCACGATGGCGGTCTGGATGGGAACAACCGTCACGTGCGCCCAGTGTCACAATCATAAATACGATCCAATCACGCAGGAAGAGTTCTTTAAACTCTTCGCGTTCTTCAACAATACCGAAGACGCGGATCGTGGTGATGAATCGCCACTTCACCCAATTTTCA
>JBIKZJ010000111.1:0-15322 GCA_044354755.1 Schlesneria sp. | reverse complement strand
CGAAGTCTTAATGGTAACGCTGTGGTCGATCCCGACGAAATCCGACGCTGGACCGAATTCGCCGAAGCTCTTCCCCCGGAATTACGTGGTGGCTCGTACTTTGTGATTGGCCAGGCGTGGAAACAACGGCAAGAATACGAACAGGCCGCCAGGTCCTTTCTCTGGCTGCCACTCGTTTACGACTCGGACCGATGGCTCAGCAGCCAAGCCTGTTTTGAAGCCGCCGAATCACTTCGCCTGGCAGGGGACCCCGCACAGGCGGCCCGCCTCTACAGCGAAATCGTCTTCCGCTATGGAGACACACCATGGGGCAAGCAGGCCGAGACCCTCTGGAAAGAGACTGTCTCCAAAAACACCAAAAGTCCGAATGTGAAAGAACAAACTCCAGGCGAATAAACCGGATGGCTGTTGGTGGATCCAAGGTTCTGATTCGTGAATGACAGAGTTTTCAGTGGAAGCGCCTGCCGCAGCTTTGCAAACTCAACTTCCGATATCAAGGAGATTCGCTACTGACATCAAAACAAGCCGCTTCGACGCCGTTTCGGACGAGTAATTTTCCTTGAACCAACGTCAACTGGTTCCAGCAAAATCCGCTGTCCATGGCCTTAAACGTGGCGATCGGCTCGGGCTTTCCCGGCTGTGCGGGGACCAGCAATAGTTCTCCGTCTTCACTGATGATCAGCACCACGTCGTCGACCAGCAACAACTGACCATAACCGTATCGACCTGATTTCCATTGAATTTTTCCATTGCCCACATCGACGCATGCCAACGTTCCATCATCAAGACCATAGGCATACCCCTCACGAACAAAAAAATCGTTGAATTTGGGGCGGAATCGATTCGTGTGCCAGCGCTGCTTGACGACCCACGCCCCATCGACCTGTTCGAGATTAAGGCAACTGGTTCCAATTCCGTATCCGGTGCCAAACAGCAGCGAATGATCATCCAGTCGCCACGGCATGGTTGCGTTGACTTTCGGAGGATTTTCCAGGGGATAGAACCAGAGCTCAGCTCCCGTTTCCAACGAGTGCCCCGAAAGTCCATTCGCCTGAGGAATCAGCAGTTGCCGACCCCCGCCCAGATTCTCGACCCGCGGACTGCCATAACTGGACTGATGCTTGCCACCCGCCCAGACACGTTGTCCGGATTTCTTATCGTAGGCCGCAACTCCCTGGTCATACGCCGGTGTCCCTTCCTTGCTCGTCCCCCCTGGAATCACGATCACCAACTGATCAACAATCAGCGGAGATCCCGACATCCCCCATTCCAGATTGGACGCAGGAATTTTTCCGTTCCCGGCATCCTGCAAAATATTGGTACCCCAGACTGCTTTGCCTGTGGCGGCATCGAGGCAATTCAAGAGGCCAGTCCCCCCCAGAGTATACACGAGTCCCTCATCAAACTGAGGAGTCGCATGAGGGCCGGGTCCGCCGTTCGCGTCAACAATCGAAAGGACCGTCTCGTCCGCATGGACCCATAATTCTGCTCCCGTGTCGAGTTCATAGGCCACGACACACTCGTTCGAATCACGCTGCTCTTGCGTAAAAGCATATTTTCCGACGACAGCAAACCCGGACCAACCACGCCCAACCGGATGACGCCAAAGTTCTCGTGGAGGTGCCTGATCCCAATTCCGCCTCAGCGATCCACCAGACACCAGCCCGTTCCGTTGTGCACCACGAAACCCTGGCCAATCCCCCTGGGTCGCCACCAGCGGCACCAAGGCCACGGTAGCAGGATCATCCTCAGCGGGTGTTTTGGCCTGGGCCAAAACGGCTGTCGATTGCCGCAATCGATACGCCCTCGCCACTTCATCGGCCGTCGGCTTGGAACGCAAGACGAGTCGGCGAGGAACCATGGCACCATCCCACTCCAACCGGTAGGTCCTGAAGAAGGCAGTAACCCCCGCCAGAATCAACGCGACGCCCCCTAACCGGATCTTCCAGGACCAGCCGGAAAAAAAGAGCCACCAGATCGCCAGAGCGAAGACTGCCGCGGGCCAGACAAAAAAAACCGACATTGTGGAGTAGGTCGCATCATCCCACCACATCCCCCACAAAATCCCTTGTGCGGCCAAGGCCACAGCCAAAATGCCAGCGGCCCAGATCCAACGGCCACGCCGGTCCGGCTGAGAGATTGACGAAACAACGGCCGCGGGTGCAGCAGATTCAGAGGAACTCACGAATTCAATCCTTCAGGTTCAGGACAGGATCCCAGATCAAAGCATCGTGATCTTCGGCGGTATAAACCGACTCGTCAAGCAGTGACTTCTTTTTGAACCCGTTTCACGGGAAATCCCTGAACCCCTTTCACGGGGAACCCCTGAACCGGGGCCGAAATCGCGCGGTCAAACCGACCCCCAGGCAGACGCCTCTTTTTTTTCAATTCCAGATTCAAACCCATTCTCAGCAAAAGGCTCCTTGTCGCATCGGAAACGGCTTCTTAGAATTTGGACATCCGTCCACCGAGAACCTTCACTGAGTCATCAGAAGAGTTATGGCAGAAGACTACTACAAATCGCTGGGTATCCCCAAAACGGCAACTGCGGACGAAATTCGTAAAGCCTATCGTAAACTGGCTCGTGCCAATCATCCCGATGCCAAGCCCGATGACCCTCAGGCGTCCTCAAAATTTAAAGAGATCCAGGACGCCTACGATGTGCTGAGCGACGCGAAAAAACGCCAACAGTACGACCAGTTTGGTGTCGACTTCAGCAAAATGGGGCACGGGGGGGGACCGACAGGACCAGGACCTGGCGGTTCGGGGACAATGGATTTCAGCGATTTTTTTGGACCTGGAGGAGTCGACATCGGTGAGATGCTGCGCGGGGGGGGGCAGCGGCGGACCAAACGAAGTCCGGTGCGAGGCGAAGACTTGCGCGCCACCGTGCAGGTTTCTTTCGAGACTTCCATCACCGGTGGTTCCGTCGATGTTCAGGTTGATCGCGGGGCAAAGCTTGATACGCTGAGCGTGCGGGTTCCCGCAGGCTTAAACGATGGTCAGGTGATTCGACTCGGAGGCCAGGGAAACCCAGGATCCCGCAGTGGGGAATCAGGCGACCTGTTGTTAAAAATTGAAATCCTGCCGCACCGGTACTTCCGCCGCGAAGGTTCCAACCTCCTGCTCGATCTACCGATCACCCCGTTCGAAGCGGTCCTGGGAACCAAGGTCGAAGTCCCGACACTCAGCGAAGGGGCCATGGTTGTCAAGATTCCGCCAGGGACCTCAAGCGGAAAAAAATTGCGGCTTTCTGGCAAAGGAGTGCTCGATTCACAAACCAAACAAGTGGGTGATCAGCTGGTGGTGATTAAGATTGTTCTCCCCAAAACCATTTCTGATCGGGACAAGGCTCTGTACGAGCAACTGTCGGAAAGCGGTTCAACCGTTCGCGAGGGACTCTGGTGAAGCAATCCATCGGTTTTGTACGCCGCACCGCGAAGAACTGCTTCAAAACGGGGGCCTGCTGCGCGGGATTGCTTTTTTTACCTCTGATCCTGATGGGACAAGAGACTCCTGCGGTTTCGCCTGACGATTCTGTGCCGTCTGCGCAACAACTCACGACACAACCGCTGGGTGACACCACCCTGATCGATGAGATTGCCACTCGCTCGGCCGATGCCGAGGATCCGATCCACACTGCCGAGGACGATCTGCGGAACCGGGAAAAAAAACGAAAAGCCTTCGCCGGGCTGGCTGCCCTGGGAGGGATTGCCATCCTGGGTGTCGGGATTATCGCTGCGACCATGATGTGGGCGACGCGCCTGCGGCGACTCGCACGGATCGACGGCCCCTCACAAAAAACCGTTGGTAATGACTTCTGGTTTCTCAAGCCCCCCAAACCGATCGCCAGCGAAAGGGAACTCTCGGATCGACGTCGTCCACCCTACACCGAGAATCGGGACCGCGAGCGTCCAGGGAATGAGCACCGAGGAAATGAACACCGAGGAAATGAACACTCGGACCATGAGAATCGGGAAGAATCGCCATGAGCCCCCAAACCTTCACCAAGGCCCAGCATATTCGCTCCCCAGCCGATTTTGAGCGGGTCTATGGATTGAAATGCAAAGTGGCCGATGGAGTCTTACTGGTTTTTGCCGCCCATCATGAAAATCCGGTGACCCGCATTGGACTGAGCGTCTCGAAAAAACATGGCGGAGCGATCGTACGCAACCGATTAAAACGGCTGCTACGCGAAGCATTCCGCCTCGTCCAGGATCAGATTCCGCCACACCTGGATCTCATTCTCATCCCGCTCAACAAAGAAAAAGCGAGTCTCGCCGCTTACCAGCAGTCGCTGCTCAAAGGGAGCGATCGATTACAGCGAAGACTGAATCAAGCCGCACTGCATGATCCATCAACTTTGAATGGACCAGCAACCGTGAATGGACCTGACGCGAAGCCTGGCGAGACTTCGCCATGAATGGATGGAACTGGCTGATTCGGTTACCCGGCCTGATCCTGATTGCTGGTGTCCGAGGATATCAGTACGGCATCAGCCCGCTGCTCGGCCCGCACTGCCGCTTTGACCCCACTTGCAGCAATTATTTCATTCAAGCAGTCCAGAAATATGGAGCGATTCTCGGAGCTTGGAAAGGGACTTGGCGAATTCTTCGCTGCCACCCCTTTTATCGCGGTCGGTACTACGACCCCCCTTGACGACAACCTTGATTGTCGATCGGCTTGATTCACGCCTCATGCAGCGGCGGCCTGCGTGGGGCGGCTGATGCATATTGCGGATTCACGACATGATCAGGACGCTCGCCCCGTAACCCCTGTACCAATTGTTGCATGGCCTGAGTTCGCATCGCAACCAGCGACTCAACCGAAACGAATGCGGCGTGTGGTGTCACGATCACGCGTTCATCCTGATAGAGCGGTTCGCTCAAATCCGGGGGTTCGGGTGCAAAGACATCCAGTGCCGCACCCGCGATCCGCCCCTCTTGCAAAGCACTCCAAAGCGCCTGAGGATCCACCAATCCTCCGCGTGAAGTGTTAATCAGATACGCGGTCGGTTTCATCTGCCGCAATCGTTCGGCATTCATCAAATGCCGTGTTTCAGGGAGCAGGGGGGCATGCAGCGAAATAAAATCGCTTTGAGCAAGCAGTTCTGGTAACGAAACCATCTCACAACCGGTTCCGTGATCCGATCCGGAAGGGGTATGTGCCAGCAGTTTCACGCCGAGCGACCGCAGTTTCGGAACCAGTTCCTGAGCGGTGTGCCCCAATCCAACCAACCCGACGGTTTGGGTCGACAAACGTCGCATGGGGGTGGCGGCTCCGAGGTTGTACTCACCCCGCTTGGTCCGCCCATGAAAAAAACCGATGCGGCGCGCACACGCGAGCAGCAATCCGAGTGCATGATCCGAAACTTCCGCGACACAATAGTCGGGGCAATTCGTTACCGGAATTCCCAATTCGGTCGCCGTCGCCACCGCAATATTGTCGATCCCAATTCCGAACCGCGAAACGATCCGGCAACGCGTCGCACTCCGGATCACCCGCTCGGTCACCTGCCCCCAATTCGTGGCAATCGCATCGACCTCTTTCGCCAGACGCACCAGTGTCGGTTCATCGGTCGAGGGTGCCTCGATCAACTCAGCCTGCACCTGCCGCAGGATCTCTTGCTCAATCGCCGTATCCGGCCAGGCGCGATCGGTGATCAAAACCCGAAACCGAGTTGCCATCTCTTTTCCTCACCAGACAAAGTTTCCCACCAGACAAGGCTTCCGACCAGACAAGGCTTCCGACTAAATAAGTCAATCCGACCGTATCGTAACCAGCAACCAGCAAACTTCCGTTGTGCGGTATTTCTTACCAAAGCTCGCATCAGCTGATTGGGCAATGCAGCAGTCGATGTGTGGCCAAGTCGCGCAGCCACTCGAAGCCAAGTCGCGGAGTGACTCGGCCACCGCCGCTAGCACTTTTCCGCTTCGACTACCGCTTTTTCTTTTTCGATTTGGACTTGGGTTTGACCTCGTCGTCGTCGTCGTCGAGATCAAAATCGTCAATCGCATCCGAACTCAGGTTGTCGTCGCTCCCTGAGGCGAGCAGGTCGCTACTGGAATCGCCGAGTTGGAAATCGGATGTCTCGGAGACGTCGATGGCGTCGCTGGATTCCTCCATCACGGCGACATCATCGTCCAGGGTCTCAATGTCGTCACCCGAATCTTTTTTCCGGGCCGGCTCTTTTTTCGGTTCTGCCTTACGCCGTCCACCCACCAGGATGATCGCCGGAATCAATGCCGCAGTGATTGCCGCAATCAGAGTGATCCCTATCACCAGATACGCGATGGTCGACAGGTTCTCGGAATGAAACAGCATGGTGTTGACCAGCTCATAACCCAGATACGCAGCGGGAATCGCGGCGACCAATGATGTCAACATTTGTTGCAATTTTGTCACAGCGAAAGTTCCCCGAAAGGGTAGAGCGCCTTGGAAACACGAACCAGATTGATCTTAATTTCGCTGACCAATCGGTCACAAGATCGGCTTGAGCAAATCCTTCTCACCAGTCCATTTGCTTGACAATCCGTTCGTATTGTCAAGCTTCGCCGATTGCAACGATTATAGGAGAAACGCCGCCGGATTCGGCGATCGACGGCGTTGTTTTCGCTGAGATGACCGGAAATCCCCTCCCGCTGCCGCTGCAGAAAAGGGAAGGGGAGGGGAGGGGTGCCGGTTATGACCGCGCGTGTTTCGAGTCCTTGGGGGCCTGATAGCGAATCGCCAGATGGGGTGTTTCGATCCGCTTTTGGCCCGTCCCCAACGAGCGGACACCTGCCTCGACCAAGCCTGTTGTGAGCAGTGTCCGTTCGATCGGGTAGGGAGATTTTCCGGTGACAAATGTCTCTTCAGCTTTTGACATGAGTGACGCCGAGTAAACCACATTGGGGACCGGAGGAAGATAGAACAGCGTCGAAAGCGGCTCCGCCTGATCTTTGATGCGAGCCGCAAACGTAAAGTCTCCGACCAGTCCGTTCACCAGCAGCATCGTGGCCTTGACGCCGTCCGCGTATTCAAATCGGTAGGCCACCGGATCTTTGACCCATTCACGAATTTGGGCCACGGTTGGATAGCGATGACTGAAGGTTTCGGGCTGTGTCAATGTTTGACTGCGGGTTAGGCAGGCCTGGAACAGCTGCGGATCCCAGCCCCCTTTGGCCCATGACCCCGCCTCCATCGCCCGCCAGACCGCATCGCCACGCAAGGCCTGCATCGCGATGACACCGGTTTCGCCTCCGCGTCGCCGTTCGGCCACACACTGGATCACTTCTAAGGCGTGAAAGTCGTAGCTATCGATACTTCCAATCGAAACACTCATCAGTTCCTCGACCTCGGCCCCCTGGGGAAGATCGATGTCCGGCATTCGCCATGTAACCGGAAGGGAAGAACCTGCGGTGAAGGCAAAGTTCAGCTCACGCGAGATATCGACCATTTCTTTGGCCCACTCCCAATTCCACGACAGATGTTTGTCGTTAAAGACAGGAAGTGAACGCCCTTCCTGACGAAAAATATCGGTCGCCTGTTTGAAAAATTCGTAGCGAGGATATTTGGTTTGTTCGAATTCGGTCTTGGGGTAATTCCCGTGTTCGCCAATGATCAAGACGGCATCCACAGCCAGTTTGTCACCCCCACAGCGCAAGGTCTCGGCGATGGTGGGGTAGATTTTGAATCCGAACTCTTCCGCACGGCGAACACTCAGATCGGTTTCGGGTTTCTGGTCAACATACGCCGCGACCACATCCAGTGCGGGACGATGCCAGCGACCGTTGATCGGATAGCCATGAAGAAAACGTTCGGCCATGTGCCAGGCGTGGCTATGATAACGCCATTCCGTGGTTAAAACGGCCAGCTTTCGTCTGGGAATCGCCGCCGCCGGTTCGGCTGCTGACACCAGGGTGCGAGCCCCCAACACTCCAACCCCCACCGTCCCAAGAAACGATCGTCGCGTCAGCATGTTTCATCCCTTTGTGTTTTGTACTTTTTCTGTTGTTGATCCATCGATTGGACAATCCTGTTCTAAGAACTTCAGCCACATTTTGAAACCAACCCGATGACAATCCCCGGAAAAGCGGGCGGAAATTTTGCCTGTCAAATCATCGCGATGAACCCCAGAACTCGTCGCAGACCTGATCCCATTTCTACACGATTTCCACTCAAATTCTGAATTTCGATCGCGCAGGCATGTTGATTGCATCCCACAATCAGAAATCGAAATCCCATTTGTTGAAGAAGGTACGCACCGTCAAAAACGCTCAATCGCACAGCACAAACGCTCAACTATTAGGCTTGCGAAACTTGATAATTTGGTTTTCCCTGTCACAATTGAGTAAAAGGTTCGAAATACCTGCTGAAACTTTCGGCGATAGGCTCATAATAACAGCAGAAGATTCTGCGAATGGGCAGGCGAATTCAAGGGGTGGTGGTGGATGATGAGTATGGCTGGAAATGGCAAGAGTACATCCCACGTGATTGACGGAATGATCGGCCACGGCCCCGCGATGACGGATGTCTATCGCCTGACGCGGCAAGTGGCGAGCACCTCCGCGACCGTTTTGCTCATGGGCGAAACCGGAACGGGGAAAGAGCTGATCGCCAGAGCGGTCCATGAACTGAGTCCTCGGGCCTCGGGGCCCTTCATCCGGGTGAACTGTGGCGCACTCAGCGAAAGTTTGCTCGAGAGTGAATTATTCGGCCACGTGAAGGGGGCGTTCACCAGCGCCAACGAGAATCGAACCGGACGCTTTGAAGCCGCACATGGCGGCACGATCTTTCTTGATGAGATCAACTCGATGAGCTACACGCTGCAAGTTAAATTGCTGCGAGTGTTACAAGAGCATGAATTCGAGCGTGTTGGGGATACAAAAACGATTCACGTCGATTGTCGCGTTGTGGCCGCGACCAACCGGGATTTGCTGGATGAAATTGATGCGGATCGGTTTCGCGAGGATCTTTATTATCGCCTGAACGTGGTCCCGATTTATTTACCACCCCTGCGCGATCGCCCTGAAGACATTGGAGCCTTGGTGGCGTTTTTCGCGAAGAAGTATGCAGACGCCAATGGTCGACCGATCCCACAGGTTCCGCCCGATGTCATTACGATGCTGCAAGCTTACAGTTGGCCGGGCAATGTCCGTGAACTGCAAAACTACATCGAGCGGGCGACGGTCCTGTGCATGAACGACCTGTTCACCATGGATCTCTTTCCGTCCCATGTCCGCGGACTGGCCCCGATGAGGATCAGTCGCGTCAAAGCGGGGGGAATCCAGAAAATGTGCAGCGAACTGGTGACACTGGGCATGCTGGAAGCGGGTGATGCGGCTCAGGATATTCACGAACGAATCGTATCACTCGTCGAAAAAGAAGTGTTACTGCAGGTTTTGCGGACCTGCCAAGGGACGCAAACCAAAGCCGCTGTTCGGCTGGGGATCAATCGCAATACGCTGCATAAAAAAATCGAAGACTACGGCCTCGATTCGGAAGCGCGCTGACCTCTGTCATCCCCGGTGATCACCAACAAATCGTTTTCGCTCGACTACCGATCACCACGTTTATGGCTTCAGTGATCGGTTTCGGGTGGAACAGGTTCGAGTTGCGTAAAGAGCGGGGCCAGAGCGGGCAAGTAGTTCTTCCATCGGGCAACCGAGGTTCTATAGATTGGCTGGCGGACCTGGGTGGTACTCGCTGTGCGGATGGGACGCCGTTGCTCATGAAATTTGGTACAGGCGGGGTTCCATTCGAGTCCGACCCAATTGACCAACCGCCGCGCTGTTCCTTCGAGGTCCACAACAGTTTCTTCGTAGTCGACCTCCAGAATCTTTCCGGCAAAGCAATGCCTCCAGTGATCCATCAGTCGCTGGTATGCCAGGAATCGCCCCGAAATGTGCTCGAACTGATTTGCCCAGTGAATCTGCCGAAAATTGGTCATCCAGCAAGAGACCGCGATATCACGCAGATCGCGACGGCAATGAATGATTTTTGCATCGGGGAACAGCGTCGCGATCAGTCCCACATAGAGATAGTTGTCTGGCATTTTATCGATCACGCGTAACGCAGGTTGATTCCATTTCGTGAATTGCACGAGAAACTGTCGAGCAAGTTCGGTAACTAGCGGTCCCTCGAGCTGTTTTACGCAGCCAGAAGCCGGCAGATTCAAGTTGGTGAGCTCGGGAAGGGCGGCGAATGTTTTCCCAGCGAGTCCCTGTTCCCCCGCACCAAAAATCTGAGGATGGCTTGCCAGAATCTGTTCCGTTAACGTCGTTCCGGATCGAGGGAGTCCGATGATAAAAACGGGTCTGATCGATGTTGATCCGAACGCTTTCAACCGCTGGAAGTCGTCGGGTGTAAAAGCCTCAATCAGGCTTTGAACAAACTGGTCATGTTGTCGCGGGTCATAGCTCAGCCCCCGACAAGTTCGATCCACCGCAGCGAGCGAATTCGCCTGGAACAGTTCTTCTGCGGCCTGGACATAGTGACCTTGTGCATCGTCCACTTGTGCAAGACTGAAAAATAGGGGAGCCCGTTTTCCCGCACTGAGACTCCCGTTTGCGGCCAGAGTGCGCAGTGTGTCCCCGTCGGATTCGGGAAGTTTTCCGCGCAGCAATGTGGCGAGTTGCGCATACGCTCCACTGTGCGCCGGATCGTGGTGAATCGCCTGACGAAACGAGCTTTCAGCCCGGTCAAGATCACCAGCCTCTTCGAACAGAGTCCCCAGACTGCAGTGGGCAATCGCGAAATCAGGACGGATTCGCAGTGCCTCGCCATAAAATTTTCTCGCCTCGTCGAATTCTCCCTGTTGATATAACACCGTCCCCCAACCATGTTGGGCGTCCGCAAATTCAGGAGCAAGCGCGATGGCTTGTTGATAATGTCCCGTTGCCTCGACGAATTGCTCTCGCTCCCCGTAGAGACTCGCCAGATTGCCATGGATTCTGGCAGAATTTGGATCCTGGATCAGTCCCTTCCGATACCAGTTGAAGGCCACATCCAGATTTCCGTCTTCTTGATAGGCTTGCCCCAAATTATTACAGCTCATGCTCAGTTCAGGGTTGAGACGCAGCGCTTCGAGATAGGATGCTTTGGCTTCCTGCAGGCGACCCAATTCACGCAAAACGTTTCCCAGATTGTTATGTCCCTCCGCGAAAAACGGATTTAAACGGACGGCTTCCAGACAATGATGCAACGCTGATTCTCGCTGATAGCGTTCCAGTCGCAGTTGGCCGAGATTCGAATGAGCGGTGGAAAGAGTCGCATCGAATTCCACCGCTTTTTCAAAATGAAAAAGAGCCCTCTCGATTTGCCCCGCCTGACGGAGTACGGTCCCGAGGTTGTTATGAGCCAAGGCAAAATCAGGCTGAATTTCGAGCGCTCGTTGAAACTGCCCGATGGCCTCCTCGGTCTGCCCGACGGCCTGACAGAGGAGCCCGAGATTGTTGAACACACCAGGAGAATTCGGTTCCAAGGCAAGTGCTTGCTGGCAGCAGATGCGCGCGGACTCGAATTGCCCCATAGCACGATAGACTTCCGCCAAGTTGGCATGAAAGGCCGCTTGATGCGGCGCAATCGCAATCGCCCGGCGAATGAAATCAACTCCGTTTTGGTGCTGCCCCCGTTGATGCACGAGAACGCCGAACAGATGCAAAACATAAGGATCGTCGGGGGTTTGGACGAGAAGCCGTTCATAAACCCGCGCTGCCTCGTCGAATCGCCCCTGTTCGTGATGCTGAATCGCCAGCTTCAGCTCTGATTGCATCGTTTAGATAACCTTTTTGGGATTCGATTCCAATGACACCCGATGCAATGCGACAGGGATCAAAACGGGGGAGAAATAGACATTCGGACCTTTTGCCAAACCTTTCACCCCGTTCGTAGCTGCCAGACCAACCCCACCCCCCATGACCGTATTTCCTGAAACGACGTTTGTTTGGAGGGCCGGTTGAGATTGGCTGGCAAAAATTCCACCTCCTAATCCCGCTCCCCCATCGCCACCAATTCCCCCGCTGAAGACGCCCCCGCCGCGACCACCCTGGGCGGTGTTGAGGCCAATGAGATTTGACTTCATTACGCTCGGTGGCGACAGCGTCGCACCAAGAAACATCCCACCTCCTTCACCATGTCCACCATCGCCACCGTGTCCCGCAGCGACCCCCTGGCCCCCCGTTCCACCGCTGGCCAGATTCGACTGCATCACATCCGCCTTGAATGAGAATGTCCAATGACTGCTCTGCGCTGGCGGACTGCTGCTGACGGAGGAATTGAGATTCAGGCCGGTCTCATTGAGAAATACCGCTCCTCCTTGTCCCCAGCCACCGCTTCCCCCCACGCTTCCGGTCCCACCACGACCCCCAGTCGCACGATTGGAACGAAACACGTCCCCGACCGATGAGAGTGTGATCGAGAAGCCGCTGACAAACAGCCCACCACCCGAGGCGTCCCCTCCGTCACCCCCTGTCATCGCATCCCCAAGATCCGCCCCACTTCCTCCAATCGCCGAATTCCACTGGAACAAGTTGCCGGAAAGTTTCAGGGGACTGGCTGTCGTACTCCCCCCCATGAGGAAGACACCGCCACCCTGTCCAGCCCCTCCACTCTCGGCTTGACCAACGCCCCCGAGGGCTACATTCTTCGAGAAGATATTCGACACGAGTGAAACCGGGGAGGAATTGTTGAAAATGTAGGTCCCCGCACCCTGCGCGGCCCCTCCCTGTTGCCCGTTTCCCCCGAGGGCCACGTTGTTGGAAAAAATGTCCCGTGTGAGGTTCATGGATCCTTGTGCGAGATAGATCCCCGCTCCTTGAGCGGCCCCACCCAGAGCGCTGGAATCGGCCGCTCCACCTGAGGCACGATTCGACAGGAAGAGGTCGTGGTCCGAGTTCACCAGATTGTAGGAATTTTCAGCACAGTATAACCCCGCTCCTTGAGCATTCCC
Source organism: Schlesneria sp. (assembly GCA_044354755.1). Taxonomy (GTDB): domain Bacteria; phylum Planctomycetota; class Planctomycetia; order Planctomycetales; family Planctomycetaceae; genus Schlesneria. Next base: position 2,391 of record JBIKZJ010000111.1, on the reverse strand, counting down.
CCCGCTCCCTCCGGCACCCGAGCTTGCGGAACCGCCGCTGCCACCGTAAGCAAAGTTCGAGGAGAAGACGGTATGGGACATGGTGAGCGACAAACTCAGTGAGCCCCCACCGACGAAGACTCCGCCCCCCTGGGCATTTCCACCATTCCCACCTGTGGTACCAGAACCCCCTGTCCCTCCGTATGCGACATTCGAGACAATTTTCACCGGATTGGCGGCTGTCCCCAGGATTACCGTACCGGCGGACGCGAAAATGCCCCCCCCTTGACCATGCCCCGCATTCCCGCCCGTTCCACTGACTCCACTTCCACCCGAAGCCTTATTCGTTGCAATCATCGATCGGTAGATCGCCAGCTTCCCGCCAGAACTGTAGATTCCACCCCCTTGAGCATCTTCACCGGGTGCCCCGATGGCCTTGTTTCCGACGACCCAGACGTTGTTTAAGGTAAGTGACTTGCCATGACCGAGGATGGCGCCACCCCGTGCGGGTCCCTCGCCAAACACGCCGTCATCGGTGGCATATCCGCCCGTGATGATCAGGTGATTAAGAATCACATTTGTGCCAGGAAATAGCTGAAAGACTCGATCTTCCAGCAGGCTGGCGTCAATCATCGTCGCACCGGGGCCAGAGGTTCCGGTGCCGTTGATTACGAGGGTATGAATGGTGTTATTGATATCAAGATCCCCATCGGTGCCGTCATCCGGTCCCGATTGTAGTCGCGTTAGGGAATAGGTTCCCCCCTTCAAGTTGATCGTGACCGTTCCCGTGGCCGTACTGTTGTTTGCCGCAACGATCGCATCACGGAAGCTGACCACCGTTCCAGGGCGACTCGCATAACTGTCCGTAAAAGACGTTGGCGAAAAAAGCGATTTCGAATTTGCTGCAATCGGAACAACCGGTACGATGCCGAGTGATCCCATCATCCCGGCCAGGGGGAGACTCCATGCGGCCGGAGTGACCGCAGCGACCGATGCGACCCCGATCAAGGGTGTGGTGTTCAGAGGAGAGACCACGCCGAGGGGCGTGACGGTTAAGTAACCCTTAATGACCGATACAGTTGCCAGGGTATTGAACGGATTGTTGACCGTAAAGCTTGCTCCCCAATTACGCAGATTGAAGGAACCTCCTGCAGTGATGTGATTCACGAGCAGCGAGGTATAAGTCAGGGGTTGGCCCGGCTGAGCGACTTGCGGCAGGCCTGGAGTTTGGAAAAAGTCGACGGCGGGTGCCAACCTTGCATCGGAATTTCCCACAACCTGAGCCATCCCATTGGGTGTGATGAGCAGCGCCGTTTGCTCGTTAATCCCGATCCCCTGCGGGCGCTGATTCGCCGACCAGTTCGAGGAATTCACGCGTGCCAGTAATGCGACCATGCGTCCCATTCGTTCACGGTTTTCAAAATGCGTATCGACAATCGTGTTCTTCAGTTGCGGTAGCAAGAGGGGGTTAATGAAATTTTGATCCATGGTGAGATTCGGATCGAACGGATCCATCATCGCCTGGCTGGACCTCATACTGCCGTAATCGGCCGTGTAAATATATTGGCTCAGAACATCAGTTCCAGCGCTCGTACCACCAATCGGCACCCCCCTCGCAATATCGGCCGAGATCGCTGCTTGTACGGGTGTCCCTTTCCAAAAATCGAGATACTCGCCCTGAGCCCCGCCTCCGATGAAGATCGCATCGGCGTTACGGATGATTTGCGCCACCGCAGGGTCCATGGCGGCCGCACGGTTGGGGATCACCAGGGTTGAAACGGAATTCACACCGCCAAAATCATAAATATACGAATTGTATCCCTGGCTGTCATACGAGCGTAGCACGAGAAAATCTCCCGTTCCTCCCATGCGGCTGATCATCCACTGAAAAGCCTGATCAACATCCGTTCCTCCCCCCCCCAGTGCGATTCCGCCCGTTCCAGGCAGGACGCCAGCATCTTGAGGGTTGCCGTAGCGATAATATAAAGAACCCTCTGCGCCAACCTGAACCGATGAAGGAATTGGCTGAGAACTCAAGTATAGCCGACCTTCCAGACACTCAATTCCAATCTGGGCCGAACTGCGACGGCGACGGCGGGTTGATCGTGTATTGCAGGTGTCACGAAAAGACCGGAAAAGTTCTTTGATCGATTTCGACAAACCGTCGTCAGCAGCATTCATGAGAGAGACCTTTGGAAAAGCGTGTGTTCGTCGAAGAATCGATCTGCCAAAACCCACAGAGGGATTCAGTCTTAATCTTTCCAGTGTATGAATGACTGTGTACAATTTGCAACGGTAAAAAAAGAATCTTCAAAAAACACCAAATAAAATCTTTTCACCAGTCGCAAGAGTTGCATTTGCGGCATAATGACGGAGTGTTTTCGCTGAAACTCAATTTTGGCTGGGTGCCGG
>JBIKZJ010000110.1:0-15373 GCA_044354755.1 Schlesneria sp. | reverse complement strand
TCATTCCCTTCCCTAGTCAGTTCTGCTGCTATGCCGTTCATCGAAACTTCGTCTTCCCCGGTGGTGCTGCGATTGAATCGCGATCTGGTCCGGATGATAAAACGTGGGCACCCTTGGGTTTACGCGGATGCCCTTCGCGAACTTCCTGCAGCTCCCGCCGGTCAGCAAGCACTGCTGCTCGACAACCGCAAGGGGCAGCCTGTGGCGCGAGGATTCTATGATCCGGGGTGTCCGGTTGCGCTGCGGATCTGCGAAACGGACCCGGATGTGAAACTCGACGACCGCTGGGCCGAACGCCGTTTCCGTGCGGCCAAGGCTTTGCGAAAATCGTTTGCTGCCGGTGAATCGACTGCGACGGCGACTTCAAGCTCCACCGGGGTTGGTCTGACGAGTGGATTTCGGCTGTGGAATGGGGAAGGGGATGGTGTACCGGGTTTGGTGGCGGATGTTTATCACGATACTGGCGTCATCAAGCTGGATGGTGAGGGACCGATCGGCTTCTGGCGTGTCGATGAGGTGGCAGACTGGATCGTTCGTGAGCTGGGGCTGGTGCGGGTTTATGAGCGGCAGAAGGAACGGGGGGTGATGGGGCGCGCGCTGATTGGATCGGTTCCCAATCAGCCGGTGACGTTTCATGAGCATGGCTTGCCGTTTACGGCGGATGTGGTTCACGGGCAGAAAACGGGCTTTTTTTTGGATCAGCGAGACAATCGACAGTTGATCCGAGCTTGGTCACGGGATGCGACGGTGCTGAATGTCTTCTCGTATACGGGGGGATTTTCGGTTGCAGCAGGGGCGGGTGGGGCGAGTCATGTCACTTCGGTGGATATCGCCCCGGCAGCGATTGAGGCAGCGAATCAGCATTGGCGATTGAACCAACTCCCCGAAACGCAACATACCGGGATTGCGGCGGATGCGTTCGAGTTTCTGGCGGATGCGGCCAGTCAACGTCGCCGCTGGGAAATCGTGATTTTGGATCCTCCGTCGTTTGCACCGAACCGCGACTCGGTCCCCAAGGCACTCGCCGCCTATCAAAATGTGATTGAAGCAGGGGCGCGCGTGACAGCCCCGCAAGGGTTGCTGGCAGTCGCGTCGTGCTCAAGCCATATCGATTTGCCGATGTTTCTGGAATGCTGTGAGGAGGGGGTTTCGCGAGCCCGTCGGCGCGGGACTGTCGTGACCATCGCGGGCCAACCGACCGATCATCCGACACCGCTGGCACTTCCTGAGTTTCGCTATCTCAAATTCGTACTGCTGCGACTGGACTGAGTGGGCCCGGTGGCTGACGACGAGGAAGTTCTTTTCGTAACCTGTTTTTTCGTAACCTATTTTTGTGCAATGGGTTCGCGATTTGTGGACTGCTGAAATTTGTGGACTGCTGAAATTTGTGGACTGCTGAAACTTGTGGACCGTTGGAAGAGGGGATTTTGTGACGCTGCACTGGAGACAACTTCGTGACGACGTGATCTCGTGCCAGGTCACTTCCGAAAGCGAGACGGATGAAGCGGGTGGGGCACTTGGTCGTTCCCTTGGTGCCGGAGATGTCGTTGCGCTGATTGGTGATCTGGGTGCCGGGAAGACTCGTTTCGTGAAGGGTGTGGCGGAAGCGTGGGGAGTTTTTCGCGACGACGTGAACAGCCCGACATTTACGTTGATTCAGGAATATCCTGGACGCATACCGATTCGGCATTGTGACACGTATCGGCTGCGGAATGCCGAGGAGTTCGCTGACCTGGGGTTGGATGAGCTGTTTGCCGTCGACGGAATTGCGCTGGTCGAATGGGGCGATCGTGTCGAGGAATATCTTCCTCGTGATCGGATTGATGTTCGGATCACGATCGATAGCCCGACCGGGCGAACTCTCGAAGTTGCAGCGACCGGCCCTCGATCCCGGCAAATTCTCTCCCGGATCCTGGCGGGGAATGAGAGTGCTGCGGCGGGATGAGTTCTCTGACAGCCGTGATTTTCCTGCGAAGATTTTCCTGCGAAGATTTTTCCTGTGAAGATTTTCCTGCCAAGGAATTGTTACGGCGGAATTCTTGGGACGGAATAAAATCCGAAATTCCAGATCCACCACCAAGGGGAAGTGGAATTGTTGGCGAAATTCGGGCCATAAAAGTCGGGTCCTGCAGAAGGATTCTGACCGATTTGATCTAGCTCGCCTGATCTTTTCGGGGGCGTCCCAACGCCCGCTCCCCTGGTGTCGCACGATTCCCAGCGAATTTTCTCGAGATTGATGTTTTCTTTATTCCCGATCCTGTTATCCTTAATTCAACGCGGCGAATCAGCCGATTGCTGGTAAGGGTGAGATGCTGGTCAGCTTGCTAAACAGCGGCCATTGGCCAGTGCAGTCCTTCGTACGAATTTTGTCGGCCCAAATGAGAATCTTGGGCGAGAATCTTGGGAAAGCAACTGGATAAGTAATTGGGGCGAGGCTCTCAGGCGGGAGTGTTTGATGCAGGAAAACGAGTTGCTTGCCGAGGCGAGTCCAAATCCGACGCAGCGGGCCGAGACGCTGCATGCCTTGCGGCAGATTTGCCGGGGAACGTCGATTCGGGGAGCATCCAGCCGGGGAATCTCCAGTCCGTTTACCACACAAACGGAATCGCGGGGACGGTTATCGACGGGTTTACCCGCTTTGGATGCATTGCTTCCCGAGCGGGGGATCGAGCCGGGGTGGTTAGTCGAATGGCTGGCTCCGGTCGAGGGATGTGGTGTGTCGGTGCTGGCTCTGCAGGGGGTCCGGCCGGCGCTCGCACGGCAGCCGGTCTGGGCAGTCGTCGACGGGATGGGCGAGTTTCATCCTGCGGCGGCACTGGGCTGGGGTATCTCGATCGAGATGTTGTTGTGGCTTCGTCCCGCTTCCGTTGCGGATACGGCTTGGACGGTCGAGCAGTGTCTGCGCTGCCCAGCGGTGGGGGTGACCTGGATTCAAGCAGACCGGCTACCCGAGCGAGTGTTGCAACGGTGGAAGATTGCAGCCGAAGCAGGGGGAGGAATTGGAGTGTTGTTTCGGCCAGCAACGGCCGCTCGACAAGCCTCGTGGGCCGATCTGCGCTGGCTGGTACAGCCCCGACCAACGCTGGCACACGGGGAAGGAAAACGAATACGAGTGGAATTGCTCTCGTGTCGTGGCCGATGTCACGAAGGGGGCGCTGTCGAACTGGATGTGTGTGATGCGACGGGTGATGTGCGTCTGGTTTCCTCGCTGGCCACTGCAACGTCTCCGCGCCGAGCGGCCGGGGCCTGAACCGAAACCGGAGCCTGAGCAAGCTGCGGCCGAGCCTCCTTTCGTCATCTTTGCCGAGGGACGACGAGGGTTTCAGGTGACCGTTTGCTCTTCCGAGGCGGAGTTATGGGGAATTCACCCAGGAATGCCATTGGGTGAAGTTCGGTCGCTGCTACCGGTTCGTTCCACAGCGGCCCAGCGTTCTTCCCACCGGAATCGGCAGAAAAACCGGGTGGATAAGCCGCTGTTGCGACCGGTCTTGAAGCGAGCCGATCCGGTGGCCGACCGTTTGCGACTGCAGGAACTGGCTCATTGGTGCCATCAGTACACTCCGCTGGCAGGGTTGGAAGAGGGGGCAACCCCTGAATCGATCTGGCTCGATATTTCCGGGAGTGAATCCTTATTTGGTGGCGAGCGGGGGTTGGCCGAACGTTTGCAGTTGGAATTTGCCCGACAGCGGATTCAGATCCGCGTGGCGATTGCGGACTCGTGGGGAGCGGCGTGGGGGATCAGTCATTTTGGTGAGGCCGAGATCGCGCTGGTTCCAGCGGGTCAGCAGGCTGCGTGGCTTGGACCGCTTCCTGTTGCGGCGTTACGAATTTCTGAGACGGTCAGGGAATCGCTACAAAAACTGGATGTCGTGACGATTGCCGAACTGCAGCGACTTCCCCGTACGAGTTTGCCGTCGCGATTTGGTAAAGAGTTACTAAGTCGCCTCGATCAGGCCTTGGGGGGGGCTGCGGAGCTCTTACAGGCCGAACGGCTGGTTGAGCCATTATTAACCGAGTGGCCGTTTGAAGAGCCGGTGACAGATCGGCAGACGCTGGATCATGTTTGCGAGGTGTTGCTGGAACGATTGCTGGTGATACTTGAGGAACGCCGGGTCGGATTGCAGGAACTGGTCTGTCACTGGCTCGGTTCGACGACCGAGCCGACGCGGTTGCGTTTGTTACAGCCGACGACACAGAAGCGGCATCTGCTGGAACTGCTGCGTCTGCAAAACGAGCGACGGCTGTTTCACACGGGGGTACACGGGGTCCGGATGGAGGCGGTCGAGATCGGCTTGCCGTCGATTCGACAGCGCACGCTGTTTGCCGACGAGGCCGACGATCCTCAGCCACAGGCACTGGCGGAACTGGTTGACCGGCTGAGTGTCCGGCTGAGTCCACAGCGTGTACTTCGCCTGCAATTGACCGCTGATCCGCAACCGGAATTCGCCTGCCAGGCGGTCCCCTGGCTCGCTCAACAAAAGCCGCTTGAGCTGGAGGGGATTCCCTCTCTCTCACGGCTCCGTTGTCGTCCCTCTCGGCTGTTTTCAACACCACAGCCGCTGGTGGTGCAGGCTTTTTCCCGTGATGGTCTGCCGCGACAAGTGAATCATTCGTCGGTGGTGCGAGTCGGTGGCCCCGAGCGGATTGAAACCGGCTGGTGGCGGGGTCCTGATACGAAACGAGACTATTACCGTCTGGATCTGGCGAACGGAGTCAGTCTCTGGGTTTTCGTTGATCGTGACAGTCGATGCTGGTTTTTGCATGGACTGTTTACTTGAGATGAACGGATTTGATATCAGGGCAGAGCAGGGCAGGGCAGAGCAAGGCAGGGCTTGTCTCACAGGGCTTGTCTCACAGTGCTTGTCTTACAGGGGGTGTCGAAACAAAATCTCACCTTTGCCGACGGTGAGCAGATCTCCCCGGTAGAAGTCAAACAGCGAGGATTCCAGCGCGGGATCGATCTGGAATCCCTGATTGCGCACGGTCCGCAGCATCAACGGCACAAATTGTGGCTGGGCGGTGCAGGCGTAGCGAAAGCTGGGAAGTAGCACCGGTCGACGGGAACCAAACAATCCTAACGTTCCTCGACGCATTCCGGCACCGGGGCGAATTCCGCATTGGCCCATCACGAGGATCGTTCCGGCAATCAGGCTGAAGCCGAGCATGTGACCTGCCGAGCCGCCGATGGCGATGATTCCTCGGCGCATGGCCAAGCCGACCTCATTCCCGGCGTTGCCATCGATCAGAATCGAACCTCCGGTCATCCCTTTGGTCGAACCTCGATAGGCGGCACCGACGAGGTCGCTGGCATTTCCTCGGACATGAATGAGTCCACGATTCAAGTGGGCACCGACCCAGTCACTGACGTTTCCGTCGATGAGAATCTTGCCGCCGCGCATCTGGCTGCCGACATGTCGCCCTGCATCACCATGAATGTGAATCGTGCCAGAGGTCATGTGGGCACCAATCCAGTGCACACCCGCCAGATTTCCTTCAAAATCCCAGTGCCGATCACTCGGATCACCCGAGATGGCAAACAGTTCTGCAAGGGGAAGTTTGCGATTGCCGTGAAAGATTTCGAACCGTTCGATTTCGGCCAGCGATTTGTCGCTCGCCCAATCCGGGGTGAATCCCTCGATTTCGACGGGGATCGGTGTTTCAGTACGATAGACGAGCTTGAGCGCCATCAGCTTCGATTTCCTCGGTAATTCGGAGAACCGGTCAGCGGCCATTTTGGTCGCAACCGTAACCAGAGCGGCATTTGGCAGAGCGGTTATGGTTGCATTTGGCCTCGACCCCTTGTCACACTAACGCTTCGGGCCATTTCGTACAATTGCCGACAAGGTTGCCGGACGGTCGGGTTGCTGCAACAGAGGGGGAGATTGGCCCGCGTGCTTACGGTGAGCAATCAAGTCGGCAATACGGTGGGGAATTGGGAACCATGGTAAACGCGGGGACGAGGGGGCGTTGAAGCTTCGGATCCGGCCACGTGAGGAACGCCGGAATTAACCTCATGTCATCTTGTCGGCGTGATTCCGAGTTTACAGGGGCCTGTTGGCATGAAGCGGGGAGCAATCATCCTTTGTGGGGGAAAATCGAGCCGAATGGGCTACGACAAAGCCTCGCTACCGTTTGGTCCCGAGCGGATGTTACCACGCGTAATCCGATTGGTAAGTCAGGTGGTTCCGCTTGAAGAGTGTGTGGTGGTCGCGTCACCCGGCCAGGTTCTGCCAGAGATTTCTTCCGTGCTCAGGATTGTACGCGACGCACGTCCTGATCGCGGCCCGCTCGAAGGGCTGGCTGCGGGACTACGAGCGATCGGCCCGCATGTCGAGGCGGTCTATGTGACCAGTTGCGATGTTCCCTTACTGGTTCCGGGATTTGTAGAGCGCGTATTTGAAAAACTGGAGGGATACGAGATTGCGGTTCCTTGTGATGACCAGCACTGTCACCCTCTTGCTGCCGTCTATCGCACATCGATACTTCCACACGTCCTGGCGATGCTGGCCGAGGGATGTTTGGCACCACGCATGCTTTTCGATCGACTATCGACGTGCAAAATCGAGATTGAGGAATTCCGCGATGTCGATCCCCAGTTGGCCACGCTGGAAAACCTGAATTCACCAGCAGAATATGAGTCGGCACTGGTCACTGCGGGATTCCGGCAGGTGGTAGGCCTACCGGCCTGGAACCTCGAAGTGGCACAGCAACAGCAACAACAGTAATTTCGCTGGCCCGCCCCTTCGTGTTCCAGCTCAATACGGGTCGTCAGCGCTGATAGATGGGGAGGTAACCGTATTCGACGGTGAGAGCCAGTACGGCGAGGCTGGTGCTATAGACGGGCCCATGCGGTTGTTCGCTGCCATTGCGCGCAATCCAGTCTCCCTTTGGACCCTGATTTGATAACAGCTCAGGAAACAACAGCAGTTTTGTTCGGTCCCAGTCAGCTCCTCCGTACTTATAGGCACTCACCGACTGATAGTAGGCACCATAAAAGAACCACGATTGATCGTAGCGCAACGGCTGCCGCTGAAGAAATTCCATTCCGGCAACCACTTCCCGGTCTTCAAAATGGTCGCAGACCTGCAGGCAGAGGATCCCGGCAGCGGTCAGCGTCGCGGTAGAGCCATTACCGGGCTGGTATCCGAATCCGCGCTGGTTTGCACATTTTTTGACATATTCAACGGCGAGATCAATCCGTTCGATCGGAACATCACACCCAATATCCTTGGCCGCTCGCAGCGCGAGCAATTGCCATCCGGTGACACTGAGGTCACTGTCTTCACTGCCGGGTTGATACCGCCATCCACCCGACTCGCGGCGGGCTTTACGGACCTGTTGGGCTTTGAGAATCAGGCGGATTCCGTTTTCCAGCACCTGACGAACTCGAACCGAGTTTTCTTTCTTCGTCATTCCGGCCACTTCCGCCAGCATCAACGTGCTGATGCCATGATCGTACATCGGCCCGTGTGTCGACTTATCGACGATCAGCCCGTTCCGTTGCTGGTGTGCCAGAACGTAGTCGATGGCGCGATCGATCGCCGGACCATAGGGGCCTTCCGAGGGGAGATGTCCTGCAGCCAGAAAGGCCATGACAGCAAGTGACGTGGTGGCAGTTGACTCTCCTGCCGAGGTGACACTCCAACTACCATTGCGATTTTGTTGTGAGGCGAGGAATTCCAACGCTTTGACGACCGCACCATCAACCGCTTGATCCTTAACCGCACCTGCTAGAGGTGCCCCAATCATGAGGGCGGTCAAGGTACACAGCCAGAAGCAGAGTCGGATTCCAAAATGGTTCATTTGGCCGGTTTCGTAATTTCATCGAAATAGGATTTAATTCGCTGCGTGTATTCCGGGTGTGACTTTTTTCCAGCCCCTTGCAGAATCTCGGTACGGAGTTGACCCGGAAGCCGACCCCAATTGCGCCGGGCCTGCTGTTGCAGTTCCCCATCCAGATGGTTGAGGTTTGGCGGGGTCGTCGTTCCATTCGGGGTTTCCCCCGCTTCGCCTTTCCCTGGTTCGCCTTCACCCGGCTCCGATTCTGCCAGAGACTCATCTGCCAGAGACTCATCTGATGTTGACTTGCCGGGTTGAGATTTGGGGCTCGATTTTCCGGGCGAGGAATTTGGCTTGAGTTCTTGACGAGTCTGCCGCAACAGCGCCGCCACCTCACGAAACTGTCCGGCAGCCTTGGCGAGTGAAGAGCTTGATTGCGGAGCGGGCTTCTCTGTTCCATCAGCACCGCTGGGGGAGGCAGCCCCGCGGGGGGACGGCGACGGTTTTTGTTGTGATCCGGATTCCCCCTGCTGTGCGGACGCTTGCCCTGGCTGGGACTCTTTTTCCGGCCCTTGCGGTGAAGGCTGTCCCTTCTGTGACTCCGTCCCTTGTGGCTCCTGTGGTGTCCCCTCGCCGATTTGCGGATCGCCTTCCTGCTGCGGGTCGCTTTTGCCACCCTTTGAACGACCACCGGGCTTTGCCGGCCCCTGCCCGCTGCCGGGATTCGGGCAGTCACAAGCTTGCAGTCGTTTTTCGGCAGCGGCGAGCTGTTGACTGGCGTCGGCCATTTGTTTGCCGAGCTTTGGAGGAACCGGTGTTGCTGATGCAGGGCGGGGTGAGGTCGGTTTGACTTCGTTAGCGGCCTGTTTCAGTTTTTCGGCCGCATCGGCTGCCCCCTCGGCCGATTGTTGTGGATCATTTTGTCGATTGGCCTGTTCCGATTGCTGCATCGACTCACTCGCTTTTTCGAGCCCCTGTCGGGCTCGCTCGCCCGACTCGGCCGATGAAGCTTCATTCAGTGGTTCGGACTGCAAGTTTTTCGCGATCTGATCGAGTTGATTTGCCAGCTGTTTGGTGGCCTGCATCAGTTCTTGCTGGCCTTGTTGTTGAGCGCCACGAGCCGCGTCGGTCGATTGCGCCAGCTTTTGCAGACGCTGTGCGGATTCACGCTGCCGGTTAGCGAGTTCTTCTGCAGTTTGGGATTGCGGCGAGATCGACTGATCGTCCGGATTCAGTTGCTGACGGGTTTCTTTCGCGGCGGATGCGGCGGCTTCCGCTGCTGTTGCAGCAGCGGCCAATTCTCCTGTCTGTGCCTGTTGTTTTGCCGACTCGGCCTTCCGCGCAAATTCGGCTGCGGCCTGAGTGGCGGGGGCATCTGCTCCCACTTCGCGTGCCAATTTCAAGGCTTGCTCGGTTGCCTGTTCAGCAATCTGTCCCTGCTCTCTCGCCGCCTCTGCCCCCTGTTTCTGCTGCGACGGTTTCTGCGGTGACGGTTTCTGCTGCGGTTTTTCTGACTCGGCCTTTTCCGACTGCCGATCAGGAGTGTTGTGCGGGCGGGAGGTCAAATCTGCGGCGGGTGTTTTCGGCAGGGAATCAGGGATTTCGGCGGCGTTGGCCTGAGTCGCAAGGTCGCGATCTGGGGATGAGGGAGTGGTCGCTTCGTCGGGGTTTTGTGGTGGCTCTGATGGCTGTGATGGGTCTGGTGCACGCGCAGCGACTTGTTCAGACGCCGATTCGAGTTGTTCAGCCTTGTTAGTCGGTCCGTCAGGATTCGCCGTGGCGGTCTCGTTGGGATTCGAGTTCTTCGACTGAGGAGTCTCTGCGATCGGGGCCTTATTTTCCGGGCGTGAAGCGACGGCAGGAGAGTCATCCGCTCCCTGCTTCAGGGCGTCGGCCAGTCGCTGTTGCGGTTCCGCTAATTGTCGCGCCTGTTCCGCCAGATCGCTGAGTTGTTGCTGCTGTTCACGGCGAGCGGCGTCGACCAACTCGGGATGCTTCTTCAATAACTCCTGCATCTGGTCGGCGAGTTTTTTTCCTTCGTCTTTGAGGTTTTGCAACCGCTGCGCTGCATCCGTTTCGTCCCCCTTCAACGGCTGGGGAGACGGCGATTCCTGGTCCAGGCTTCTTTGTTCCTGCTCGTGCTGGATTTGTTCGAGCTGTTCGGCAACGCGTTCCGCTCGCTGCGCCATTCGAGACATTTCACCGAGGTCTTGTTCCAGTTTATTCAGCTCATTGAACTGTCGTTCGAGTTGTTGCAACTGCCGATCGGCAGTACCTGTCCGATCGATGGCCTGAGACACTGGTTCCAATTGATCACGAGAGACCTGGTTTTTTGATTGTTCCAGTCGTTCCTGAGCGACTTTGAGTTGCTCGTCCACAATTTGCTCGGTCATCGCGGCCAGGTCTTCCGTGATGGGTCGCTGACCGAGTCGATCACCCAATTCTTCCAACCGCTCGATTAATCGCGTTTGCTCGTTCTGTAACTCATTCAGTCGATCGTTTTTGTTGGATTCGGGCGTCCGATTCAACGACTCGCGTTCGATCTGTTCATGGAGCGTCGTGAGTTCTTTTTTGGATTCATTCAGATCCATTCTGAGGCGATTGAGCATCTCGTCGAGACTTTGTGATTCGGCCGCGAGTTGTTGATCGGGAATTTGCTTGAGGCTGGTGTTGACCATCAAAGTTCGCGTCACCGACCAGACCTCGTGGGGTGCTGGCTCGGGGCGACTATCAACTGCGCGAATGCGGTAGGTGATCACTTGGCCGCCACTGAGGCTGAACGGAGTCAGGTCGACGATAAAAGTGTGGTCGACGGGTGATTCCTGTCGTATCGCGGCAGTCAGGTGTTCGACCTGCTTGGTCCCGGTTGAGGTTTCCAGGTGCAATTCGACTGCCGCCAGTCCAAAATCATCGGTGACTTCGACCTGCTGCTCAAACCGTTCATCGGGCCTCACCAGGACCGGAGCATCCGCTCCATTTAATCGGATCGTCGGGGGCTGGTCCCGTTTGACCAGAAGTTGGCGAGCAGCATCCTGGTTTGTCAGCTTCAGTGAATTTCGGGCCTGCACGGCAAACGCCCCGTTCGCCCGAGCGATCACATTGGCACTTCCTGACTTACCATCTGTAGCCAGCTCGATCGGAATCGAATGTTCCTTGCCCTGTGCTTCTTCCGGTGCGGCGGGATCCCGGTGCTGGTTCTCGGTGGGGCGAGGCCAAAAGAGTTGGGCGGCGACAACCGGATCTTGAAAGGTCACCTGCAGCCGGATCCGACTGAATTCCTGGACCAGCACTTCACTGGGGACACCCAACAGATTTCTAGCAGGGAGTCCGGTGTAAGGGGGTGGATCAATTTCGAGATTCAGCTGAGTGATGACGGGAGGATCCGCGACATCAATCCGATAAGTTCCCGATTTTGCACCGCCGGTCGAGATTCGATAGGTCAGCGATTGCTGGAGATGGGGCAGTGTTGTCATCCATTTTCCCGCTTGATCGTCCCAATCAAGTCGTCGGCTGTCCGCAGAATGATTGGCATCGGTCCAATGCAGCCACAGAGGGGTGCTGTGGCTCTTTTCCAGTTCACGATGACCACGACGCTCGAACAGGGCGACATGGATGGGGACATCCGATCCGCGTGCCACCACTTGATCACCCTCGATCACCTTCAACTCCAGGCGGGTTCCCCAGGCAAAGTTTCCGGAAGGAGCGAAAAACCGACCAAGCAGTAGCCCGTATCCGTCGGCATTCCATACGAGTGGTGCGACCAACAGCAGCACTGCAGCAGCGGCAGAAACAATAGCCAGCAGCGGGCTTTGATTCGCGGTCACCTTGTCGACAGAAATCTGATTCATGGATTTGAGGGTCTGTCGCGCCAGCAGATCTTGCATCAGTCGGGAGGCACCGGGAGCCAGATCGGTACTGTCGCCGCCGCGAAGTTCCACCAGTGATGTCAATCGCTCACGCAATTCGGGAAATTGCCCCTCGATCATGGCGGCCAGCGTGGAAAAGGAGACGGGGGCGAATGCGGGCCGGATCAGGCCGCGCCACAACAAGAGCCCGGCGAGGGCCATCCCACTTACGAGCAATCCCCAGCGGAGAGTACTATTCAGATCCAGCAGGGCATCGAGGACAAGACCGCAGCCGAGAAACAGACAGAGTCCAAGCACCAGCCGTCCGGTTCCGCGCAGAAAGGCAAGATCACGAATTTGCCGATCGAGGGCCAACAACTGTTGCTCGATCTGTGGCGGAATTCCCCGCGGAACTACTGACATGATTCCTCCCGCACGAATTCGGAGACGACCAAACAAAAAAAGACCGTTCCGTGAGTCGTTGAACTCGTTATATTATCCCCTTCCTGGTTCCAAGACGCAATTCGAGTTCCTCTGGAAATTCCTTTTCCCGGTAAAGTCGGTCAGTCAAATTCAGGACACCTGACGCTCGTTCTCGCCAAAAGGCTGTCGATGCCACGCCCCCGGATCGCGATTATTTTTGAATTCAGCACCTTGAACGGCGGTGAACGTTCGATGCTGTCCGTGCTGGATGAACTGGGGCCGGGTGACTCGCACTTCGATTGGATTGCCATCGGCCCTCCGTTGGGTCGGCTCGCCCAAGCCCTGCAAGAACGCTCGATCCCGCTGGTCGCCTGGTCGCCTTGGGATGAATTGGGACAGCGTATGTCCGCGTCGGATGTGGAAACATCGTTGACCGCGTTGATCACGGCCTTAAATCCAGACCTGGTCCATGCCAATTCGCTTTCCATGGGACGATTACTCGGGCGGATCGCAAACGTGCTGACGATGCCGACCACGGGGCATCTTCGTGACATCATCAAACTCAGTCGAGCCGCCATCGCCGACCTGAACCGGAATCAACGACTGGTTGCCGTCTCGCAGGCGACACGGCAGTTCCATGTGGATCAGGGACTCGATCCCACTCGCACCACAGTGATTCAAAACGGACTTGATTTGAACCGTTTTCAACCACGACCCCGCACCGGTTGGCTTAAATCGGAATTGGGACTCAATCCTTCCGACCCCCATCCGATTCCCGCGTCAAGCGAATCGGTCGATGAGCCGACCAACAAACAGGGGATTGAACCAGGTTTCGGGTTTGGAGGGAATTCGTCAAATATTAGCGACCGGACTGCGGTGAAGCTGATTGCCTGTATTGGGCAGATTGGTCTGCGAAAAGGGCAAGACGTGCTGGCGACTGCAGCGCCCGCGATTGTGGCTCAGTTTCCACAGACGCATTTTCTGTTGATCGGTGAGCGGACCTCGCAGAAGGAGGAAAGCATTCTGTTCGAGCGAAAAATTCAGCAGGAATTTGACCAGGCTGGACTTGCCAATCGACTGCACTGGTGCGGACATCGTGAGGATGTCTGTGAACTACTGTGCGAAATTGACCTGCTCGTTCATCCGGCCAATCAGGAACCGTTTGGTCGGGTTCTGCTTGAGGCCTCGGCGGCGGGCATTCCGATCGTGGCAACGGATGTGGGGGGGACAGCGGAAATTGTGATTGATCGCGTGACCGGATGGCTGGTCCCCCCTCGCAATCCTGCGGCACTCTCCGAGGCGATCCTGGAGCTGTTGGCGGACGCGAATGCCGCTCAGCGGCTTGGTGATGAGGCACGCGATCGAGCGTTGACTCACTTTTCGATTGCGATCGCTGCCCAGCACCTGGGGAATTTCTGGATGGAGGTACTGGCAGTCCCGACTCCCACCCCGGATTTGGCATAAACTGCCGATTGGTAATTGAAAAATTTCAATTCATCGTCGCAAAGTCCTCCAGGCTTTCCCAGAGGGCCGATGAACAATTGCGGGTCTTCAAGTCCGGGCCGAAATCCCGTCGATAGCGGTAAGAAGCGAAAAGAGAGCTGCAGTCGAATCCTACGCAGGCTCGCATTGATGGGGATTTGGTGATCGAATGAAAACTCATCGAGTGGCGAGCGTGGACGAACGGAATGGCAGCGGGTTTTTATCGACTGTGATCGGGTCGATGAAAACTCATCGACCAACGAGCGTGGATGAACGGAGCGCGATCATGGCAGGCCGAATGCGAGCGTTGGCAGTCGTGGTGGGGTTTTTCTTGATCCATTCGTCGGCAGGCGCCGCGAACCTTCCCAACCCGACCCATACCAGTAAAACACGCTTTCGCATCCCCTTCAAATTTGATGCGGTGGCACTGAAGCGAATGAACGCTCGTGAAGTGCAACTGCATGTTTCTCTCAATCAAGGCGAAACCTGGGAGTTGGCTCAGGTGCTGAAGCCGGATGGGGGGAAATTCGAATACAACTGTAGCTCAGAAGGGGAATTCTGGTTTGCAGTCAAAACGCTGGATGGACAGAATCAGCTACACCCGCCCCGTGGATCCTATGAAACCGGCTTGATCGTCGTCGTGGATCATACACAGCCGTTGATGGACATCGTTCTTCAGCAGACCGCTGCGGGAAGAATTCAGGCCCGGTGGAAGGCGAGTGATTCGAATCTGGATATCAATTCGCTGCGGCTGGAATACCTCGCGCCGAACTCGAAAGACTGGTCACACCTGGATGTCGTGCCGCGAGCGCGGGGCGAGACGTCCTGGAATATCGGGCAATCAGGGATTGTTTCTGTTCGTGGGAGTATTTCCGATGCAGCGGGAAACGTGGCACAGTCCAAGGTGCAGATTGAAATCGATGCCGACAACTATCCCGCTTTGAAGCAGCGGCAGGTTCCCCAGGGAAAGATTGCCACCAAACCACGCGAAGACGAGACCGGTCGCGCATTCATTCACGATCGACTTTCGGCAGTCCCGATTCCTGAGGTGGAAACAACAGAACAGGGGGATCAAGAGCTCCGCCCCGATTCTCACCGCGAGGCAGCAGGCTATTGGAGAACCGCAGGAACGACAGCATTCCCGACTTCAGCCAGCGAGAGTCAGGCCCGCAGCATTCCTGCGATTCCGATTTCGATTGATCAGAATGGAAAAGTCGCAAATTCCGAGGATGCTCCAGCCCCCTTTGCGCTACGGAGGAATTTTCTGCTACCTCGTTCCGTGCCAGATGAACGGTCGGGGGGTCCCCGCTCCAGCTCACAGAAATTTGTTGCGTCCCGGCATTTCCAGCTTGGGTATCAACTCGCAGATGTGGGACCATCGGGAGTCAGCGCGGTTGAGTTGTACGTCACCGAAGATCTCGGACGGACGTGGTGGAAGTACGGAGACGATCCCGATCGAAAAAGCCCGTTTCCTGTGGATGTGCCTCACGATGGCAATTATGGGTTTGCCATTCGGGTCAGTAGTGGAGCGGGTTTGTCCCAAGATCGCCCCGCAGCAGGGGATCCCCCCGCGATGTTGGTGACCGTCGATCAGACCGCACCGACCGTGGAACTGCTCCCGATTGAGCAAGGCCAGGGGCCGAACTTCAATAAACTGCGGATTCGCTGGCGAGTGACCGAATCGTATCCCGCCGAAAAATCCATTTCCCTTTACTACGCCGCGAGCCGCGAAGGGACCTGGATACCGATTCGAGGTTGGCAGGAGGACGCGAACGGGGAAATGGCATGGACGGTGACTGCTGGTGTCCCCAATCAGTTCCTGATCCGCCTGATGGTACGTGACG
>JBIKZJ010000485.1:0-4685 GCA_044354755.1 Schlesneria sp. | reverse complement strand
CGAGACCGCAATTCCCTCACACTCAACAAACCACAGCGAACAATTCGCGTGGCGATGGTGGGATCGAGCATCGTCATGGGATACGGGGTCTCTGACGACGAGGTCTTCAGTCGCGAGCTTCAGCGGCGATTAAATGACCCCCAGACCCCGACTGCTCCTGCCGTCGAGATTTTGAATTTTGGCGTCGGAAAACAATGGGCACCTCACCGCCTGGTGCGGATCCAGCGTAAAGTTTTCGGGTTCGAACCGGATTACTTATTCTACTTTGCTCATCAGGACGAATTTCGCGAATTAGCCAGCCATACCGCGCAACTGGTGGCACAGCGACTCGAACTTCCCTCCCGTCATCTGCAAGAGGTCGTGGCACGATCGGGTGTGAATGCCGAGATGGCACCGGGAGCAATCCAAAGCCGACTGCAACGGGATGAAGCGGAACTGTTGCTGGCAATCAACCGAACCATTGTCGACGAATGCCGGAGTCGAGGGATTCTTCCGGTCTGGATTTATCTTCCGGTCCCCGCACCCGCCATCGAGGACCCCAGGGAGAAACTGGTCGCACTGGCCGAGTCTGCTGGTTTCGTTGTGTGCGACCTGTCGGGTTGGACAACCGTTCGCGAGGGCCTGTTCGATGCCACCGAAGAATTCCATCCGAATGCCGCAGGGCACCAGCGGATCGCGGACGCCTTGATGCAAATGTTACGTGATCACCGTGAATCAATCCTGTTCCCGCTGCCTGAATAACCACAGAGGTTCCCCTCTTCATCAAAAATTCATCAAAACCGGTTCAACGGATAACTGAGTGCGCTGCTGTGAAAATTCAGTTTTCAGTTTTCAGTTTTTGGGATTTCTTACCCTCCTATTCGTGTTATTCGTTTGATTCGTGGTTCACAATCTTCGCATTTTCTGAACAGAGTGTGATTCACGAATCGAACGCGGTTTCTCAGGGATTTGCCTGAACGCTTCTGAAAGAAGGGGACCACGAAACCGGTCAAGACCAAGCAATTCGATCGTCATGGCCGTCAAACGGGAGGAATCAGGGACCGAAGTCGTCATGAATGCTGCAGAGTACGGGATTTGCACCTCGCGCACGGGGTTTGTGGTTGAACCGTTTAAAATCCCCACAAATTCCAAGTCCTTCCCTCGGAAAAAACCTGTACCCGCAAAGTCTCGCTGACCGGTATCGCCCGTCGATCTGACAAACGTCGTCTGTTCCGAATGCTCGACAAGACCTGCGCGTCAGGCTACAGAACCGTCCCTCTTTGACTCCCTGCGGTGAATCTCAGAAGTCGAAACTCAAGTGATAGCGACGGGGATGTCGTCGCAGGACTGTGTGGTAGCAGGGGCAGGGATCGCTATGAAAATTCGCCAAACGGGACTGGTTCTGGCTTTAGCGCTCACACTTGCGATCGGCTGCCGCACTGCACGACGGGCTCATCACCCATACCATGCCCCGCGAATTGACACAGTTTCCCAACCACAATCCGCAGAATTGCCATTGGCAGCACAGCGGGGGGCCGCATCGGCAGCAACCGCCGACGAACTCGGTACCGCTGCGCCAAACATCCTGCAAGTCGCAGCAGCCGAGCTTGAGGATCCGACGAAGTTTTCCCTGGATTCTGTCGCGTCGACACAGCTGACGATCCATCATGCGATCGAATTGGGACTGGTTCAGAATCCAGATCTAATTGCGCTTCGTCAGGCCGATGTGGCGATCGTCCGGTTGGATGTCCGCTCGACGCGACAACAGCAGAAAATTGCGGAAGCCAATTTGCAAACCGCGATGCTGGACCTAACACGTCATCTTGGCTGGCAAGCCAATGCCAGCATTGATCCGCAAGAGGATGTCCTGCGCTGGACCTGGAGACCGGCGGAATCGTCGCGGATGGTGGAATTGGCGAGTTCCCGTCCGGATGGGTTGGCGGCCCGCGCCGATGCCGACACCGCTCGTGCGAATACAAGAAATGCGGTCGCACTCAAATGGCCGGCAGGGCGAAGTTCGCCGGTCGACAATACTTTGCGGAAACAACCCATCGTCAGGTTCGGTCTGGGTCCTCTTCAAAACGACGCGTGCGGCGGGATTTTTATCCTGGTAGAGGTTTCTGGGACTGATGCAGAAACCAGCGATCCAGCAGAACCCGACGAGCAAACCAGCGGGAACGCATCAGGTAGCGTGCCCCCCGCTGCTGGACTTGCGGCGGAATCCATTGCAGGGATTTGGATGGGGATGGCACCTTAAACCATTCACGAAGTCTGTCTGCGTAGAGGGATCCAAGTTCATGAGGGCGATCCAACGTCGCGTCGATCATGCTGCGTGCGGCGATCAGTCCGGATTCGACGGCGGGACGGATCCCCTCGCCCGAATGCTGGTCTGCCAGCCCTGCCGCATCACCAATCAAGAGAATATTCGAGTTTTGGGAGACTGCAGGGAGCTCTGTACGCAGGCGATAAGCATGACCATGAAAGCGACCCGTGAGATCCGCCGGGATTTTGTTTTGTTTCACCAGTGATCGAACAAAATCTCGAACGTGAACAGATAAGTCCGCTTCGTCATCGCGTCCCAAGCCAACGTTGAGAAAGTTTCCTTTGCGAAACACCCACCCATATCCTTGACAATCAGGACAAAAATAGAGCTCGGGGCGGTCTGGCAACACCGAACACTGCTGTTGCTGCCTGAGGCTCATCTCAAATTCGAGCTCCTGGGCAACGACAACCGATTGCGATTCGCCGTACGCGGAGCGAGTCGCCTCATTTCCGAGAGCGTGCCCTTTGAGCCATCGCGCGACGGGACAGAAATGCCCGCCAGCACCGATCACCACCTTGGCAGAATACTTCTCATTCACGATCCAGCGTCGACTGCCGGCATGAAGAGATTGAAAGACCTCGCCCAAACAAAGAGTCGCGTTGGAACGTTGAAGCAGGTAGTGATCAAATTCAAATCGCCTGATTCCATAGCTAACCACACGGCGATAATCGGTTTCGATTTCCGGCCCATCGATCAGTCCCGTGATGAAACGGGTGATCGGCTGGATGATGCCGATTTTCGCATAGTCTTCCGCCGTGATCTCGAGCTCGCTCAAGATCTGTGGTGTAATCCAGCCGGCACAAACTTTTTGGCGAGGAAACGCGTGCTTATCAAGCACGACGACATTCAGGCCCGCCTGGACCAGTTTCCAGGCACAGGTCGAGCCAGCAGGCCCGCCACCCACAATTAAAACGTCACAATCGATCATGATCCTGCCTGTACCAGTCTGTTCGAGTTAAGGGTAACTGATTGTGATTTGCCCGCGCAAAGACCACTTGGAATAGCTGCAAATCGCCATTTTCAAACGAGGCGGACGATGCCGCGAGATAAAGTCGCCACATCCGCACAAATTCGGCATCGAACATTTGCTCGACCTTCGCGGACTGCTCTTCGAACCGCTTAAGCCACTCCGCACAGGTTTTTGCATAGTGCAACCTGAGGTTTTCCACATCAAGAACCGAAAAGTTGCTCTGCTCGAAGATGTTCATCATTTCCATCAGACTCGGAACATAGGCTCCAGGAAAAATATGTTTGACGGTCCAGGGATCGAGCGGTCTGGCAACATTCCGTCCGATACTATGGATCAAACCACGTCCAGCGGGACTCAAAATGCGACCGATTAACTGACCAAGCCCCCGGTAATTCTCGGGCCCCACATGTTCGAGCATCCCAACAGAAACAAAAGCGTCACACGTTCCCGTGATATTTCGATAGTCGTCGTCAATGAATTCGATCCGGTGCTGCAATCCTTCCGCGCGAGCACGACTGCGTGCGTAATCTAATTGTTCGGGTGATAGATTAAAGGCGCGAACTGTCACGCCATAATGTCGAGCCAGATGCAGGTCGAGGGCACCCCAGCCACATCCGGCATCGATCACGGTCTCACCTGGACTCAGTCGCAATTTACGACAAACATAATCAAGCTTGGCGGTTTGGGCCGCTTCGAGCTTCGCTTCGCTGGACGTGTAATAAGCACAGGTGTAGACCAGTTGTGGATCGAGCCATAACTGATAGAACGGATTTCCCAGATCGTAATGGTTCTGTGCGTTTCTTCGTGATTCAGAGAGCGAATGTTGCCACCACAACCACGGCGGCAATCGAGGTTTCCAGGTGGTCGTCCCCCCCCTCGACAACCCCCGGTTCAGCTCGGTTAAAACGGCGATCAGATCACCCTCGATATCAATGTCTCCTGCCGTATAACTTTCGCAAAACCCCAGGATCGGATTGGTAAGCAACCGAAGCAATCCGCGAGGATGATGAAACACCACCCGCTTGGTCGCAGCGCAGCAATCCCCCAGGATGGTTCCGTCCCATAAGACCAACTGCACGGCAGGTCTCCCGATCCGGCGATAAAGCAGTTCAACACACCGCCGCTCGAGCGCATGCGATCGTCGGCTGACGGGTGGCTGTTGACTGACGAGTGGCTGCGCAGGCCGTTCGGTTTCCTGCGAGACAATGGTCGGTTTCTGGCGTGGCGGCGAGTCAACGAAACCGGGGCTGACCTCGGTGTTTTCGCCCTCCCGTTCGGTTCGCTGGATCATGGAATGCACCTCGGAAGAGGATTGATGGCCTGGTCACGACTGATGACATGGCGTTAACTGGCAATATGAACCGTTCGATCGAGTGTGATCCCCAGCGTGGCCAGCTTTGAACGCAGAGTCGA
>JBIKZJ010000484.1:0-4687 GCA_044354755.1 Schlesneria sp. | reverse complement strand
ACTCGAAGTTCCCAGGCATGACGATCTACAAGCCGATGATCGCAACCAGGCATCTTGTCGCGATCGATTGACGCTTACGGAAACTGCTCTATCATCACGTTATTGTTCGGATTTTCAAGATATTAGGCACCGAAGACGGAGCCAGTCCCCGTTTCTCCCGGTTCCCCCGCCGAATTCTTCCGCACCGGACAAATCAACAACCACCGGCGAGCGACCTCGGTATCATCCCAACCTCCCACAACATCCGGACGAGACCTCAGAATCAAATGGAAATGATTCGACATGATGGCAAATCCCAGCAGGTCGATCCCGAACGCCCCGGCCAATCGCTGTTACTGATTTTCGATCATCAACTTACGATGATCATAATTCTTGCCACTGACGGGATCGTCACCCAGCAGATAACAGCGACGAACCACGCGATTCATCACATGTACAACCGCAACCTCATCAGGCGCAAACACTTCCGCACGAGCCATCCTCGCTATCATTCCGCTCCAAATCAAATGTGATCAAAACCGGAGACGAGCACAAATTGAGCAAAATCGCAACATATTTTCAAGCCAGCTCAGTGTCCCCATGGCCTCCAGTGTTCCCATGGTCACCGCACCATGGTCACCGCACCATGGTCACCGCACCATGGTCACCGCACCATGGTCACCGCACCATGGGAACCTGGTCCCATGGTCACCTCCGTTCCCGTTGTTGCGATCACATTGGACACTCGGACCTTGGCAGAAGACGCATTGCGCCGCGTTGGTCTGCCACCCAAAACGGCAATCGATGCTGTCGACATTGCGACTGCAGCACAAAAGGAAATGGACTATTGGCTCACGTGGAATTGCAAGCACATTGCTAATCCATCGTTTCGCCGTAAAATTGAAGAGATGCTCTCGGATCACGGATTAGCCTCGCCTGTCATCTGCACGCCCCAGGAGTTGATCAATGTTTGATGATCCAATTGTTTCAGAAATCTGTTTCAGAAATCCGAAGAGTCCGAGAGGAAAATGCGGCGTCATTTGCGTACGATGTCTGCAAGATCGTGGCTGATTTTCAGTCACGCCAAGGTAAAGATGGTCGACGAGTCGCAGATGGTACATCACGGAAAAAGCCCGAACAAAGCGGTCAACACGAGTTGAGTACCGCAGCGTTACCGTGAACGTTCGGCGACGAGAGACAGATCGAACTTACACACTAAACAAGAGACTTTTTGATGCCTGCAATACAATTCGATCGCGCTTCAATGGCTCGCTGGTACGCCAAGGAACACCTTAAAACCGATCCTGGGATTGCCGCTGTTTACTATCTGCCAACAAATTCTGGCGATCGAGACATCCGATTCGTCGAGATCAATAACCTCCTCGGCGACCGAAACGACGATATTTTGGAACCAATTGATTTCGGCATTGATACGGGCATGGAAACCGAGCACAAGTTGTACGTCTTGGATGTCACACCCGAGCAATGGGACCGCATTCAATCGCAAAAACTCCGCCTTCCAGGCAACTGGTCCCTTAAGGACGCGAAGCACTTCAAGAATGAATAGTTTCCAAGAAGTCTGGTGGCAACAGGCAAAGTCCGATCATGAAGCATTCTTGCTAATTCGCGGGCAGGGTATCGCGCAATGCCATTCATTGCTCTACCTGCAAATGGTGACGGAAAAGATCGCCAAAGCGTACTTTTGGCGTTCCGGTACAGCACCACCGCAAAAACACACCGGGTTTCCAACGTTTCTGAGGTTCTTAGGGCAAATTCGGGCTCATGACCGAGATCGAATTGCGGAATTATTCACGTTCAAACGGTACTCCGATTTTCAAAACTGGATTAGGCTAGTAATCCCGATCGCACACGACATCGAACATCTTGCACCGGCGCTCTCCAGCGATGGGCCGAACCCTGAATACCCGTGGCCGCACGCCGGACCTGAATTCGCGCCCGCAAAGCACAACTTTGCCATTTGGCCAACATTGACGTCCGGTCGAGGGCGTGACCTAATGAGAGTAATCCATATTGCGGTAGATCGATTTCCGGACTACGCCGACACCTGAAACGTTGCAGAACCAAGCCGTGAACCGGCGCGGCGAAGCCAGGCGGATTTGAAATGGAAAATCTTTCGTCGCCGCCCGGTTTCGGCAACCATACGCCCACACGAGACGCGCCTTTGCACAGAATCGGATTTGCTCTCAGTCCTCGCTTTGCCTCAATTGACCACCAAATCCGCATCCTTGTTGACGAGGAGGACTGGCTCGGTGACTCTGGTCTTTGAATTGATCCGCCTGACGACTTCGCTCAGCCTGCCCTAACAATCAGCGGCGAGTTGCTCGTTGGCAGATGTGTGAACCAGTCGTGAGGGCGTGGGATTGGCCATGAGTATAAAATCGGCTTGATCTGGTGTTCTGCGGGATGTCGCCATCGCCACAGGCTGTTCCAAGTCCAATCCTCGGCCCGTTCGACCATGGTCGGTCGTACGGCGTTCCGTTCCACGTCACGCAAAACCGTATCGAGATGATCATCTTCCTCGGTTGGAACTGTTTTGTACGTTCCCTGATGCAGGTGGCCGGTTCCGACGGAATGATCATGCAAATGCCAGCGACGCCCATGCGTTGTGGTTAACTTCTGCATGAAACACCCCAGGTCACCATCCTGCAGCGGCCACAGGACCAGATGCCAGTGATTCGGCATGAGGCAATCACTCAGAATACGCACAAAAACTTCAGCTTGAGTTTCTGCCAAGACTTTTTTCAATGCGGCGTAGTCAGCGTCATCAGCGAAAACCCGATCCCGGGCATTTCCACGGTTGAGTACGTGAAGAAACATTCCCCCCAGCGATTGACGTGCTGTTCTTCGCATGCCACCGACGCTATCCCAAGAAGACTTCCCTTGTCAACCATGATTTGGCCCCATCCCATTGCTTCGACTCGCCCATCATGCTTGTGTTCGCCTGATTGTGTTGCTTGGGAATACCAAGGTCACCCCCCGGGAAAATGCGCGGAAAATCGAATTAAAAAAATCACAAATAAACTCTTGACAAACAAAATTTGTGTTTTTATGATTTTTTGAGAGGTGCGTTTGCGGTGAGGTTCTCGGGTGAGCGTCGCACCGAGGCGAGATATTTTCTGGGGATTTCTCGATCGTAGTTCTCTGGATGCAAGTCGTCTGGGTCGGGGACTCGGGCGGCTGGCCCCCAATCACTCGGTTTTTTCCAAATGACTGGTTTTTTCCAAGAACTGATTGTCGTTGCTTGTGAATCTCTTTAATCGACAGGAGCTGGCTGATGGGAAGTAGAAGAAGAAAAAGAAGTTTGAGTACTCCCCCCGCTTGGGCGTTTCCCTCGGCCGGGGAGGCTCACAAAATCGAGGGGGTCGGGTGGGATGTCGCCGGCTCGGCGGCTGTCATAACCGAGTCGATTCCTGCAGGGGCCGGGCGAGTTCCCGCTGACAAGGGTCGCGGATCGACGACGGCCAACGGGGTTCCCAGTCCCACCCCTGCGGACGAACCCCCCGCTGCGCTGTTTAGTCTGGCGGAGATCGTGGATCAGCCGATCGAATGGGTCGTCGAGGGGGTCATTCCACGCGGGGAACTAACGCTCATCACCGGGGAAGCGGGTGTGGGGAAAAGTGGTTTTCTCGGCGGACTGATTGCCAACGTCACGCGGGGACGGCCTGGACCTCGTGATGCACTGTGCCTCGAGGATTCAGGTTCCCCCGCGGATTTGGGACATGCCGACGATCGGGCTCGCTTCGAGGGGAGTGCCGACAGCGACAGCGATACCGATCCTCTCGCAAATCGAAGGGAAATCTCGGCGCACTCGCCCGGTGCGCCTGACGGCATCGCGCCCGCAACCAGCGCGGGTCTGCATCGCTCGTCGAACGCTGCAGATCCCACCCCTGGGGCGGTGGTGATTTTTTCCACGGCCAACATGCTGGCCGATGCGGTTCGGCCTCGATTGATCGAGGCGGGAGCGGATCTGGGAAAGATTTATGCACTGTGTCAACGCGAACGAGAACAACTCGAACGAGCGCCGCTCGGAGGGACATCGCGTGCGGACGGCGGGCGAACTGCAGGGACTGTGCAGGCTGGTGGGATGGGGGCCGATCGACGGGACCACCTGGAAAGGGGACATGGCAGGAATGACGGGTCGAACGGGTCTGGCGAAATCGTTGCCGACGCGGATTCGGTGGGGGACAGTTCGAGTTTGCGGGCTCGCATGTTTCAGTGGCATCAGGATTTGCCGGTACTTGAGGCCGAGTTAGCGAGGCTACGGGCCAGCGGGGTCGCGGTTTCGATGATGGTGATTGATGCGGTGGATGGCTATGTCCATGCTCCCCGTCGGCGATCCCTCGTCACCGCCGATGTCGAGAAACTCGCCGAGCTGGCCCGAAAGTTTCGGGTGGCGATTGTCCTGGCGGCGAATGTGTTGCCGGCTGCAATGTTACGAGCGAATCGACCACGGGGAATGGCGGGGATCGACGCACTGTCGACGGTGGCGCGATCGGTCTGGATGATCGTGCGCGACCTGGATATCGCCAACGGACGAAGGTTGGTCCCCATCAAAAAGACGCGCTACATGAATCCCCATGGGTTTGCGTATGGCCTGTCTCAGGGGAAAATCGTCTGGGATGAAGCACCGGACGGGATTCAGGGTGAGGAGTTTTTACGGCAGGCGATCATGGCCCCGAAAAATCCT
>JBIKZJ010000483.1:0-4715 GCA_044354755.1 Schlesneria sp. | reverse complement strand
AAGCCACCCGTTACAGTAATTCGGGCGAGTTCCCGCAAGATGAAGGGGACCAGTTCCGGTTTCCAATGCTCAGCAACTTGTGCGGAATGGAGTCCGTCCCAGGCGTTGTCAGCAAACAGATGAAGATTCACGGCGTCGCAGACGAAGAGGAGCGGAGCCATGTCCGGCCATTTTTCACGGCCAAGTTGAATCATGGGCTCACACAGGTCCACTCCCTGGACAATGGCCCCGGCCTGACCGAGTCCTCGAAGGATGCTGCCGCACGCACAGCCGACATCGAGCATTCGTCGATTCTTGTAACCCAGCGTTTCGACCAGCCAGCGACCGTATTGCTGCTGCCATTCGCCAAAACCGAGATAATCGAGACCAGCCTTTTTGTGCTCGTCGTAATAGCTTTGGTCATATCCTGTCGCGTTCAATTGCTTTAAGAATTGCTTATTTTCGAGTGGTTCGAGTTCCGCGCCCGTCAACTGGTGTTCGACAAATGCGGGAAGGTTCACGTTCAGGTCATGGTAGGGGCGGTACTCGTAGTTCCGGTCAAAATACGTGAGAGCTGCTTGTCCGTTCACGAGATTGGAGTGATTGATCGGAACAAAATGAATGACATTGTCGGCCAGATCGAAGAAGTGAATGGGATGATGAGCGGTCCAAACACCAATCGTCGGAGTACTTGTCGCTCCAGCGGCGTGCAACGGACCACTATCGACACCGATCATTAACGTGGAGGCTTCGATCAGGGCCACCAGCGTTGCCGCGTCACCCGTACCGGTCTGACGCCAAAGTGGATGATCGGCACCTGGATTGTGGATCCGAATTCCGTCCGGAAGGGGCGATCGACGGTCCCAGTCGAGGATCACCGGAACATGGTTGGCACCGAGAACCACGTCGCAAAGATTTCGAATGAGTTCGTGAGACAGGTTCTTTCGTTCGCCCGATGTGTTTCCCTGATAGTGAATCAGGACAGCGCGATACCGCCCGTCGTCACCAGGAGGTCCACACACGGATGCCAGGTAATCGCGTCCCCGCTGATGATCGGTTTCCGTAGGCCGAATCTGATAACGGCACAATTCGGGAACCGGAGTGAGTCCAAATACTTCCCGCAGGCAGCGAGCGACTTTTGTGCTTGGTGCGTTTTCTTCTGCGGTCTGGCATTCATGCCATTCGATTTCGTACGTCTCATCGTAATGGGTCGCGGGGGGCGGGGCGGAACCAATAATTGACATGTTTCTGCAGAGGCCCATAAATGCCGAATGCTTGCCCAGCAAAGTTTGAACATCGACATTCCAATCGGGATGATAATGTCGCAGGTGGCGCAAGAGGGATGTGAATTGGACAGCATCTCCAAGGCCATGTTGAAAGTTTAACAAGACGTTCCGAGGCGTGGTGTTTGTGACGGGCTCGGCTGAGGTCGTGACATCCACAGGGTGGCCGTTTTGATACGGTTGGACTCGCTCAGCGATCGACATCGCTCCTCCCTGAAAGTAAAGCTCAATCCGCCTGATGACATCATCAGCCGAGATCATGTCGAGGCAGCGCGGGATGCGCAGCTCGGGTGTAATTTGAACAGGTTGTTCGCAGACGTCCCGTTGATCTTTCTCGTCGCCATCACCTACCAATTGACAGCGGGATCTCCAACAGCCTCCGTCCAGGCAACAGGAGAGCGTTCCGACGGTCGTGATGTATTGGTGGTAGGGGTATGCCTCCCAGTGTGTCGGTTCTCGGCCGCCAGCGATAACCACACAGGGACGCTGTCGAGGACGACCGGGCCGAGTCTCGACGGCGGTCGCCAGGTGCATGGCAAATGTAACAGGACAGACGACTCCATCGGCATGATGCATGAGCCGGATAAATTGCCGGGTGGTCGTTTTCCCGATTAAATTGATGACGCCGTTCAGTGGTGGATGCCAGTGCCCGGCCTCGCCACACTGAACGAACGTAATCCTGCCCCGAAAGTGATCGACGACTGTTTGATAGCTCGCGGGATTCCACCATTTGGCAGTAAAGTCGTATTTACCTCCAGCGATCATGATCCAGAAGCGATCCGGAAGAGAGTGGCCATCCAGTGGAGGAAGCGACTTTTCAGTGGGACTTAAATGGACATCTCCGCAGAATTGGCTCAGCGGGATGCGGATGCCCAGTTGTTGTTCGAGGAATTGAACGTAACCGTGAATAAAGTGATAGGGGCGGCAATTGCTTTCGTGAATCAGGGGATAATGCATGTCGATCGATTCCACATCGGGCATTCCTTCCTGTATACGAGTGATGTAGGGATTATTTTCCCAAAGGGGATCGACTGATGTACGAACATCGGTTTCGAATTGCCCCGGATATGCCCGGTGGAGATCTCGGACGGCCGCGGTCAGCATGACCACATCTCCTGGGCTTTGGAACGAGCGCAGAATCAGCCGCCGCATGTTAGCTCCTTGGCGCGTGGAGAGAGGGTTTAACCGAACTTGCGGAATGAATTGAGGGGAATTGGTTAGAATCGATCGCTCAGAAAAATTGCCTCTGTGCGATGGTGCTTTGGGTTCATCAAAACCTGTTTTATTTCTCAGTAAGTAAATTCGAATTGATCATGACAGATCAATTCGAGGATTGCAAGTGTGAAATTGTCGCACGGCTGGTAGCGCACTTGATCATTCGTGCCGCAGGCGGTGGCTGCTGAAACTCTCATTCAAGATTTTGAAAGGGGTTTATTTGACGGATTGCTGGCCGTCGGCCGGAAATTGAGGGATACCTTGCTGCAAGCGTACGGGGATGGCGACGAAGGTGACGTGAGCATGTATCACTCTCAACCGTTTTTTCGCGGCTGCGCTACGGTGAGTCGATCGCGGCAAACCCTCTTTGGTGAGCGTCAGATCAAAGCCGCTGTTGATCGCTTAAGTCCTGATTGAAAGAGCTCGGTGATCTTGCGGCCAGTCAATGCCGGGCTCCGATTGACCACGGGTTGGTATTCACCACTGCTACAGGGATTCTTCCGGCTCAAAAACCTCCGATCGAGCCATCCTCGCCATTATTCCGCTCCGAATCAAATGCGCATCTGCGGACCGAGGGAACATTGCACGCCGGGGTAAAATAAAAGGGGGAAAGTCCAATCAATGAGGATTTGCTGTCGTCGAGCGACTTTTTCAGTCGACCGACGGAAACGAGTCCTGATCCTTTGAATTCTCCGCGGTCTCAGGGGGAGACAGTTTTGGAAGTTCTTTCCAAACGTTTGGATGTTTGGTCTCACGCCACGGTCGTTTGTTGGTAAAATCACTCAATCGAGAGAATCAAGGGAGGGAGGTGGCGTTATTGATGAGCGAACAGAGGGGGACAGGATTCCGCGATCGATGTCATGCGACGTTCGAAGAGGTCGGCTGAACACCGACCCGCCTGCGCCTGTGGCTACGGGTCAAACGGTGAAGTTTGTACCGGATGGTGAAACGGTGCCGTTACACCGCGTTTCGAAGAGAAGCGAGCCAATCGGTGCCGATGAAATATCCGAAATGGCATCGCTCGTTGGATCATTGTTGACGCCTATGTGACTCGCCTTAGGGACCGGTGAAGAGGGCTGAGATGCGTTCCCCGCCACGGATTTGACTGGGCCGATTCACTCGGACTTTCATGATACAATGCGGGTCGATTCCCAGCGACGAAAAAATCGTGGCTCCCAAGTCTGAAGGATAGTATGGATTCAGCGCGGGATAGGCTGCAAGGTTATCCGAACTGCCGATCACCTGACCGCCACTCACCCCCGTCCCGGCAAACAGGGCAAAAAACACCCCCGCCCAATGATCACGACCATCAGGGGCATAATTGGGCGTACCGACATCTCCCCCAATTTTTGGAGTCCGTCCAAATTCGCCGACCATCACGACTAATGTTTGATCGAGTAACCTCGAGGAATCCAGATCGTCGAGCAATGCCGAAACTCCCTGATCCAGCGGGGGGAGCAAGCGGTCCTTGAGCTGCGTGAAATGGTTGTTGTGTGTGTCCCAATTGTTCATGGCCTTGCTTGACGTGCCAGGGATCGTACTTGGCACCGAGAAATCCCGCGTCCTGTCCCGAGAATCCGTATCCGTTATTCATCCACCATAAACCCAGTGCGCGAGGCACAACTCCCTGACTCTATAGTAAACAGGACGACTTCGGTCCCTGATCCGTCCCTTTTGACGGCCATGACGATCGGACTGCTCGGTTTCGACCGGCTTCGTAATCCCCTTGTCACCGCAGCGTTCAGGCAAACCCCTTGAATACGGCATTCGATTCGTGAATCACATCCTTTTCAAAAAAATGCGAAGATTGTGAACCACGAATAAAACGAATCGCACGAATAGGCAGAGTAGAAATTTCAAGATTCCGGCAACTGACAACTGACAACTGACAACTGACAACTGACAACTGACAACTGACAACTGACCGCCGCGCACAGGGTTTGTCGTTGATCCAGAAATATGACCAGCGCTGTTTCTTCGTTTTGATCGGCAAGTTACGCTATACTGCATGCGGATAACAGTCGGTTCAATTTCGCTTGTTCAACCGATTCTGCAAACGAAGTTGCCAGCCAATGAGTCTCGAAGTGTGGAGAGCCCTGCTGAATGATGATCACCAGACTGACTCGAATCTCGTTCATTGCGTTCCTTCGGTCGATGCTGATGAAGATCGGCACATATACCTTTGCGGATTGCGCCAGGCCGCTCGGTCACCCAGTCCGTGGGATGGCGATCTTCTCG
>JBIKZJ010000109.1:0-15563 GCA_044354755.1 Schlesneria sp. | reverse complement strand
CGCTTACTTGATCAGCTTACGATATTTGATGCGATGTGGCTGGTCGGCATCAGCTCCCAATCGCTGCTTCTTCATCAGCTCGTAGCTTTCAAAGTTCCCCTCATGGAAGAAGACCTGACTATCACCTTCAAAGGCGAGGATATGGGTTGCCACCCGATCCAAAAACCAGCGATCATGGCTGATGACGACCGCGCAACCGCTGAAGCTGGCAATACCATCTTCCAGCGTTCGCAGCGTTTCAATGTCGAGATCGTTTGTTGGTTCGTCCAGCAGCAGCAGATTGCCGCCGACGGTGACCGTTTTGGCCAATAACAACCGGTTTCGTTCTCCACCCGACAGGTATTTCACCTGTTTTTGCTGATCAGCCCCCTTGAAATTGAATTTACCACAATAGGCCCGCGTGTTAATCCGGACGTTGCCGTAATGCAGGAAGTCGGCCCCGCCGGAAATGTTGTCGTAGACAGTCTTTTCGCCGTCGAGAGTGGTCCGATTCTGTTCCGCATACGCAATCTTGACCGTTTTCCCAATGGTGATTTTTCCGGCGTCGGGTTGTTCTTCGCCGACAATCAGCTTGAATAGTGTCGTTTTCCCGGCCCCGTTCGGGCCGATGATCCCCACGATTCCCGCTGGCGGCAGCGAAAAGGAGAGGTCATTGATCAGCACCCGGTCACCAAAACTTTTCGACACTTTATCGAAGACCACCACCTGTTCACCCAGTCGCGGGCCGGGCGGGATACGGAGTTCGATGCTCTCATCGCGGGTTTCCTGCTCTTCCGCCAGCAATTTTTCGTAAGCTTCCAATCGAGCTTTACTCTTTGCCTGCCGAGCTTTTGGTGACATGCGGACCCATTCGAGTTCTCGCTGTAAGGTCTTGTCGCGAGCCGAAGCCGCCTTCTCTTCTTTCCGCAGCCGCTCTTCTTTCTGTTCGAGCCATTTCGTGTAGTTCCCGTGCAAGGGGATCCCTCGTCCTTGATCCAATTCGAGAATCCATTCACAGCTTTTGTCCAGGAAATAGCGATCGTGGGTTACCGCCACGACAGTTCCCTTGTAGTCATGCAGATGACGTTCCAGCCAGGCCACCGATTCGGCGTCCAAATGGTTGGTCGGTTCGTCCAACAGCAGCATGTCCGGGTGCTGCAGCAGCGCTTTGCATAAGGCCACACGCCGTTTTTCTCCTCCAGACAGCGGTCCAATCTTTGATTCAAACGGGGGAAGCTGCATGGCATCTGCCGCGATTTCCAGTTCGCGATCGAGTTCCCACAGGTTTTGGGCGTCGATCTGCTCTTGAACCCTCCCCTGCTCTTCGATCAGCTTGTCCATCGCTTCCGGAGACATCTCTTCGCCAAATTTGGCGTTGATCTCGTCATATCGGGCCAAAACGGCTCGTTTGACCCGGACCGCATCGTTCATTTCATCCATCACGGTGTGTTCGGGATCCAGCACCGGTTCTTGAGGGACGTAAATACAGTCAAAGCCGGGGGTTAGCTTGGCTGTCCCCATAAAATCCTTGTCTTGGCCTGCCATGATCCGCAGCAACGTCGACTTCCCCGCTCCGTTCGGACCCAGCACCCCGATTTTTGCACCGGGATAGAACGACAGATAAATCCCTTTCAGGATCTCGTTCTTGCCGTGAAACTTACGGAGATCCTCCATCGTGAAAATGTATTGTTCGCCCATGGATATCGCTGGCTCCTGTCTCGTGTCGTGATCGTGGCGGCGGTGCTGACCGAATTTGGCGGATTGTTTGCGGAAGGTAAGCACGAGTCCCTATTCTAGGGATGCCTCGCCAAAACTGAAGTAACGCGTTTTTTTAATTTGACGTAATCCCGACGGTCGATGTCAGTCACGTCACTGTCAGTGTCACTGCCGTGTCGGGGTGGTACTCTGGCTGGCAAGCCCTGTTTCGATGACTTTGATGGTGGCAGCGATCAGGATGGTTTCGTTTCAGGTTCCCGGTCGCGTAGAATTACGGTAGTAGGATAGCGATCATTGTGCGGAAATTGGAAAAAACGAGGTCGACATGAACTTGCAACAACTGATTCAGACCCCCTCCACACGCCGTGAATTTCTCGCTCGATCGGGAACGGGGTTCGGCGCCTTGGGTTTGGCGGGATTGCTGAACGACGGAAAACGGGCCAGTGCCGACTCCAGTTCCACGGCGGGGCAATCGCCGATGCTCTCGAAGCCCGCACAATTTCCGGGAAAAGCCAAACAGGTCATTCACATTTTTTTGAATGGGGGACCCTCGCACGTTGATACCTTCGACCCGAAACCCTCGCTCACCAAATACGCCGGGCAGGTTCTGCCAACTCCCAACTTACCAACCGAACGCAAAACCGGGGCCGCCCTGGCGTCGCCGTTCAAGTTTTCCCGCTACGGTCAGTCGGGAATCGAAGTCAGTGAGCTCTTCCACAACACCGCGCAGCATATCGACGACATCTGCGTGATCCGGTCCATGCATGCAGAAGTCCCCAATCACGAACCCTCGTTGATGCTGATGAATTGCGGAGACGGCAGGTTGCCTCGCCCCAGCTTTGGTTCATGGGTCACCTATGGATTGGGGACCGAAAACCAAAATTTACCCGGTTTCATTGCCATGTGTCCGAATGGTTTGCCAATCACCGGGGCACAAAACTGGCGATCCTCGTTTCTTCCCGGTGTTTTTCAAGGAACATACATCGACACGCGGCATCGTGACATCGAAAAATTGATCGAAAACATCCGCAATGACCAAACCACTCGGGGCGAGCAACGGCGGCAGCTTGACCTGCTACAGGAATTGAACCGCAAGCATGCCGATCAGCGGGCCAACGAGGCAGCACTCGAATCCCGGATTCACTCGTTCGAACTCGCTTATCGAATGCAAATGGAAGCGACCGACGCCTTTGACATCCAGCAGGAACCAAAACATGTGCTGGAAGCCTACGGAAACAGCGTCCAGGCCCGGCAACTGCTCATTGCCCGTCGGCTGATTGAACGTGGTGTTCGGTTCGTCCAGTTGTGGCATGGCGAAGGCCAGCCCTGGGATAATCACGACGATATCGAAGTTAATCACCGTAAACTGGCGGGTGAATGTGACAAGGCGATTGGTGCGCTGTTGGGCGATCTGAAAGAACGGGGATTGCTCGACGAAACTCTGGTCCTTTGGGGCGGAGAATTCGGACGAACGCCGACCGTCGAATTACCGACCCCCGGCTCGAACGCCGGAAAAATCAATGGGCGCGACCATAATCATCATGGGTTTAGCGTCTGGATGGCGGGTGGGGGCGTCAAAGGGGGCTATGTGCATGGAGCCACCGACGAGTTTGGATTCAAGGCGGTCGAAAAAAAGGTCTCGATCCATGACTTGCATGCCACGATGCTGCATCTGCTGGGATTTGATCATACGCAGTTGACCTATCGTTATGCCGCTCGCGATTTCCGCCTGACGGATCTCTACGGAGAAGTGGTGAAAGACCTGCTTGCATGACAGACCTGGGTTCCGAGTCGATTCCCGTCGCGAACTCAAATTCATCGCGGATGCCGCTGATGCGGTGGATTCGTGGGATGCGCTCCCTTTTCTTGCGATCGATTGCCTATTTGTCCTGGGGGTTGATCGTTACGGGGCTGTTACTTCGCCTGACCATTCGTGATCGGTTTCATCCCTGGGCATTGATTTACTATTTGACGCCGATCCCCGGTTTGGTGATTTGGAGCCTGATTGCAGGGATCGCCTGGAAATGGGGCGCAACGGTCGATCGTGGTTCCGCCAGGTTTTCGCTGACGCGTCTGAATTTCGCCGCGATGCTGGTCTTGGCTTTCTGGACCTACCAGTCCGAGTTTGTGAACCATCCACAAACGCTGAACGTCGATCCACAAACGCCGCACGAAGCGGGGCTTCGGGTCGTATTCTGGAATACCGCACACGTTCCGTCCCAAGTCGGTCCCCCCGCAAAACAACTCCGCAAGTGGAACCCAACCCTATTTGGCTTGGTTGAAGCCAATACCTATTATCGAACCGTCGCCGACGAATGGCGACGAGAATTCACAGACTATGCCGTTGCAACAACGCACTTTGGAGGGATGATTGCCGTTCGTGGCCAAGTGCAGAAACAGATCAGCCATTCGCTCTTGCCAAACTCGTGGTGCGAACAATTTGATCTTCGTGTCGAGGATCAGGATTTGACAGTGCTATTGGTCGATATTTCCGCTCAATTAAACCAGTCCCGCCGCCGTCCCTTACTGGAATTGGCTGAACTGGCAGCAAAACTCTCAGACCGTCCATTGATCATCATGGGAGATTTTAACACCCCGGATGACTCGCTCTTTCTGGAGCCACTCATGGCCCACTTTCGGCTGGCCATGCGTGAACAGGGTACAGGATATACCGCTACGTGGCCGATCCCCCTGCCGGTCTTGACCCTGGACCAAATCTGGGTCAATCAATTTATCGATGTCTGGGAATGCCATAACAGCTGGAGCACGCTCAGCGATCATCGCCCCATCCTCGGCCGCCTGACCATCAGCCCTCCTTGATGATCAGGCGAAACGGAGTTTGGTCGACACCGGTTGAGGTAACCATTCACAGTTCGGGGACTGGCTCATTCACTTCGATCGAGGACTAACTCATTTTTCCCGCGACAAAATGAAGATCCACCAAATCGCTCAAACCATTCACTCCTCTTTTTACCGGGAAAACTGTCCCTGTCCCCTCCCTTAGCAAGTTGATTACCCCGAATCAATCCGCCAAAGACTGAATCCGGATCTTACGAAACTCGACCTTGAGTGGTCCGCCACTATGAACCTGCAGGGCAATAATCCCTTTTCGAGCAATCTCGGCATCGGGTTCCTTGAAGTCGACGGTGGTGACACCATTCAGCTTTAACACGATATGGTCACCCTGAGCACGAATGGAATATTCGTTCCACTCCCCTTTTTTCAGTTGTTTCTCTAAGTCTGCGGGGGCCTTGACCAGGATTTTGTTTCGCCGCGATTCGTCGTAGAGGCAACCCCAGTAGTTTTCCCCGATATCCGCCTGATAACCCGAGACCTCGGTGCTGTTCGGAATCCGCTTGGTCCTAAATTGAACCCCAGAATTACCAATACCATCTTTCAGGCGGAACTCGAGTTTCAGCTCAAAATTGCCAAACTCTTCTTTGGTCACCAAAAACTGATTGTGCTCGATCCCGGACGAGTCACCCACGATGGTGCCATCGACGACTTTCCAAAGCTTCAGATCCCCCTCCCAGCCACTCAAATCTTTCCCATTAAACAGCGACCGAAATCCGGGTTCTTCACACCAGCCCGTGGTCTGACCAACGACTGCGAACAACACTGCGAGCAATGAACAGTAGATTCGATGACGCATGAGGAACCGTCTTTCGCGAGTGAGGAATTCTGCCCAAGGTTTCATCGGGAATTTAAAGCAGCTTGGGCCGCGAAAATCAATCTTCGTTCATAAGTTTGCCTGCGCCCTTCATCGAGTCTCTCGGCGAATTGCAAACCGATCTCGGGTCTGAAACAATCCGCATCGCTGCGGCCCGGCGTTTGTGGCTGCATTTCATCCACGCAATCACGATCCACTCAATCACGAAAGATCGAAATGGCAAACGAAAAAGTTCGCATCGCGATTATCGGGGCCGGTCTGGTTTCCGATTTTCATCATGTTCCCGGGATCCGGGTCGACTCCCGATGTGAGCTGGCTGCGGTCTGTGACCCGAATGAACAACTTCTTAACCAGCGTAAGAACGAATGGGGTCCCGCCAAGTACACCACCGATTTCCACCAGATTGCCAATGACAAGGATATCGACGCCGTCATCATTGCCACCCCCAACTTTACCCACAAGGAAATCGCCCTCGCCTGTATCGCAGGTGGCAAGCATGTCATGTGCGAAAAACCGTTAGGGGTTAGCTATACCGAGGCGGCCGAGATGTATCAGGCTGCCAAAGCGAAGGGGGTTCGGCACATGACCGCTTTTACCTATCGCTTCGCCCCCTCAATGCGTTATCTCAGCCATCTGGTCAAGAGCGGAGCCTTGGGCGAGCCTCGTCATTTCCGCAGTCAACGGTTTCTCGATCTCCCCGAAACCAGCTGGGGCTGGCGTCAATACAAAAAATTGGCAGGAGCTGGCGATCTGTACGATATGACGATCCACCGCATCGACTTCGCCCAGGATCTCATGGGTCCGATCCAAAGCGTCTGTGGATCCGTCAAAACATTTGTTCCGCGAGACAAAACGGTCGATGGCAAGTCGTGCGAACCCTCCGAAGTGGACGACTGGTCTGCCTTGATTGGCACGTTCAAATCCGGAGCAGTCGGGGTCTGGGAAGGGAGCACACTGATGAAAGGACATCACAACAATGGGGTCGGCTTCGAGTGGGCGGAAGTCAACGGCAGCGAAGGCTCGGCGGTTTATCAACTGGTCGATCCCAACTACATTCTGGTTGGCAAGCATGGCGGAACCATGGAAAAATCACTGGTCCCCGCCGAATTCATGAAGCCTGCCGGCAGCCCGCGTAATCCTGCCGACGGAAAACCAAGTACAGTCTTCCGTTATGACCTGGTCTATGAACTGGTGAGTGCCATCGTCGAAGGCCGCGATGCCACACCCGGTTTCGACGACGGAGCCAGCGCTCAGGCCGTCGCCGATGCCGTATTGCAATCCTTTGCCGAGCGACGATGGGTTGATGTTCCCGTCTGAAGCAGCCCGCCAAGGGGTGACGATTCCACTCGTCTCGATCACGCGTCGAGACGAGGAATCACCACCAAAGATACTTCTGAATGAATTCAATCACGTCACCGAACAGGACATCCCCCAAACTCGATTTTCCGCAGCCAATACGGGCTCGTACTTCGGCACCAATCGTGTTCACCTGCGTCAGATCGAGCGTATCACGATCCACCAGCGAAGCCCGCGCTTCCAGCACACTCCCATCCTCTTCCGCCGTCACGGCACGCGTGGCCAGGGTATCCAGTTTTGCCTGATAGCTCTTCTCAGGTGCGGTGAGCAGCCGATACTCGATTGGCAGCTTCGGGTCCTCGGATTGGCCCGCTTGCTGAAGCTCGTTCCGAGCTTTGAGGACTCGACCAACACGGTTTTCCGCAATCTCAAGTTCGAGATGCCACGCCCCTTTTTCATCCATCACTTGCAGCAACAGGTCCCCCCGCTTCACGGGTCGGTTCTGAAGCAATTGCTCAACCTGGAACGTCGTCACAATTCCGTCAATCGGAGCGACAACGGTTAACTGACTAATCCTTTGATCGAGGAGTTTCAATTGTCTCTCGATGCCGTTGATTTCGACTTGGGTTTCACCCAGTTTTGCCTTCGCCTTTTTATATTCCTCTTCCTGGCCTTTGTCCTTGGCATCATGCGCTTGTGTGCTTAATGAACGGACCTGTTTCAGTTTCTCTTGTTTGTCGTTTTCGGCTTTGACCTTCTCGGCACTCAGCTCGTCGCTCCGCAGAGTGATCAGCTTGGTACCTGTCGTGACAACTTGCCCCCCTTTCACGTGCAGCACATCGACGTGACCATCCCAAGGGGCAAAAATCTCTCGCTGAATGACGGGCATCAGCCGCCCTTTGGCATCGACTCGATAATCCCAGGGAACCCACACCATCGCCGCGACCGCCGCGAGCAGTAGCCCCGCGATCAGGCCGGCAATCGCCAGACGACGTCCGCGCAGCCATTCAAAAAATCGACCGGTCGAACGCCAGAGCGGCAATAAAAAAATCGTGCTATGGGCCTGAGCGTTATGGGTCGCTGCAGAAATATGGTCGACGACAGAATCCAGCGTTGATTTCAATTGCGGCGAGGGTTCGCTACTCGACATCTGCTCGATGATTAAGGCACCAATGTGAGCTCGTACGACCGGCTTCTGCTTCCCACTTCCCCCCGTCTCTTCAGGCTTCACCAGTCGTTCAGGCTCAAGCAAGGGAACAATCAAAAGAAAGCGTGTCCCTGCTTCCTGAATGAATTCGGCCAGCGGCTCTTCCAACTGCTGTGGAATCGCTCCAATCGATCCGTCATACCGGAAAGACTCGCCGGAATTAATCACCTTATCTGTCAACCGCTGCAGCGCCCGAATCAAGTTCCCCCGCGGATGGACCGATTCCTGCCCGCTGACTGCTTTCACGATTGTTTTTCGACCACTGCGGACCGCAAGACTGACCCGGTCTACCCCCATCAGGATGCGGCCGTCATTGACCGCCACATTGGCAACCTCGTTTAAATCCAGACTCCGCTGTAAAGCCAAAAGGTAATCCAGAACTTCCTTACTATCGACCACTGGCCTTGAGGCAAATTGAGACGGTGTCCCTGACGGGCCCTGAGGTGCGGCAGCCGAATTCGGAGGAGACTGAACAATCGTCGGAGTCAACACAGGCCTGGCTGGTGTCGGCGAGGGGGCAGGACTGGGACGGGTTTCTTGAGTAACAACGAACTGAGTCAGCTGTTGAACCATTTCTGGGAGACGTGACTCGATATGCCGTACCACCCCCAACCGCTGCTCTTGTGGAAGATGGGGCCGTTCCGCGATGACAATCAGGCATGGACGAGTTTCGGCGATAAACATCGGCACCACAAACAACGTGGCATGTCCAAAAGCCTTGGGTACAATCTGCCCCTCAGTATCGAATGACTGTACCCGTCGTTGGCCGAGCGTTTCGATCAAAATGCTCTGCAGAAACTGTTTTCCCTCGACCCCATCGAATAATCCGCTTTCTTCCAGTTGATTTGCCGCAATCAGCACCAGTTGCCCATCGCCGCCGATCCAAATGCCACCAACCGTGGTCCTCAGTTCTTTCGACAGCTGGCGCAAAACCTCGACAGGATTCAACGGAGGATTGCCAGCACCGGGTTTGTCATTCGACATCAGTATGGACCTACAGAGAAACAGCTCATTGA
Source organism: Schlesneria sp. (assembly GCA_044354755.1). Classification (GTDB taxonomy): domain Bacteria; phylum Planctomycetota; class Planctomycetia; order Planctomycetales; family Planctomycetaceae; genus Schlesneria. The sequence goes on along the minus strand of JBIKZJ010000109.1, from coordinate 6,679 downwards.
GAAGCTGCAAGAATATCGAACAGTCGATGGAATTGCAGCGATGTACTGACCACCCGCCTCATAAATTGGAAAGAAGTTTCCCGAATAAATCGATGGTATCAGTCCGGTGATCAAGTGAATCTGGTCACTGACGATTCGGAAAACCAACCTTCCCCCAACCGACGTTCGTCTGGAAGCGAAGCAGACCTTAACGATTCATCCCCAGATTTTTGGCGAGAAAGGCCCATTGATCGGCAACTTCTTCAATCATCTTGTCGGTCGGCTTACCCGCGCCATGACCGGCACGCGTTTCAATCCGAATGAGTGTCGGTGCATCACCAGACTGGCATCCTTGCAGACGTGCCGCAAATTTAAAGCTATGGCCAGGAACCACGCGGTCATCGGTATCGGCCGTCGTCACCAGCGTGGCGGGATATCGAGTCCCTGGCTTCAAATTGTGATACGGCGAATACGCCAGCAACGCCTGGAATTCATCCAGATTTTCAGCACTACCGTAATCATCGACCCAAAAACGACCCGCCGTAAATTGATGGAATCGCAGCATGTCCATCACCCCGACCGCTGGCAGGCAAGCACCAAATAGTTCAGGCCGCTGCGTCATACAGGCACCGACCAACAGCCCACCATTACTTCCCCCCTGGATCGCGAGTTTTGGGCTGCTGGTGTATTTGTGCTGAATCAACCATTCTGCGGCACCGATAAAGTCGTCAAAAACATTTTGTTTGCTCAGCTTTGTCCCCGCCAGATGCCATTCTTCACCATATTCACCCCCACCGCGCAGATTGGGAATCGCAAGCACTCCCCCCTGCTCCAGCCACGCCACCCGGGCAATCGAAAAACCAGGAGTCAACGAGATCGCGAATCCCCCATAACCATACAACAGCGTTGGATGACTGCCGTCGAGTTTAATCCCCTTTTTCGAGGTGATAAACATCGGCACTTTGGTTCCGTCTTTACTGGAATAAAAGACCTGCTCGACCTGGTAGTCATCGGGTTTGAACTTGACCTGCGCCTGCTTCATCAAAGTGCTTTCACCGGTCAGCATGTCATAGCGAAAAACCGTCGGTGGTGTCGCAAAGCTCGAAAACGAATAGAAGGTCTCGGTATCCGTCCGCTTTCCACCAAATCCCGTCGCGGTTCCAATCCCGGGAAATTCCACCTCTCGCACAAAATGGCCATCGAGCGAGTACATCTTGACTTGAGTCTTGGCATCCTTCAGATAAGACATCACAAACATGTTCGCGACAATGTTGACGGACGTCAGCGTTTCGGTCGATTGCGGCACAACCTCGCGCACGGTCCCCAATTTATGGATATTGATCGCCACGATTCGTTTCCGCGGCGCATCCAGGTCTGTCTGAAAGAAAAAGTCAGGCCCCTCATTCCCAATGAAGCTGTACTCATGCTGAAAATCCTGCACGAGATCAATCGCCATGCCGTACGGTTCAGCCAGATCCTTATACACGATCCGATACTTATGAGCGGTCCCCTTCCAGATTTCCGTCACCAGATAACGACCATCCTCGGTCACCTGATTTCGAAAGCCCCAGGTCGGTTCGTCCGGACGCTTGTAAACCAGCACATCGTCAGCTTGCGAAGTGCCAACCCGATGGTAAAACACCTGCTGATTCAGATTCGTTTTTTGAAATGCGGCACCAGCGGGAGGCTCGTCATAACGACCGTAAAAAAAGCCTTTGCTATCCATGGTCCACGAGGCACCACTGAATTTGACCCACTTCAATTCGTCCGCCAACAATCGCCCCGTTTCCACTTCGATGATCCGCCAGGTATTCCAGTCGGAACCGGCGTCGGCAACGCTATAGGCGACATACCGCCCATCGTCACTAAATGATGTCGATCCCAAGGCCACAGTCCCGTCTTTGGACCAGGCATTTGGATCGATGAACACCACCGGCTCGGCATTCAGGGATTCAAGTTTATACAGGACGGATTGGTTTTGCAGTCCGTCGTTCTTAAAGTAAAAATACCGCCCCCCGGCTTTGAACGGTGCCCCGAATTTTTCGTAATTCCAGAGCTCCGTCAACCGTTTTTTGATCGCGTCTCGCTGGGGAAGTGCTGTCAGATAATCGGCCGTCACCTTATTTTCCGCAGCAACCCAATCGGCCACCTCTTTGGACTGACGCACATCATCTTCCAGCCAGCGATAGGGGTCTGGAATTGGCTTACCATGCAGCGAGTCAACATGGTCAATCTGTTTGGTGAGTGGGTATTTCAATTTGTCACCTGCTTCCACCAAGCCGGTGAATCCCTGCACAGCCAGCCCCAATGAAAAACAATGCAGTAGAAAACATCGCAGCAAAAAACTTTTTCGCAAAAAACATCCCAATGTCAGCGTTCTCATCGGTTCCGTCTTTCAAAAATAGCCCGATCTTTACACCCCACCCTACCCCACCAAAACGTCAAGCGCGTCGATCGCGCTCGACGTTTCATCTACCAGATCACTCGGAATCGGTATCGTCCACCGCGATCCCGATCAAATCGTAATCCTTGCGCTGCAGGATCTCGACCGGGACAAACATCCCAGGCTGCAGGTCTTCACCGCTCACGAAAACGACACCATCAATTTCGGGCGCGTCCATATAACCACGTCCAACCCATACTCCGTCTTCAAGCGGCTCGTCAATCAGGACATCAATTTCGCTGCCGACAAGTGAATCACCATATTCAAACGCGATTTCCTGTTGCAGGGCCATCAGTTCATCACGCCGCGCATTTTTGACTTCTTCCGGAAGATGTCCATCCAACTTAATCGCCGGAGTGTCCGGTTCATACGAATAGGGGAAGACCCCCATCCGTTCAAACTGAGCCTCTTCCACGAATTGTTTCAACTCCTGGAATTGCTCATCGGTCTCACCCGGAAAACCAACCACGAACGTCGTCCGCATCACCAATCCGTCGACCCGGTCACGCAGCTTGCGAACCAGTTCTTCCGTCTGGCTCCGATTCACCCGACGCTGCATCCGTTTCAGGACCTGATCGTTGATGTGCTGTAGCGGCATGTCCAAATACGGAATGATTTTGGGCGAGTCATTGATCGCTTGGATCAAATCATCCGTGAAGTGGACGGGGTAAAGATACATGAGCCGGATCCAGTCGATCCCATCGACCTGATCCAGTTCCTTGATCAAATCGACCAAACGAACTTTGCCGTACAGATCCAAACCATAATAGGTCGTATCCTGTGCCACGATGTTCAGTTCTCGCACGCCGTCTTTCGCCAGTTCCCGCGCTTCCGCAATCACCATCTCGATCGGTTTCGTGATGTGCTTGCCGCGCATTTTTGGAATCGAGCAGAACGTACACGTCCGGTCGCAACCTTCCGAGATTTTCAAGTAGGCATAGTGCTGAGGCGTAATCCGCAGCCGTGCCCGATCATCCATCGCCTTAAGAGGTGCGGGACGGAAGAGCTCACGCTGTTCACGAGCCCCACCAATCAGATGGTCAGCCACCCGATTGATTTCGTCACGGCCAAACACGCCGACGATATGGTCAATCTCGGGGAGCTCGTCCAACAGCGCTGGGCCGAGTCGCTGTGGCAGACAGCCCGCGACGATGACACCCTTAGTTTTTCCGGCTCGTTTGAGATCGAGCATCTCCCGGATCACCGCTTTGGATTCGGCGCGAGAACTGTCGATAAACCCGCAAGTATTGACGATGACGAAATCGGCACCATCCGCTTCGCTCACCAGCGTATACCCGTCGAGAGCCAACGTACCCAGCATCTTTTCACTGTCCACCAGATTCTTGGGACAGCCGAGTGAGACGAAGGCGTAAGTCCCCTTCGAAATCGACGGTGGTCCGTCAAATATCGGAATCGGAGTCGCTTCCACGTTTGAAACAATTGGCAATTGCATAATCTATTTTTTTCCCAGGGAGACGTTGGCTCCCGGCTTTATTCGAACAGTCGCCCGACGACGACTTCAAATCCCGGTAACACTTCCGGAAACGTAAGCAGGTCCGTGGCATTCAACACGGTTGTTTCCGTATCCGAAAAAAGATGCACTTGCTGCCGTGCGGGATCAATCACGGCAACCGATAACACATTGGCACTCAAATATTCGGCGACTTTTTGTAAAATATCCTTCCAGCGGTCACTCTCTGAACGAATCTCGATGACCAGCTCTGGACTCGCTGGCCAATATCCATCGGGCAAAGAACCGGAAGGAATCCGTTGATAGCTGTAAAACGCCAAGTCGGGACCACGAACCGTGTCAGGATCACGCTGCGTCACCAACCCCGCATCACCGACAACAATTCTCCCAATCCGATGCTGTTCGACAAACTGCGTCATCAAATAGTCAATACGATTCATGTAAAACCCGTGCGAAGTGAATGGTCGGTTCAATTCGATAATCCTTCCACGCACGAGTTCTGTCAGCCGGCCATCATCTGGTAAGCGCCCATATTCTTCCGCAGTCAATAATCTCGATTCCAGCAGCGTCGACATGCTTGACCTTTCCCTCGCAAAATTGACTCGCCCGCCCCGCCAACCTGAATTCTACGGTAACCACATCCTTGACAGGAATCACGAGTTTTGAATGGGAAGCTCGACTTGACCTGATGTCGACTCAAGATTGCAATCGCCTACGCCTTCAAAAAGGTGTAAGTCCCCATCAATCAAAGGCCTGTGGCATCGGAGACAAGAACGCTGGAGCCCAGTTCTCAATGATCGGCAGTTGATTCATATCGTTTTCTGTTAATGGTTGACCGCGTATCAAGAACTCTATTTCACTTGTTCGCAGACTCAAGGTGTGAAACCGACTCAGTCAACATGAGCGAAATACTTTCCCATTCCTCGGTCATCTCTGATGTCTGATCGTTAATTTTGAATACGAGCACGCTGCTCTTGAGAATTTTCAGCATTTCCGGATGTCGAACATCGAAAGTACGGCCACTCGCCAGATGAAGTCGAAACGGTCGGAATGGCTCAGCCTTGGCATAACCACGCAGTAATTCGGGAGTCATCATCGTTCACACCTTTCATCTTTTGAATGCACCCAGACCGATCGAACTGCCCCTCCGCAGCTTTTCCAAGTTTGGTTCCAAGCCTCGTTGAAAGCCTCCTCGCAGTATACCATGTTTGTCGTCGGAGAATCGAGAGTCCTCCGAGTATTCTGAGCGGCATCGTTTGATTCATTTCGAGTCGCAAATTACCAGAGATCCCGACTTTAACGAACAAAACGCCGTTCCGAAATCGTCTTTTCGAGTTTGACCCCGGTTCTGCCTGGTTCCGACACCATTTCAGCCTCGTTTACGCACCAGAAGTTGGCAGCGAGATGTCATACAACCGGCAAAACCAGCCAATAAATTGCAACGCTTCAGGCGTGTCGTGCTCAAGGTACTTTGAAGAAATCGCTCGCCCGTACGGAACCCCCGGTTCTTTTCGCCAGGCAAGCCAAGTGTGAAGCGTGGCTTTGAGTCGATCTTTCTCGTCGAACCGAGCGCCCAAACACTGGGCAGTTGCGACACTGGCCTCAGCGTGCTCCCACGTCGGATCTTGGGAAGGGACGAGTTTTCTAACAAAGCCTTCTAACGCCCCCGCAAGCGAATTATCCGGCATCAACCAAATACCCAATTTCTGATTCTGACTTTTTGAATTTAAGCGGATTAACCCACCCGGCTCTGGTTGTGAACCGATGTCAAAGGTCACACCAACACTCTTTTGAATTTCCGTCCAACGCTTCTCCACGTCGGTATCCGCATCGAGCATGACACCGATTTTTGTGTAAGCCTATCCTTTTATAATTCCTGGAAGCTCACTCAAAAGTTTCTGATAACTCTTGCACTCCCGAACATAAGGTGCCGGTGTTTTCGGTTCCCAGCGTAAGCCATGCCGCTCCATTAAATGAATGACGACATACTTGTCGTGAGTACCTTCAACCAGCAACTGGTGCGGAGCTTTATCACTTATTTTCGTCTCCATTTATCGCATCTCGATTCGGCGAGAGACGCATAACTGAATTTCTTCGGCAGAATAGTGAATCCCCACAGGCGAGCCGACCTCGATCCGCTGCAAGCCAAATTCATCCTGCAACTCGGGTTCTTTAGCCATGTATTCGGCAAGACTGTCGATACAGTCTTGACTATGCGTGGTCGCAAAAACCTGCATATTCAATGAACGTGCCGCGTGGACGATAAATTTCCACATGTCGAGCATCACAGTGTAATGTAACCCCGTATCAATCTCGTCAATCAAAAAAACACCGTTTTCACAGTTTCGCATGGCGAATGCCAACGCCAAAAAACGCCGCATCCCATCCCCCATGCTCCCCAATGGAACAGGCTCTTTTTGACCTTTCAATTTCACTTTAAATTGACCGCCCGAGGCACCACGAAACGAGGAATCGGGAACGAACGCCAATTGTTCCAGTCTAGGTTCCAATCCCCTGAGAGCCTGAATGATGATCGACTCGGATTCACTTAAAACAAGATTTCCCCAAAGAATGCCCATTTCACCAATCGACAGCGACTCCGTCCCGAGAAAGTAGGGCTTTGCTTTTTGCCTTTGTTCGATCGAAAAATTTCGTCCGAGGAATTTATTGGGAAAGGTCTGGCCTTGAGTCAGTCGCATCTGCAGCGGTGTTTTCTCGTCCGAGCTCCCAATTTCGATGACGGCATTACCATCATTGCTGTCATCACCCATAGACCAGACATCTCG
>JBIKZJ010000482.1:0-4717 GCA_044354755.1 Schlesneria sp. | reverse complement strand
GGCAAAATTCGATCTTCTTTTTGAGTATCGATCGCGTCCCTGCATCTTTGCGTTTAAATCGCCGCATTCAATAGCTGCTGACAACAGCGACATGCCAATCGCGGTACCTTGATAAATCGTTGAGTCTGAGAGGCATCCATCAGAGGTGCATGAACCGTCCGATCAAATGTTCCGAGAAGGATCACGTCACCGCGACCGCACTTCGGACGGCGATGACACCATGACGGTGCTTTCCTCTCAAGACAAAATCAACGCTCTTTTTGCCAGCAATGCGTCGCTCCATAGCCACTCACCCCAAGGGCATGATATAAATGATAATGTTCATCTCGATTTTACTGATCACATTGTTTGCAATACGGTGAGGTTCAGGCCGAGTTCGCCAGGTTTTTCAGTCGCAACATGTTACCCTCGCACTTGATTCGTCGTTGAGTCCCTTTCTCATAGACTGTCGTCATGAAATTTCTGGGTCCACGATTTGGTCTCGATGTTCCCGAGCGACGGCTTCGTCCGGAATGGATGGATCAGCCAGGGCTTGACGTCGATCTCCATCGCACCGCATTGAGAGCACTTGATCGGGTCAATGCGATTTCTCTCATTCATCGCCACTTTTGGCCCGCGATCCGACGACTGGCAAGAAAATATCCTGCTCGCGAAATCCGTGTGCTGGATGTTGCCTGCGGCGGTGGCGATGTCGCGGTGAGATTGGCTCGCGCTGCACAGCGCGAGAAGTTGCGAGTGACCGTCGAAGGCTGTGATCTGAGCCCGACCGCCGTTTCCTTTGCTCAAGAGCGCGCCAGAAAGGCCAGAGTCGACTGTCGCTTTTTTGAATTTGACGTACTGAGCCACGAGTGGTCGACAGACTACGACGTCATCGGCACGTCCTTGTTTTTGCACCATTTGACGAATGACGACGCGGTCAAGATCCTCGCAAAGATGGCGACCGCGACGCGTCATTCGGTGATCGTCAACGATCTGGTTCGCAGTCGCTATGGATACCTGCTGGCTCGATTCGTCGCGCGGCTGTTGACTCGTTCGCCGATCGTGCACGCCGACGGGCCCGATTCGGTCGCGGGGGCATTCACCGTTGGTGAGTTACGAGACATGGCGAGTCGCGCCGGAATGACGGGTGCGACCGTATCCCGCTCCTGGCCCGCGCGGATGCTGCTGAATTGGAACAAGCCGTGACTCTTGCCGAAACGCGATCACTATCCGATGTCCAGGCGACCCTCTGGGATGTCGTCGTCATCGGAGCCGGTGTCGCGGGATCCGTAGCCGCGCGGGAGGCAGCCCGGGCGGGACATCGTGTGCTGCTGGTCGATAAGCGTCACTTTCCGCGTCGCAAAGTTTGTGGTGCCTGCTTGAATGAAGTCGCTCTCGACGTGCTCGACCAGATCGGGCTGAGAGAAGCGATCACGTCACTCGCCGGTCCTCGTCTAACGGGCTTTCACTTGCGCTGCGGATCGCGATCGATCCGCGTTCCGCTACCGGGCGGACTGGCCATTTCACGCGAGATATTGGATGCCACGCTGATCCGCGCGGCCATTGCCGAGGGAGTCGAATTTCTTCCCGATGTGATTGCCAGAATCGGATCCGATCATCCAACGACTCGTGTGGTCCGTCTGCAGCGTAAAGGCCACGAGAGCGCACTTCATGCGCGGGCGATCATCGTCGCCTCGGGTCTGGATGGACTGAACTTATCCGAATCGGGCGAGTGGACGACCCGCGTGGCGGCTTCGTCCCGAGTCGGGGCTGGCTGTGTGATCGAAGAGAGCAGCGCCGACTATGCGCCCGGGACAATCTGGATGGGGACGGGATCTGGAGGTTATGCTGGTCTGGTGCGGGTCGAAGACGGACGGCTGAACGTCGCGGGAGCCTTCGATCGCGAATTCTTGCGTCGTCACGGCTCACCCGGCGTCGCCACGCAATGCGTGTTGGAAAAATCGGGGTTTCCGGTCCCGAAACAACTGCTCACAGCAGAATGGCAGGGGACAGTGCCGTTGACACGTACCACGACACCGGTGGCGAGTCGTCGAGTTTTTTTAATCGGCGATGCGGCGGGCTACGTAGAACCGTTCACGGGTGAAGGGATGGCGTGGGGACTGCTCACGGCCCGGCAGGTGACTCACTGGGTTGGGCAAGCGGTCTCTCAAAGCCAGTGGTCTCCGGCGATGGAAATCGGCTGGAAGCGGGACTATCGGCGACTGGTCCAATCGCGACAACGGTTTTGTCGCGTCTGGACGCGGATGCTCCGATCACAATCATTGACTTCGATGGCGATGTCCGCATTCGCGGCATGGCCCTGGCTGACCCGGCAAATCATCGAACGGGTCAATTCTCATCGCGAACAGGGAAAGTTGGCTGACGAATGCAAGTCGTGATTTCAGGTATCGGAACCGCAATCCCCGCACATCACCTCGCACAGGAGGAGGCGGGTGAAGTGGCCGCCCAGTTCTGTTCGGCGACATCGGAACAGGCTCATATGCTGAGCGTCCTGTATCGTATGTCGGGTGTGAACACACGCGGCAGCGTGATCTTCGATCGGGCCGATGGACCGGTGACCGAGCGACAATCCTTTTATCCTCCACGTTCCGAAGAGTTTCCACATGGCCCAACAACCGAAGTGCGTTTGCGACGCTTTGCGGAAGAGGCCGGGCCCTTGGCGATGACCGCCTCGAGACAGGCCCTCAAGCAGAGTGGCGTTTCCGCTGCCGCCGTCACGCACCTGATCACGGTGACGTGCAGCGGGTTCGCGGCACCAGGCTTCGATTTTACGCTGATCAACGAACTTCCGTTGCATCCGACCGTCGCCAGAACGCAAGTCGGCTTTATGGGCTGCCACGCCGCCTTGAATGCCCTGCGTGTGGCGCGCGCATTTGTTGCCGCCGATCCGCGAGCGATCGTGCTGATCTGTTGCGTCGAAATTTGCAGTCTGCACTTCCAATATGGCTGGGACCCGGAACAGATTGTCGCGAATTCGCTATTTGCCGACGGCAGCGCGGCCTGTGTCGTTCAAGCGAACCCGAGTCCCCCCACAGGTTCCAACGGAGTCAGTCCGCAACATCATCCGGGATCGCTCTCACGGCTGATCGACAATGGTTCGATGATGCTCCCCGATTCGGCCGATGCGATGACCTGGCGAGTCGGCGATCACGGTTTCCGGATGACGCTCTCGTCCCGCGTGCCGGGATTACTCGCATTGCACCTGCGCGACTGGATGACGACCTGGCTGGCGAGCAACGGTCTGACTCCCGACGAGATTGTCACGTGGGCCGTGCATCCCGGTGGTCCGCGAATTCTCAACGCATTTGCCGAAGCGATGTCGATCTCACCCGCAGCGCTGAGCGTCTCACGCGAGATCATGCGGACTCACGGGAATATGTCATCCCCCACGGTCCTGTTTGTGCTCGATTGCTTACGCGAACGAGGGGCAGTCGGCCCCTGCGTGGCGATCGGTTTCGGGCCAGGATTGGTCGCGGAAGCCGCCTTGATTCAATGAGCCAGCAAGCGAAAACGGGGACTGGCTCCGTCTGCGGTGCCTGTCTCCGTTTTCGCTTGCCGTCTGCGGTGCCTGTCTCCGTTTTCGCTTGCCGTCTGCGGTGCCTGTCTCCGTTTTGTTGATGCCCTGAAGCAATAGAGGTCACATGAATCGTACGATCCCAGGTATGATTGAAGTCGAAAGCACACCACCGTAGGGACACCAGATCAGACAAGACATAAAAGACGAAGAGCATTGCTTCTCCGAGGACTCCGAAGCAATGGCACTCAGCGATGACGGCTACGTTGGGGAAGCCGCAAGTGGCATTGGCCAGAGGCGAGTCATCAACGTAGCCATCATCGCTCAGCGTGATGAGGCTCGCTCACAAGACTATAAACATTCTCGGGTCGCCGCCAACCTATTTGGATTATCATTCTCAGGCAGATTCGGACAAAAAATCGATCAGGCAAAACCGGCGTTATAAGAACCGGAAAACCCTTAAATTCGCCGGGTGACTCGCGTTGACTTAAATTTAATGATCACAAATTTGTCGGTTTTGAACGATTGTTCGGTTCACGACCGATCCTCATTATGCGGAGAGGCTGTCATGTTGCGTGTCGTAGATTTTCGCCTCTACGGCAGTGATCCGCGGACACTCGGGGGACCCAAAAATCATTTTGGTTTGCCGGCTCGGTAATGGTAATGGCGGCGGAATGGGAGGGGGTAAAAGCATCTCAAGGGGCAAGAAATCACACGATTTTCGTGATCTGACTGTCGCAAAACGCAAACGAACTCGATGAAGTCGCCACGAGGCTGACGAAAACCCCTGCCTCGTTGATTTTTTGACCAGCGAGCGGATCGTTAATTTGCCTCAGTCCGATTTTCTCGAATCGTTGCTACTCAGAAGATGGCAATAATTCGCGGACGCGGGGACGCATGCGGTGAGGAAAGCCGGAAATTCGACTGCGGGTCGCTCGGATCGTTTGGGGATGACCAGCGACGGTGGCGAATAATTTGCCGAAATCCTGGACTAACTCAACCCACGCGGTGGCAGTGGGAAGTTTGCCGCTCAATCGCTGAAAAAGGGGGGACGTCAACGGCGGAGTCGTTCCTCGCTTGCCGGGAGCCACCTGCCGGGCGGTCCAATCGAGTAACTCCAGGTAATCCCGCTGTGATAGGGGAAGAAAACCCTTGTCGCTGCAACGAAACCGATTGGAACTGGCTTGCGGTCCCAACTGCTGA
>JBIKZJ010000108.1:0-15614 GCA_044354755.1 Schlesneria sp. | reverse complement strand
ATTCGGCTGTAACCATTCCGTGTCCTCGAACGGAGATTTCGACACAGCAAACCCCTTCCGGTGAAAAAACAGGTTTCGTCGGATAACCGAACGAAGTTACGGAAATTGTACCGTGAATTGTCGGTCCACATATCGGTTTTTTACAGATTGTCCAGAATACTTGTACGAAAATCCTTGGTATCGAGTAAAGATCGTTGGTTCTCGTTGGTGCAACGATCCAGAAGTTGACCAATCGGAACTTCCCTGGGAATCCCCGCTTGGCCAACAATTTGATCGATCCGATCCCAGACGCGGAATCGACGCGCGGAATCGAGATTGCACGATCGCGGGCTTTGGCACAAGGAATGCAATCCTGGTGTTACAGAGGGAATCCATTTTCGGCTCCGACCGCCCACAGAGATCCCTGCCATCGAATCGCCACCCTGCGGAACCTTGGCGCGGAAACCATCCGATCCGCGAATTGAGTACTGTTGGTAATTTTTTAAAAAACAAAAAAAATTTTAGAATTTTTATTGCGATATGAATTTTGCGGGATTAGAGTGTGTAAGAAAAGCCATATTGCACACGTCACGAGTCGGCTGGCACTCGCCCTTTTTGATTGACTCGTCATTTTCATCGAGAGGATTGACAGGATTTGAACGGTCTTTAATTGGAGTAAGGGCGTTTTGAATGATTGTGAAATCGGCTGAAAAACCGCCACATCGGCCCGCGTTAACTCGAGTCCTCGTGCTCGCGGCATTGATGACGAGCCTGATTGTGGTCGGAATTGGGTTTGGAATCTGGAACCGTATCCCACTCTCGGCTGAACAACTCGTCGATCGGGGAAACGGGGCCTTGTCACAGGGTGAGTTTGCCAAGGCCGCCCAACTTGCTGAACAAGCGGTTCACCAATCCCCCAACCTGGCGGCGGGTTGGAAGCTGCAAGCCGAAGCACAGGGGCGATCTCATCAATACGAACAAGCATGTGACGCCCTGAATCGCTTCGCGCGCCTCAGCCCCCGCGAAGGTTCCCAGCTGGCGCTGCGATTGGGTAAAGACTGGATGATGCGCAATCGGATTCGCCCCGCACGGATCGCTTTGCAGCTGGCCGAACAAGATGCCGATCTGGCGATTGAATCCTTGAAATTGCAGGAACAAATTGCGGCCGTGACCGGACATGCTCGCGAAACAGTGCGCTGCATTCTGGAACTGCTGAAGCGAGGAAGTATCACACGGGGCGAGATGTTGCTGGTGACTTCGGTCGCCCCCGGGCTGGATGATCTGGATCGGCTCGAAGCTCTTTTGCGGGCCGATCCGTCGGACCCAGGGCCGAATCTGGCGCTCGCCATTCATGAATTGAATTTGAATCACTACGAAGCGGCAGAGCGATTCTTGTTAATGATCACGGAAGTCGATCCTGATGATCATGAGGCACAAGGGACTCTTGCCGAGCTCTACGCTCACTTTCTACCCGAAAAGTTTTATCCCTGGCATGACCGTTTGCCTGCGAACGTCCAGGATGATTCACGAATCTGGTCTGCGCGGGGGCGATGGCTGGCGGATCGTGGGCTGACCGAACCGGCGATCCGTTCACTTCATGAAGCCCTGCAGCGCGAGCCGGAACAGCTTTCGACCACCGCCTTACTAGGACAATTACTCAAATCGGTCAATGAGGCCGAGTTGGGAAATGCCTTTTCCGAACGGGGGCATCGACTGCAGCGGATCGTTGATCTGAATGGAAGAATGCACGAACCGCGCGCCAGCGAGTTTGTGGTACCGATGCTCGATGAACTGGAAGCGACAGGGCGTTATCGTGAGGCGATCGGCTGGTGTGTGGTTCATGCCGTCGGCGGCGGGGTTGACCCTCAGCTGATCGCGGTTCGTAAACGGCGGATCGAAGTGGCAATGCCTCCCGCCCTTTCCCGAACCAGTCCCGGCAGCCTCCCCGGAACGGATTTCGACTGGAATCGCTTCCCCCTTCCAGACTGGAGACAGCTCAAACCTTCTGCAAATTCGGTCAACCAGGAAGCAGAAACAGAAGCGGCCGCATCCGACATTCAATTTCAAGATCGAGGACCTGCGGCGGGACTCGATTTTCGCTTCGTGAACTCGTCCGTTCCCCAAGAGGGTCGGAAGATCTACGAAACGATGGGAGCGGGTGTGGCCGTGCTGGATTTTGATGGCGACGGCTGGCCAGATCTGTATTTCCCCCAGGGAAACACCTCGCAAACGACTCCGTCACCCCTCCATTCCGATCGCTTATATCGTAATCAGCAGGGGGAGCGATTCGTCGAGGTGACTGTACCGGGGGGAATTCACGAGATTTCCTATTCACAAGGTGTTTCCGTCGGTGACTACGACAATGATGGCTTTCCGGACATCTATGTTGCCAATCTTGGCCGCAATACGCTGTTCCACAATCACGGTGACGGCACGTTTTCGGATGTGACCGAGCAGGCAGGACTCAAGCAGACCGATTGGACGGTCAGTTGCGCCGTGGCCGACCTGAACGGCGATGGATTGCCCGAGTTATTCGATGTGAATTATGTGCATGGTCCGGATCTGCTGACCGGTTACTGCACGGACCCGCACGGACGCCGTAGCGTCTGCCGGCCAACGGTTTTTGATCCCACGCTGGATACCGTCTGTCTGAATCAAGGGGCTGGACATTTTCTCGAGCAACAGCACGAATGTGGCCTGGACCGTCCTCAGGGAATGGGTTTGGGACTGGTGATTGCCGATTTCAATGATGATGGCCGACTCGATGTCTTTGTCGCCAATGATATGACCGCGAACTTTTTACTCATCAACGATCAAGCCAGCCCCGATCAGCCATTACACTTCCATGACGAAGCGATTCTCCGCAATGTGGCCCTGGATCAGTACGGGCTTGCCCAAGCGTGTATGGGGGTGGCGTGTGCGGATCTCAATCGCGATGCCGTCCCCGATTTACTTGTCACCAACTTTGCCAAAGAGTCGAATACGCTCTACCTCTCGCAACCGGGGGGCTTTTTCCAGGATCGAACCCAGGAAGCCGATCTGCGAAAACCCAGTTTCGATCCGCTCGGTTTCGGGGCTCAGTTCTTCGATGCGGACAACGATGGCTGGAACGATCTTGCCGTCGTCAACGGCCATATTGACGAATTCGTCAATCAGCCGTTTCGGATGAAGATGCAGTTGTTTCGGGGCCACCCGAACCATCGATTCACCGAGATCTTTGCCTCGCAGGCCGGAGACTTATTTGACAAGCTGAGACTGGGACGTGGTCTGGCGGTCCTGGACTGGAATCGAGATGGCCAGACCGACTTTGTCGCCACCGATCTCGAGGATGCCGTGCTACTGGCCGAGAATCAGTCTGACCATCCGCATCACTCGTTACAAATCAAATTGGTGGGAACTCAAAGTAATCGTGATGCGATCGGAGCCAAACTTCGGATTACCGTAACTCAGGGAGATGAACGGTTTCTTCAGGTCACTGCTGGCGATGGATATCAGAGCAGCAATGAACGGATTTTACGCATGGGTGTTGGTCTGCTCGAAGAGGTCGAACAGATCGAAATTCGTTGGCCGTCCGGCCAGATCACTCGTGCTGACCATGTTCGTGTTGATCAACAATGGCTATGGATTGAAGGGATTCATGACCCGATCACACTTCTCTCATCACGGAAATGAAGCCTGCATCACAACGGATATGAAACGCGGTCGGCACACGAAATGCTTCATGGAATTGAATTACAATCGACGATCGAGCACAGATTCAGACGTTGATCAATCTGCCGCCGGTCCTTCGTCCATTCACACTCGCGGTAGGGGGTTAAAGAATTGATTGATTTGTTTTGCTGGAAACTCAATCGTGCAGAGCAGCCAATCACTGGCATTCGTCATTGGTTGTCCTGTTTTTTGCTGCTGCTCTTTGCGGCCTGTCAGGGTTGCGGCGGCGGTGGC
This sequence comes from Schlesneria sp., assembly GCA_044354755.1. GTDB lineage: Bacteria > Planctomycetota > Planctomycetia > Planctomycetales > Planctomycetaceae > Schlesneria. The sequence goes on along the minus strand of JBIKZJ010000108.1, from coordinate 11,690 downwards.
GGGGTGACGGAAAAGCTCGTTCCCGTTTCGGGAATGATCCAGCTGGATGGTAGGCCCTCGGCAGGGGTGGGCCTTTCTTTCATGCCAGCCCCCGGTACCAAAGCGGTCGGTGGTTGCTGGGGCGTCACCGATGCCGAGGGAAAATTCAAGGTGATTCATTTATCGAATAAGGAGGGAATCCCGCCAGGAAAATATCACGTCCTCTTCTCACGAAAGGTAAAATCGGATGGAACGCCACTGGGGGCCAACGAATCCCCCACCATGACCCAGTCCCAGGAATCGATCGCCAAAATGTATAGCGATCCGGCAAAGGTTGGATTGCATAATTTGGCTGATATTCCTGCGAAAGGAACCACGAATTTGGATTTTAAAATTTCGGGTGCTCCGCTGAAGAAAAAATAGGCAGTCTCGATTTGGGAATCGGTAGCAGACTCCCCGGATTTATTGGTTTTGAATACGAAATTCTTATTTTAAGGAAACTTGGATGAAAGACATTCATCGACCTCTTAAGCCTCGCCGCAAACTTCGCCTTGCGTTTACACTCATTGAGTTGCTGGTGGTGATCGCGATTATCGCTGTGTTAATTGCCTTGTTGCTGCCGGCAGTGCAGCAGGCACGGGAAGCGGCACGACGAACCCAGTGTAAGAACAATCTCAAACAAATCGGACTGGCACTTCATAATTACCACAGTTCATTTAGTCTGTTTCCGTTCGCGGTTTCCGGGTCAGGTCCCAGTATTGCGACCTATCCGACCAAATATAGGGCGGTAAAAAACACCACGGGATGGATTCAGCTCTTGCCCTATTTTGATCAAGCCCCGCTGTACAATACCATTAACAGTAGTGCCGCAATGGGGCGCTATCTCGGCCCTTCGTGGGCGAGTGCCTCACTTCCACTCGCTGGTGGAGGCCCTACGGGTGTCAACGCACAGGCGGCCTCGACGAAGTTAACCGCTCTGCTGTGCCCTTCGGATGCCGGCAAGCCGTTTATCAATGGATACGATGGGAACTATGGCTGCGATACGGGGGTCATTTCTTATAAGTCAAACTACGGTTTCAGCGTTTCGCCCGCATTCGGTGATGCCATGTGGAATGACATGGGTCAGACGACCCGCTGCATGTTTGGTCCCGAATCGAACACCTCAATGCGAGATTGCACCGATGGAACCAGTAATACCGTGGCGGTTTCCGAGACAACTCTGAATGTGTATGACGGTGTCACGGGATCATGGGGATGTATGCAGCACGTCGGTCAGGGTGTCGACTTTGCCACCATGAACGGTCAACGGAAAATCAATGACTGGGCTTGCTGTGGCTGGACCACTCCCAAGTGGACCTACCTGCAACCCGCCGGAACGCTCGGTGAATGGGGAACTCCCGGCAGTGCCCACACCGGCGGTTGCCAAGTTCTGCTGGCAGATGGTTCGGTGCGATTCCTGAGTGAAAATCTGGATGGATCAACTCGCCAGAATCTCGGTTATATCGGGGATGGTAACGTTCTGTCCGAATTCTAGAAATCCGGCATTGTCGCCGAGGTTCTCGGCAATCGCATCGGCCAATTGATGGTCGTTGATTGTTCTCCTGAAAATCATGCCACGACATTGAAGACCACTTCGATGCCGTGGCATTTGTATTGGTCTTCGAGGGGGCTGGAAATTTCGGTGTCGATCACGGACGACTTGAAATCATCATGAGTTTTACCGGATCAGTTTTGGGATGGAATTTTGGAGATGATTGGCCTCCATCACTGTTTTTCCTGCGGGACTGGTTGCTGTCTCAGTCGGCTTACGGTCTAATTTATCCCAAGTGTGGTGATTTCCGAATTTGCGATTTGAATCAAGGAAGGGTTTGTCATGTATTTCCGTCGAATTTCGCTCTGTCTGGTCGTGGTCGTCGCGGGATGTGGTGGGCCTGCGGCTCCCCCTGCCACAGTGCAACGAAATGCCGAGCCCCCTGCTGTTGCTGAAAAAGCCCCTGAGAATCACGTCGAGGCCGAAGAATCTGATGTCACGGCCGAGGTTAAGCCCGCTGTGAAAATGACCGAGGAAGTCACGCCCGCCGTCGTCGAATCCGCGAAGGAACCCGCCTCCGAACCAGAAGAGGTTGCTGAAGAGAAACCCAAGACGACGCGCGAGTATTTCGGTGAAGCCCAGAGACTGATGGAACAAGGGGATATGGTTGGGGTGGTTACAACCCTGGAAAAAGCAATTCCCGGCGATCCCGAGAACATCAATCTGATGTTCATCCTCGCAGACCTGTTATCAAAGCAGGCTTTGGACGATACCACCGATGGCAAATTTGCGACATTTCAAAAGGCCGCAGGTTATGTGAGAAAAGGGATCCAAGTTCAGCCTGAAGTTGCCGAGAACCCCCGAGTTCGCGAACTGGCAAGCAAGCTGATTTATAACGAAGCCTGTGCCTTGGCCCACGAAGAGAAGGCTGCAGAAGCACTGAATAGCCTCAACGAGGCGATTGGGCTTGGCTTCAGCGACCTCGGTTTAATCGATAGCGACGCGGACTTGGCAAACGTCCGTGCGCTCGAAGGGTATGCCGAATTCAAAGCTCAGGCAACCGAGGCGCTTCGTCTGCAGGCCGAAGCCAATCGTCTGAAGACGCTGGCCGAAATTGATCAATTGTTCGCCAGGAATCAACCCTTTGATTTCGACTTTCAACTACAGGATACCGATGACAAACCGATCGCCTTCGCAGACTTCAAGGGAAAAGTCTTGATCGTCGACATCTGGGGAACCTGGTGCCCTCCGTGCAAGATGGAAATCCCGCATTTCGTCGCACTCCAGAAAAAATTTGAAGAGGCCGGGCTGGCCATCGTGGGACTCAACCAAGAGCAATCTCCTGAGCCAGAACAAGCAAACAAGCTCATCAACGAGTTTCGTGAGCAGCAGCAAATGAATTATCGCTGCGCCCTGCTCAATGAATCGGTGATGGATCAAGTTCCTCAATTCAGCGGTTTTCCTACGACCATGTTTTTTGATCGAACCGGAAAAGTCCGTGTGAAGGTGGTTGGGTATCATGACTACGAAAAGCTGGAATTGATCGTCCAGAAGCTGCTCGACGAAAAGGCCGAAGAGAAAGCCGCAGCCCCCGCTGCGGAACCTGCTCCCGCCAACTAAGTGCGATGGAGATCAATCTGTTGCTGTGGTAGTTCGATGATCATCGACTGAGCGACTGAGCGATTCATCCCCATCAACGGTAATGAATCAACAGGACATCCTGGACCAATCGGTCCTCGATGTCCTGTTTCTTTTTCTGCAGATCGCTTTCAACGCAACGAAACAGGAACTCTGCTGCTGCACCCTCAAAATCCCAGCCGTTGTTGTGCGACGATTTGAGATCCCGCCAGCCACCCCATATCCGATCCACCGCTCAAGCCCCGGTTACGTGGCGCAAGATTCCTGATACACTGGGCATTGGTTGCTCGAACCAAGGTCGCTCGCTGAAGCCGCTCCCAATTCTCGTGTGGGCATGCAGCGAGTTCCTGTGCTTGAGGGGCAGCTTTTCTTATTTCTGTCCGCTCGCCAGAAAGACCTCTGTACATGTGGATTGACCTGTATCATCTGACTGTTCTCTTCGGTTGCATGGCGCTGTTGATGACGCTGGTGATCCGTGGCAAGAGCATTTTCGTCATCGCCCCCCTTTGTGCCTTGCTTGCGGCAACGCTGAGTGGTGTCGATCCGTTGGTACAGATGAATGAAGCCTACATGACCGGCTTTGCCGATTATGTGAAACGGTTTTATCTCATGTTTGCCCTTGGGGCGGTTTTTGGGAAATTGATGGACCAATCCGGAGCGGCGGTGACAATTGCCCAGGCCGTCGGACATCGATTAGGGACCGAGCGTGCATGCCTCGCGGTAGTGCTCTCGGCTGCCGTGCTGACCTACGGTGGGGTCTCGCTGTTTGTGGTCGGTTTTTCGGTTTATCCCCTCGCAGTTCAGTTGTTTCGCAAAGCCAACCTTCCGCGTGAGTTGATTCCGGCGGCGATCGGATTTGGGTCGGCCACCTTCACTATGACCTCTGCCGGATCGCCGGAAATTCAGAACCTGATCCCCATCAAGTATCTGATCGATTCGGCGACCGGCCTGCCGCTGACCGATGCCCGCGCCGGCTGGCCAGTCAGTCTCATCGTGGCGATCTTCATGTTTTTTTCAGGACAGTGGTATCTCGAACGGACGCTTCGGCACAAGGTGAAAGCGGGACTTGGTTTTGTCCCACGCCCTACCGATCGTCCCGAGACCACTAGCGAAGCAGGATCCCTGGCTGCCCCCTCGCTCTGGCTCGCCCTCGTCCCATTGCTGGTGACACTGCTGTCACTCAATATTCTCCCCTGGTTGTGTCACTCGATTGCCGCAACCTGCATCCCCACAGGTCGCATGGTGCTGCTTGAGCGGATCTTGAGTCAATTTCCAGAAGACGGGACACTCGCCATTTTTCTGGGGGTCCTCGCTGCAGTTGTGGTATTTCGGCGACGCTTGCGCGATGTCTGGAGCTGCTTTGGCGAAGGGTTTTCGCACGGACTGATTGCAGTCGCTTCGACCAGTGCCATGGTCGGATTTGGTGCGGCGATTAAAACTCTGCCAGCATTCGGACTCGTTGTCAGCTGGGTCACCCATTTGCCAGGAGACCCCCTGTTGAGTGCTGCGATTGCTGTTGCGGTGATCGCGGCAATCGCCGGTTCCGCCTCGGGGGGACAGGGAATTGCGTTCCCGATCATCAAGCCGATTTACATTGACCAGCTGGGGGTCGCTCCGCGGGCCTTGCATCGCGTCGTTGCCATCTCATCGGGAACCTTGGATTCGCTTCCCGCCAATGGTTATGTCGTGATGCTGATTCACAATATTTGTGGCGAGACCCACGCCCGTGCGTACGGTCCGATATTTGTCACCACGGTTCTCATTCCGGCGATTGGTGTCTTAATGGCCATCGGACTGTTTAAACTCGTCCCCCAATGGGCATTGATGTAATCCCTACGCTACCCGTAAACGGACTTCCGCGAGAACACCCGCCAACCATCAGCACCCCACGAAATGCCGATGAGGCGTGGTGCAATAATGCACCACGCCTCATGCGGAACTTGAATCTCAACCGACTCGTTTCTTCCCAGCGAACCTCACCGGAATTTACGGTTTGAAATTCGGATGAGCGGAACTCCCCAGCGATTCCAGATAGGCCAACAGATCCAGAATCTCTTCCTGAGAGAAATTGTTGAGCAAGCCAGCGGGCATCGGCGAGGTCTTAGAGAGCGCTCGTGACTCGATCTCGGACTTCTTGATCGTGACCGTTTCCGGCTGCAGTGGATTCGTTCGCAGCACCACGTTTTCCGGCGTCTCTTCCACAATCCGTCCGATAAAGACCTTGCCTGCGGTGGTCTCGATTGCGGTGTTCATATACTGTTCCGAAAGAACTTTCGAAGGCTCGGTCGACGATTCCAGAATGTCCTGTCGCTTGAAACGCGTCGCGACTGCGGTCAGGTCAGGGCCAATCATTCCCCCTCGATCGCCATAACGATGGCAGGCCGCACATTGCGCCTCGACATAAATTTCTTGGCCACGCGAAAAATTGCGACCTTTGCTCACCTGAGTCAGCAGCGGTTGTAAATCGGCTGTCGACCATTCCTGTACCAGTTTCCGCGAGGCCGCATTCTTCGGCAGGAGCGGCTGTCGATTCTGCATTTCACTGTACGCCGACAAGATGTCGTTCGTGGCGAGGATCTCATCCGGCAGCATCGTGAACTTAGCCGCCTCGTGCGCCTGCAGCAGAAAGTTGGCAAAACTCGCCCCATTATTAAACGGAATTCCAGCGTCTTCAAACCATTGATTGACCTGTGCAGGATGATCATTCGAGCGATCGGCGTTCCACCATGACAGATAGGTTCTGCGTAGATCAACATTCCACCCCGACTTGATATTCCGCAAATGCATCGCGTAAGCCATTTGTTCTTCTTGCGTGGACGCCCCCTTCATGAGACCCACCGTTTTGGCAACCGCCGAAGGGGAGCTGAGAGCCAGCAGCACCTGAGATAACTCGCGATTGAGGGATTCACTTTTGGCGGGAAATTGCGAATCAAGATCCGCGATGACCTGCTTTGCAATCTCGCCCGCAGGAAGACCCTGCCGGGCAAGCGAAACTTGAATCACCCGCAATTTCTCGAGTGTTTGTTGCTCGGTGAGATTGGCGGATGGAATCGCAACCAATGATTTCAGAATCGCGGGCTGCGTCTCTGCGTCTCCCAGTCGAGCCAGCGCCAGTAAGGCGGTGAATGCGGCATTGGGCCGTTTTTCCGCCAAGGCTTTCGCTTGCCATGTCGCAACCGGATTCCGTTCCACGGCCAAACGAGCTGCGTAGCGAATGAAGCGATCCGGATGATTCAGGTAAGCCCAGGCAAACTCGACCCCCGCAGGATCGGGATTGATATTGAACGACTCCAACTTGTGACGCAGATCTCGCAACTCGTATCCGGCAGTTTCCTGCAGCTGGCTTGCGGGTATCGGCGTTGCCGGATCGGTCCCCGTGTAAGTGACGCGGAATAAACTCGCCTGAGTTCCCCGGCCGCCGATCGTGAAGTACATCGCGCCGTCATCACCAATCACCACATCGGTCAAATTGAACGGAGTCTTTCCCGAAGGGGACCGCAGCGATTTCGGAGCAACAAAATTTTCAAACGTCCCCGTATAACTGGCTCCACGGGGTGTCAGATGCACCGCAATCAGTCGACCATAAGTCCAATCGCAAATATAAAAGGCCTTTTGATATTTGGCGGGGAATTTCGCACCTGTTCCAAAGACGACACCGGTCGGACAACCAATGCCGATCGTCGTAGTTTGAGGCAGACTATCAGGATAGTACTCAGGCCACTTGGCACTCCCTTCCCGGAAGCCGTTGTCTCCACCACGGACCGAATGGAATACATGGACCGGACGATACCACGGGCTCCCCCAATCCCATTCCATGTCACTATCGAAGCCAAATAATTCTCCATCGGCATTAAAACCGATGTCATACGTGTTTCGCTGACCCGAGGAATACAGTTCGGCATTCTTGCCATCCAGATCGACGCGAGCCACAAAGCCACCGGGGGGTTGCCGCCCCGCACCAAAACCGTTGCCATCTTCGGCTCGTTTCAGTGCCAGGTCATCGCCATAGTTACGGTGCGGCGAAGTCGTTGTCAGGTCCTTGGGGACATCCACGAAATTCCCACAGACGATGTACAGCATTCCGTCTGGCCCCAGGACAATCCCATGCGCACCATGTTCGCCGGCTCCCCCCTGCCACTCACGCAAGCATTCCACATCGTCATAGCTGTCGTCCCCCTTCGTATCCTTACAGCGGAATAAGCAATACTTCCCGTCGCTTCCTGCTCCGTTGAGATACAGCACATTTCCCACGAACAGCATCCCCATCGTTTCGGTGACGGGAATCGTCAGCAGTTCTTCCTTGACGACTTTGCCACCGTCGAGAGTCACTCGCGTGATCGCCTGACCTCGCTGTCCCCCCAATAGCAGACGTCCCTGGGGATCTTTCGTCAGGTTAATCCACGAGCCCCCCTTGGTTCGATCTGATTTGAAAACGTGTTCAATCTTGAATCCCGGCAGTGTCTCGATGACTTCTTCAGGCGCGATACTGGGATCGAATTGTGAAGGCTTTGAACCATCTGCGGGTCCATAAATCGCTTCCACAATGACCAATTTACGGCCGGCTGGAACAACGATTTCGAGTTTTCCCCCTTCACCGACTTCACGACTGAGCTTCTCATCATCGATGCGATATTTGACGGTCAGTTTTTTCGGAATCCCCGGTGCCGTATCGCCAAACGTGGTGTTGTCGGCACCGATCGTCAGCTTGTTGTCTTTGACGGCGGCTTCGAGCACGGACTTGACGTTCGTCGCATCCTCGGCGTGAACTGGTGCCGAAGCCGTTCCCCAAAGCAGGCCGATCACAATGGCCTGATACACGATCAACATTCTTGCAAATTTTAACATAGGATTCTCACTAAGATTCGCTGGATCACCTGACGATGGACTCGATCAGCCCATCACAAGACTTTGCCAAGTCACACAGCCTGTCATGTTGACTACTTTTGACCATTTCAACAACCGTTTCCGCCCCTCAAGCTCACGATCCCACTTTTCTTGAGCGAACGTTGGAAAAAGACAGGAGCGGCACAGGTTGTTCCAACGCCGCACGCACAATTTTTGCCGTCGATTTATCCCCTTTCGCCAGCATCCTCAAAGGGGCATACGCGTCAGTGGGATGGATTTCGATTTCCACCAGGTAAAACGGAAACGCAGTCGGTCCCCCCAACTGGTTCCACAAGTCACTCAGTTTTTCCAGCGTCTCGTTGGGTGCGGCGGTACGAGGATCGGGTGATGGCTTGAACTGAAAGTACGCCATGACGGGCTGTTCCGCCCTCGCCGCCGATGCCGCTCGATGTAACATCTGATAAATCACCGAATCGAAATCCGAAAGATCCAGCGTTTTTTCCACGTGCGGCTGTAACAGACTCAGCCAACCCTGCAGCACCTGACGACGACTCGTCTGATCTTCCCGCTGGTTCAGCCATTCACTCACCGTTTCGTACATCGGTTCGGTCCATTTGCCTTCAATGGCCAAACCACTGGTTCCCGCAGTGATCATCACATCCGTACATGAAGCTTTGCCCTCTCCCAGGGGTGGGCTGACCGGGTGCTCGAGACACAAATCGTAATCGCCAGAAAACCCCATTTGTCCAATGATTTTGTTGAACAGGTCTCGACGATGTCGCAGCATGGTCAGCATGGGGATTGTGGATCGAGTCGGTGACGCAAACTGGTCCTTGCCAAACAGCGGTAGCGCATCCCCCATCGTTTCGAGGATCGTATTACATCGGAAATAATCTGTCATTCTGCAACCTTCCACCAATACCAAGTCTGAAACTGGCGACATCCTAACAACTTCCCGAGCACACTGCCTTCCTGACGCCGACTTCGCCTTCTGAGCGAGGGCTTCGCCTTTTTGACCGGGGCCTCACCGGGCAAAAAGGGATCCCCAGACGTCCTCGCTATCGGGCTGTTTACAGAAAACGATTTTGTTGCGAGCCCGATTCATTCGCACTTCCGACGGCAGGTCGGTATTTTACCAGCGTGGCTTTCGATCGAATGACGGACTCGGTTCCGTGTTCATTTGGCGAGGGACGCTCAAACAAACCGGCGTTCGGGTTTGAATTGGAACTGAACGATGATGGGGCGATTCGAGAATGAGACGCAATCGCCTTCGCTTTTCTTTCACCAGGAATGAAACATGACTCAGCCGTTGAATCGACGTGATTTTTTACAAGCGGGTGCTGTGGGTGCCGCCGCTCTTGCCTTCTCTCGCGTTTCCGCCGCGGTCGATGTCAAGGATCCGTACCTCGGCCTGAAAATGGGGCTACAAAGCTATTCCCTGCGAGAATTCAAGGTTGAAGAAGCCCTGCAGCAGACTCGAACCCTCGGCCTGAAGTATTGGGAAGCGTACCCCAACCACGTTCCGATGGGGAGCTTGCCCAAGCACATTGAAACTCAAAAAGAGACGCTGGCCAAGGCGGGTGTCACACTCATTTCTTACGGAGTTCTGCCATTCGATACCAACGAAAACGCCGCTCGCGAACGATTTGAATTTGCCAAAGCGATGGGAATCAAATCCATCAGCGCCGACCCAAATCCCGACAACGCCACCTTCGACCTGCTCGATAAACTGGTCGCCGAATACGATGTCGCGATCGCCATCCACAATCATGGTCCCGGCCATCGCTACAACAAGATCAGCGATGTCGAAAAAGTGGTCAAAGATCGGCATGCCAAAATTGGGGCTTGCGTCGATACCGGTCACTTCCTGCGCAGCGACGAAGATCCCGTTGATGCCGTCCATCGATTGGGGGCCCGCGTGTTCGGTGTCCATCTGAAAGACGTCAAATCACTCCCCGGTGGCCAGAAGCAATTCAAGATCGCCGGTGAAGGAGATCTGAAAGTGACCGAATTGCTCAAGGCACTCAAGGGACTCAAGTACCAATACCTGGTTGCGGTCGAGTACGAAGAAAACGCCAAGAATCCGCTCGCGGATATTGACGCCTGCTTGCGACACGTCCGTGAATGTGCCGCAAAAGTCAGTTGATGCATCACACAGTTGATGCATCACACAACTGATGCATCACACAGATGATCCGCTTCATCGGTGACCGTTCACAGCCAGAACCGGGGATCCGGGGCCATGTTCCCGCACAGACAACATCGTAAAACGTCTTGAATCGTCCTAAACCGCCGGACCGATTTCGATTTTGTCAAAAGGAACAGAACCCCGTCCCCAGGCTGTGGATCGTTGCCTCACCTTTCGTCGAGGGTGTCGTCATGACTTCCGGTACGCGTGAGCCTTCGCATCTGATCAAACACGTGACCGATCCCGAGGGACTCCGCGTCATCCTCGCTACGGATTGTGGGAGTACCACCACCAAAGCCATCCTGATCGAACTCGTCGATGGCGTCTACCGGCAAACCTTTCGGGGCGAGGCCCCCACCACGGTCGAAGAGCCGACCGCCGATATCACCATGGGGGTGGTCAACGCGACCACCGAAGTGGGTGAACTGGCTGGCCGCAGATTGATTGACGAGCATGGCCAGATCATCCGACCGGCTCGTGGTCAAGAAGGTTGTGATCTCTACATCTCGACCTCCAGTGCCGGAGGGGGCTTACAGATGCTGGTGGCGGGAGTCGTCCGTGAGATGACGGCCGCCAGTGCCGAACGAGCCGCACTCGGTGCCGGGGCCATCGTCATGGAGACACTGGCCTCAAACGATAAACGCAAACCATTCGAGCAGATCCAGCGGATTCGAGAACTTCGCCCTGATATGATTCTGCTCGCAGGGGGAACCGACGGCGGGACAAAATCGCACGTGGTCCAACTGGCCGAATTGATTGCTCCCGCCAAGCCACAACCCCGATTCGGTGGCCAATACAAAATGCCGTTGATTTTTGCCGGAAATCAAGAGGCGGCCCCGCTGGTCGAAGAAGTATTGGGCGACTCGGTCGAATTATCGATCGTCCCCAATGTGCGGCCTCAATTGGAACGAGAACACCTCGGCCCCGCCCGTGATCGTGTACACGATCTGTTCCTCGAGCACGTCATGGCACATGCTCCCGGCTACGACAAACTGATTTCGTGGGCCGATGCCCCGATCATGCCGACACCGGGTGCCGTGGGTGATATCCTCAGAACGATCGCAGAAAGACTGGGGATCAATGCCGTGGGGGTTGATATTGGGGGTGCCACCACCGACGTTTTCTCGGTTTTCGGCGGCGTCTTCAACCGCACTGTCAGCGCCAATCTGGGGATGAGCTATTCCATCTCGAATGTCCTGGCCGAAGCGACCTTACCGAAGATTTTGCGGTGGGTCCCTTACGACTGCGATGAACGCGAACTGCGTAATCGAGTCAAAAATAAGATGATTCGGCCCACCACAATCCCGCAGACGCTGGATGCCCTGATGTTTGAGCAGGCGGTTGCGCGCGAAGCCCTGCGGTTGTCTTATGTGCAGCATCAACAGTTCGCCACCACGCTCTCGGGAGTCCAGCAGCAGCGTTCGATCGGTGATGCCTTCGGCCAGCAAAGCGGACCACAGACCATCGTCAACAACATGGCGTTGGATCTGCTGGTGGCCTCGGGAGGGG
>JBIKZJ010000481.1:0-4756 GCA_044354755.1 Schlesneria sp. | reverse complement strand
GGAAGGAAACAAATTGAGAGAGCTGCTTCAAAAGAAAAAGCAGAAAAAACTCTAACGTAACCGACCTCCAGATGGCTCCCGCCATCTGATCGAAACTGGTGCCGTTTTCCTGATCGGTCCCAGCGCGACCACGAAAAACTTGTGATTCCGTGCCCCTTGAGATGCTTTACCCCCTTCCGCTCCGCCGTCACTAGCCTGCTGACTCGGCAAACCGAAATTATTTTAGTGTCCCCTGAATTCGTCCCCTTTCCATTAGTGTCCCCTGAATTCGTTCCAGTTACTCTTAATCATTCTCGTGCCCGTTGGTCGTCGTACGTGTCTTCCAGCGGTATTGACCACATCCCATGGCTGGCGTTTACCTTATTGAAGCCCGAGCCATTGTTTGAGGACAAATTCAATCTGTGTCATCTGGTCATCTGTTAAAGCACCAAGACGCCGAATCAATTTTACGGTCGGAATGGTGATCAGATTCTGTGCGTCAAATGCACCCGGTTTTAGAAATGGAACGTCGGATTGCACTTCGAATCGTGACGCTCGTGTGCTTGTCGTATGTGGAATCACGGTTGTCAGGACCCGGTCATTCGAGTCATCGGATGAGGTGCTGAGAACCAGGCAAGGACGGACTTTTGCCGCCATCCCCAAGTCGACCAACCAGACCTCATTTCGTGTGGGGCCGGGGGGCATTGGATTCCTCAGCATCGAGGGTTTGAAAAAGTCCATCCGCGAATCTGATGAAATCGTCGTCGGACAGAAACGTATCCGGCAACTCACCACTGCGTCGCAGCATCTCGGTCAAGAGTTCATGCTTTTCTTCAGGCTCAAGCAATTCAAAGGTTGCCAGCAACTGGGCTGCAGTTTTGGTCATCGATCCATCCTTCGACTTCGGTGTATTCAATTCAAAATTATAACCGACGAGAAGTCTCGAACAGCACACATTCGCAGGTCAGTTCAAGATTTTTTGACTATTCGACAGAATTGGTGGTTTAAAAAGCGGATTTCGGGAGACAGAAGAGGGATTTTTGGAGGGAAGACAGGGCAAAAGAATCAGCGGAGATGACCAAAAGACATGATGGCAAATCCCAGCAGGTCGATCCCGAAAGCACCGGCCAATCGCTGTAACTGATTTTCAATCATGACTTTGCGATGATCGTAATTCTTGCCACTCACGGGATCGTTACCCAGCAGATAACAGCGACGAACCACACGATTCATTACATGGACAACCGCAACCTCATCAGGAGCAAACACTTCCGCTCGAGCCATCCTCGCCATCATCCCGCTCCAAATCAAAACAGATCAAAACCTGTCATTCCAACAATTTAAGCAAAACCCCAACACAATTTCAAGCCAGCGCAGTGTCCCCACGATTTGTACAGTGTCCCCACGATTCGCATATTTCATAGAGACTCAAGCAGAAAAAACCATGCCAAAGAAGCCAATCTCGCCACACATTGCCAAGTTACACAGCCAGCATCGGTAATCCTCAATCCGGCCATCAACCGGAACCAAATCACCTTGGTGACTAGAGTTCGGATGCATTGTTTCAGCACCAAGGTTCCAACAGCCGACATTCGATTGTAGTGGTACACTGAAACGCGAATAAATCACTACAATCGGGCACAAGTCAATTTGTGATGTACTTCTCCGTCGATCAATGATACATTGAAACCTGAGTAAATCACGTTTTTGATGAATTACAAACGGTTAGATGGATTATGTCGGACGGAACCAGAAGCTCCCGGTCACGCGAACGCCTCGGAAAACTTATTCGCGAAGGCGGCGAGGTTCTGACCGTCGGTGACGCGACACGAATCTTGGGAGGTGCCAATGACGAGATCGCCAAAACCCTCGCACGTTGGTGCCGCCAAGGCTGGCTTTCTCGCATCAAGCGTGGGGTCTACGTTCCGGTACCCGTAGAAGCAACGAACACGGATCGCGCGATCGAAGATGCCTGGGTACTGGTGCCGGAACTTTTCGGTCCGGCCTATCTCGGAGGATGGTCGGCGGCAGAACATTGGGATCTCACCGAACAGATATTTCGGGACATTTGCGTGGTCAGCGGACGGCCCATTCCCAAACGCCATACCGTGATACATAACATCCCATTTGTGGTGACCCACGCTCCACCCGAACTGCATTTTGGAACCAAGACGATTTGGAGAAAGGAAATCAAAATACTTGTTTCCGATCCGACGAAAACGATCGTGGACATGCTCGCGAACCCGTGGTGCGGTGGCGGCATCCAACACGTCACTGACTGTCTAGAAGAGTTCTTCAAGAGCACCCATTTTAATCCTGATCGGCTGGTCGAGTATGCAGACAAACTTGGGAACGGTGCGGTGTTCAAACGCCTTGGATTCCTGGCCGAGCAAACCCTTGGCGAAAGCCATCCTATGATTGCCGCCTGCAAATTACGGCTGACGCAAGGGAAAGCACAGCTTGACCCATCGCTCAAGGGTGACAGGCTGATTACACGCTGGCGGCTTTTCGTTCCTGGAACCCTGCCAATTGAAACCGGGAGGCCAGAATGATCTCCAAGAACGAAATCCTTGAACGGGCGACCGAGGCCAATCTGCTACCAAACGTCATTGAAAAAGATTACGTGCTGGGATGGCTCCTCGCAGGTATCAACCATCATCCGACGTTGCGAGATACTTGGGTTTTCAAGGGCGGCACTTGCCTCAAAAAATGCTATTTTGAGACCTATCGTTTTTCAGAAGACCTCGACTTCACGTTGTGCAACGCAAACCATGTCAATCCAGATTTTTTGCGTGGCGTCTTCACGGAAATCGCGGGCTGGGTTTATGAGCGCACCGGCATCGAAATACCCGCCGATCGCCTGAAATTCGAGATCTTCCAGAATCCGCACGGCGTTGATGCGTGTCAGGGTCGCATCTACTACGGCGGTCCCGTGGGATTCGGCAGCAAACATTCCATGCCGAAAATCAAACTTGACCTTTCGGCAGACGAAGTCCTCGTCGACGCACCGGTCATGACCCCGGTACGACACGACTATAGCGATTACCCCGAAGACGGAATCAACATCCAAAGTTATTCCTATGCCGAAGTATTCGCTGAGAAAATCCGTGCGTTGAAAGAACGCACCCGCCCGCGCGACCTCTACGATGTCGTCAATTTCTTCCGCCGACCGGAGTCCGGCGATGTCGCCCCGCAAGTCAAAGCCGTGTTGGCCAAGAAATGTATTTTCAAGAATATCACCTTTCCTACCCTCGATGATCTCGACAGTCACAAAAGCCAATGTGCGACAGGCTGGAAAGACCAGCTTTCCCATCAACTCCAGACGTTACCACCATTTGATTCCTTCTGGAGCGAACTACCCGCGTTCTTCTCGTGGCTTGAACATCCCGATCGCATTCCGGCCACGATCCTGCCCGCGATTGCTGCTCTGCAAGAGGGTGAAGTCATCGCCACCGGTACTCCGCACCACAGCATGCTCGATCGCGTCCGTTTCGCGGCAGTCAACCGACTCCGCGTCGAAATGGTTTACCGAAACGAAAGCGGTCAGCAAACTACTTGCCTGATCGAGCCGTATTCACTGCGAATTACTGCCGAAGGCAATTTGGTCATGTATGCCGTGGAACTCTCAACCGCTGAAGTACACAGCTTCCGAACCGACCGATTTATCAGTGCCAAAATCGTGGAACAAGCCTTTCTGCCTCGCTATTCCATCGACTTCATTCCAGAAGGACCGGTCAGTTTCAATGCCTGACAATCCTGACGTTCTGACAGTTCAATCGGCATTCGTTCCGCCTTTCGATACCTCAAGAGTGGCCAGCTTCTCTTCACGGGACTCGATCTCGACGCCAGGGCGGAGCGTTCGTTCTGCGTCGAATCGATGGTTGCGGTGCAAGTCATGTCACCACGGCGAAAATTGGTAACAATTTGGTAACAGAATTGGCAATATCAGCCCAATCTGAGTAAAATGCCGAAGTCGACAAGACGAAACCAGGGGACACAAGAGTAATTTCGGTTTGCCGAGTCAGTACGGCTAATGACGGCGGAGTGGGAGGGGCGAAAGCGTCTTACGAGGCACGGAATCACAAGTTTTTCGTGGTTGCGCTGCCGGAAAACGCATGAAAACGCGTTCAATTGGCAACAAGGCCAACGAAAACCCCTGCCTCGTTGATTTTTTGACCAGCGAGGGGATCGTCAATTTGCCTCAGTCCATGTTCCCGGATCGATGCTACTCAGAAGATGGCAATAACTCGCGGACGCGGGGCGCATGCGGTGAGGAAAGCCGGAAATTCGACTCCGTGTCGCACGGATCGTCTGGGGATGACCGGCAACAGTGGCGAATAATTTGCCGAAATCCTGCACCAACTCGACCCAAGCGGTGGCAGTGGGAAGTTTGCCGCTTAATCGCTGGAAAAGAGACGGCGTCGACGGTGGAGTGGTTCCTCGCTTGCCGGGTGCCACCTGCCGGGCGGTCCAATCGAGTAAATCCAGATAATCCCCCTGTAATAGGGGAAGAAAACCCTTGTCGCTGCAACGAAACCGATTGGAACTGGCTTGCGGTCCCAATCGCTGATCATCCGCTGGGATCAACGCAATCGGTGACAAAAACCGATCTGCGGTGACTTGGGACTGCATGGCAATCGGCGACACCCCCTCGGCAGCCGCTTCGCAGCCAATCGCTGCCGGATTCACGGCCCCAACAGGATTGTCTGAGATTTCCTTTTTCGGTTGGCTGGTCGCGGATGTCGCGGAGGTGGAATTGTCATTTGTTGGTGAAAAT
>JBIKZJ010000480.1:0-4758 GCA_044354755.1 Schlesneria sp. | reverse complement strand
AGAGATTGACATGCACGATGTCAGGGCGAAACTCCTTTAAGGCGTGCCGCAGAGTTCGTGCGGCGAAGGGATTCGCCGATTGCAACAACGTTCGCCATCGTCCGGTTGTGCCAAAACCGCGATAGTCAGCGATCACCTTTGATGAAGCAGGATAAGCCGAGGAAGAGAAGAGACGAACATCATGTCCCCGCCGCCGCAGTTCAGAGATTAAGCTCGCAACGATCACTTCGGCCCCACCGACCAAAGCGTCATAGTCGTTGATAAGCAAAATCTTCATGAAGATCCAAAAACCAAAATCTGAAAAAATGAAATTTTGATTATGAACCCATTATTCATACTGAGTCAATCGAGTCACTGAATTTTCACGAAAAAACACGATGTGCCACCGCAACTCGCAGGGAAGTCCGTCGATTTTTTACCGATATTTTGCCACGAGGATGTTCCTTCGCGGTCGATTTTTTTCGGGTTTTATCTGTCCGAGTCGAGTTCCCGTGGTCGCCAGAACTGAATCAGTTCACCACGAGTCGTCGGGTGGAACTGACTCCAAGCGGGCAGTTCGAGTTGAATTTGTGCCAGACCCGCCGTGGGAAAACTGCAAGAGGCCGTGGTGAGTTGTGAGAGAAACTGTTCCAAACCCGGATTATGGCCAATCAGCAGCAGACGCGGGACAGGCTCGCTCACTTCCGCGAGAATTCGTGAAAGTTGAGCCGGTTCGGCGTGGTACAGGTCTTCGCGATACAGGATCGTGGCGTGAGTGACGGAATTGGCAAAAACCAGCTCGGCCGTTTCCCGGGCGCGAAGTGCAGTCGAACAGAGGACGAGATCCGGAGTAAGTCCCTCGTCGGATAACAAACGACCCATCCTTTGGGCCGCCAGACGCCCACGGGAATTCAACGGGCGATCATGATCTGCCCACTGTGGATTTTTCCAGCTCGATTTGGCATGCCTGAGTAATAACAACGTTTTGTATGGCATTTCGCCGCCTGGTCGATTGAGGTCGAGAATGGTCTGTTACGGATTGTAGCGATTTCTCGCCAGAAAAACGGGTTCCATGGGGTCGTTCTCATCGGCGAGATCAACTTGACGGACCACCTGCTGCTGGTAAATCGTCGAACCAATTGACGGGCGACGATCGCAAAAAGGGGAAGCGTCACAAAATCAAAAATTGAAACAACTTACGTCAAATATGGCAGATCAATCGCTGGATTCTCGGTGTTTTCCACTTGTCTTATGTGTTTTAGATTGCATAATGTGTTGATGGATCGCCGAAACAAGGAGAAGTCGAATGACGAATCGGAAGCCGCTCAAAGTTGGTGTGTGGGAAGGCGGGGGCTCGCCGATGGGATATCTGTGGACGGTCGCCATTTTGGATATCGCCTTTGAAGAGGCACTCGCGACAGTGGGTGAACGTGGGTATTCGCACTTTGCCATGCAGTTTAAAATTATGGCCACAAGTTCCGATCCGACGCATTGTGAGGAAGTGGACGTAAGGTCGGTTGAGGACTTTTATGAGGTGCGCGATGGCGGCGGTGTGTGCGGGAATGTGAATGTGCGAGTGTTTTTTGGAATGGATATGGAGAGAAGAACGATCATCACTCTCGGGACAATTAAAAAACAAAACAACGGCCCCACGCCACAGGGAACCAAGATTACAATGAGACGTCGTTTACGCTGCTACCGCAATGGAGATTACGGATTTCTCTCTTGATTGCCGATTACATTTTCAAGCGACACCGCTATAGACTTTACAGAATTCTCTCTTGGTCAGCGGCACCATATGCGGTCACGCATAAGATTTTACGAACGAAAATTAAATAGGTCGATAAATGTAACATAATACATTTGGCGGCTAGCTCACGCATACAATTACAATATTTATGATTAAAGAAGAGATAGGCTCGTTCATGGCAACCACGCATATCAATGACGATCCGGTGCAGATCGCGGTTGGAAAGTTGGTTGAAGCACGCCTTCGGCGGCTGACGAAAAGCGATATCGACGATTTGCAGGCGCTTCTTCCACTGTTGTCTCATGAGGATGAAGACGAGAAAGAAGCGGCATGCAGCGCGATTTTGGAGATTATGAACCCACGCGTTGTCGGCATTCGCACGATGGAGATCTCTCGCGCTGATGCGTTGAAGCCATGGCTTCAATTTGTGAGCACACGACTGAGAAACACACGCGAATCGGCCGGAATTACGCAGGAAGAGTTGGCGAAACGAACCGGGATTCAGCAGTCGCATCTTTCGCGATTGGAGCAGGGCGAGCATAGCCCGACTCAGAAAACGCTGATGAAGATCGCCAATGCGCTAGGGGTTGAAATTAGCGTGTTCGATCCGTCCGCCGTATAACCATTCCGGTGATTCACGCCGTCACAGCAATATCCCGTGGCCAGACATGTGGGCTGTGGAGGCGACGCCCGTTGTAACCCGAAATGGGTCGGATTCCTCATGGCTGACGTCAAAATCCGTGTTGGCTCAAAATAGGTTTCCCTAACGAAGTCCCGACAAATCAGCAGCTTGGACAAGAAAAAACTGCAGACGGCATTATGCCGTCCACAGTTTCCGTTTCGATCAGTAAACCCGAAATCCATCACGGTCAGTGTTGGAACAAGAACTCTTTCGAGTTCAGGATCGCCCAACCGACATCTTCAAACGCCTGTCGACGATCCTGCTGTGCAGCAATGTGTTGCTTCGAAGCCACCATCTCTTCGGCAGACGGGGTCCGAGCGAGTGCTGCCAGATACAGGGCGGTGATGATTTCTTCTTCAGGCTTATTTTCCTTCAGCATCATCGCGATGCGGCCATTATCTGCTCGCAACTTATTGTGAACGACCGGACCATTGATCATCTGCAGTGCCTGCGACAAGTTGGATTCGCTGGAGCGTTCGCACTGACATGCCATTTCCCGCTGGGGCTGACCGAAGACTTTGAGGAAGTAATGGTCGGTTGGTGGATCTGCCAACTCACATGCTCGCATTCCCAGCGGCATGCCGGGGAACTGTTCGGGAACGTTGGTGACAGCACAGATTCCATCCAGCAACTGCTCAGCCGACAACAACCGGGTGTTGGCGTGCGAGCAATAGATCTCGTCATCCTTGTTAAACTGGTTTTTGCGGGAACTGAGCTGATAGGTTCGACTGTTACAGATCGTTCGAATCACCCATTTCTGGCTGAAATTGTTCGCCGCAAACTGACGAGACAACTCGTCCAGCAGGCGGGCATTCGAAGGGGGATTCGAGTCACGGAAGTCATCGATCGGATCGACGATCCCCCGACCCAGCAGATGACCCCAAATCCGGTTGGAAACCGACTTCGCGAAGAACGGATTCTCAGGAGCGGTCAACCATTGAGCGAAGACAACTCGACGATCCTGGTCAGCGGGGATATCGACATCCCCCTTGAGCAACAGGTGGACTTTCATTTGTTTATTCGTTCGCGGCTGAGTCACTTCACCCCCCGCTTGCGAGAAGATCACTTCTTCTTCCGCATCGGCAGAATTTTTGCGGCCAACGCGAACGAAGGCGGCGGCGATCCCGTAGTAGTTATCTTGAGTCCAGCGTTCGAAAGGATGGTTGTGGCATTTGGCGCATTGGATGCGGACGCCGAGGAAGAGCTGAGCGGTGGTTTCGGTGGCATCCAGCGGATCCCGACTGGCTCGCCAGAAGTTTGCGGGGGGGTTTTCGAACACACTGCCGTTGGCGGTGAGCAGTTCCCGGGCAAACTGATCGAGTGGCTTGTCGTTGCGGATCGATTCATAAATCCACTGACGAAACTTGTGGACGCCTGCGGTCTTCAGTTTCTTACTATTGGAACGGAGCACGTCACCCCACTTCAGGGCCCAGAACGAAGCGTACTCGTCACTGTCGAGCAGACGTTCGACCAGCGCGTTTCGGTTCGAGGGGCTTTTATCCGCCAGGAACGCCATCGCTTCTTCAGCGGTGGGGAGGCGTCCGGTCAGATCGAGCGTGACACGACGCAGGAATTCGTCTTCGGTGCAAAGATCCGAAGGGAGGATCTGCAGTTGCTTCAGTTTTTCGAAAACGGCTGTGTCCACGAAATTCGTTTCGGGGGGATTGTTCCAGGCGAATCCAGGAACATCTTCGAGGAAGGTCAGGTACGTCGTCGACATTTTATCGAGATACCGAGCCAGGATCGCCGTTTCGCCACGGCCATTCTTGGTGACCAATCCCTGCACGCTGACAGAACCAACGGTTTCATTGGACGACGAAAAATCGGTGAGTGGTGTCAGATCACGAATCGAGCCATCGCTGAAATGGCCGAGAACCATAATCTGCTGACGGGCGGCGGGCTGACGCAGGATTCGTTTTGAGGGGACGGTTTCAATCTTCAGCAGGTCGGGCTCGGTTTCGGCATCGAGCCGCATCCCTTCGCCAATCCACTGTTCCAAGGCTTTGTGAGCCGCATCACCCTTTTTCAGGCGTTTTCCACCACCATGTGCCACTTCCATCAACGGCTTTTGCAGCAGCAGACTTTGGCCGGGTTCCATGATGTTCGTCCGACGCCCGAAGAATTCGGAGCGAACGGTCATGATATCCAGCACAGGATCATAAGCTCGGAGCGAGAGACGAAATCCCCCCTTGCCGGAAGGGGAACCGTGACAGGCTCCCATGTTACAGCCCGCTTTGGTCAGGGCCATCTGGGTTTCATTTTTGAAACTGACCGGCGAGGGGGCCTCGTGATTCTTGACCACGACGGGAACGGAAAAGGTTTGACCCCCTACTGTGGCGGTCACAGT
>JBIKZJ010000479.1:0-4760 GCA_044354755.1 Schlesneria sp. | reverse complement strand
ACTCTTTTTGCGCCTGGTTCATCGGGATAATCCGCCCTTCGCCGGTCGACACGATGCTCCCTTTGAGCGGACGGTCGGTTTTCTCAATCACGCCGCTCGTCATCACTCTGTCGGAAGTCTGCTTGAGAGTCTTGCCCTGACCGTCGGTGATGATCGTTTCGGTATTCACGATTTCGTCGAACAACAGCAGGAAATCGAACGTCCCTTTCTCGGAATCAACTTTCGTAATCCTGGCGAAGACGGGGGCTTTGCCGGGAAGTGGTGGAAGTGTTCGAGAAATCTTTGCAGGTTCTGTCCCCAGGGCAAATCCTGCGGCCATCATCCCGAGGGATAACAGCGTCGCGTAGTAAACCTTTTGATGCATCGTATTCCCTTGTTTCTCGCACAACGACTTTGTCGTCTTCGCCGAAAGTTGTTCGACGGATTCATTGATTCCGAAATCATTCACTTTGAATCACCGCAGGCAGAATCGCCCGCACACCGTATTTTGACTACGACGATTTATCCAGAATCCCGTCAACTCCATCGCGGTCGGCAAACGAAATCGACGCGCCAGTAGTATACACGATCAACTGTTCAGCAAAGTTCCGAGCGATCTCACAATGTCTCTGATTGACACTTACAGAATGTGGACATATTCTCACGCCTGAAAGCTTGATCCGAGATTCGGTCGAGTCGATAATTCGCTTGCGAGAGCGCGCCAGTGCCGTTTGATCTCCCACTCTCCGCGTCCCTTCGAAAAGCCCGCTGGAAGGTCAAGATTCGGGAGAAGGCGAGTCGAGAACCTCCGCACGTGACGATGATTCGAGGAACGCAGGCATGGCGAATGAATTTGCGGACGGGTGAATTCATGGATCGACGACCGGATCCCGCTGAGGTGCCGGATGAGATCGTCGATCACATCAAGACGGAAGAAACCTGGAAAATGCTCTGTGGCAAATGGGACGAGAAATACCCGGCGAATCCCGTTCACGACCCAGATGACAACGACGGAGAATGAACTCATGACTGCGAAAACCAAGACCGTACCTGCCGTGCTGCAAATGTTCTTGCTCGACAAGGCCAAGAAACGTTCGGATCGGTTTTCACTTCTGCACCCGCTGGTCGTGTCATCAACAGGGGGCTTGCGAGATTCACTTGCTCGGGCAACGAAGGATACGCTTTGGGTGAGCTACGAAAAGGATCTCACGGAAGCCCTGCTCAAGACCGTCTTGGGACCTCCTCGTTCGCTCGGTAAGGCACTGCTCATCCACGCCCTGAATCCACTGTCCATCCCCGTTTTGACCAGTTGCTTTCGACGATTTGCATCCGCCTCGAAAAAAGAGTTTCTACCACCAGAGGAATTGGCCGAAGCATTGCAAGCAGAGAACGGACCGAATCTCTTCCTCGGTGGCAGTGTCGATCCCGCCAATCAGACGATCACCCTCTGGCGCGGAAACCTGGAACCGCTCACCGTCCCCTTTTCCGCATTCGAACCGTCAGGAGACAAAATCGAACCCGACTTTGACAAGTTCTCAGTCACAGATTCGGGCCAGACCGTGCGGTTTGGCGATTACGAGGCGGCCGCAGAGGCCATTCTTTACGAATTTGATCCCGAGTATCGCCGTCATGTTTCCAAGCAGCGTCAGCAGTCGGAACAGTCATTCGGCGCATCGCTACGTCGTCTGCGGAAGCAGAGGGGATTGCGACGAGAAGACTTTGAACCCAACGTGGCCGCCAAGACGATTGCGCGCATCGAGCAAGGTCTCGTCCAACGAGTGCAAAAAGAGACGCTGATCTCAATTGCGAATCGACTACAAGTAAATGTCGATGAAATTGAAACCTACTGACGCTCCCGATTCCGAAGCTTTTCGTTGATTCGCGGCCACAGACCGCGAATCAGCCCGATGTCGTCGCAACGAACCCGAAAAAAGCCCTCGGCCTCGTTGTTTTTTACTCAGCGATGGGATCGTCAATTTATCCGCGTCCGTTTTTCTCGAATCGATGCAACTTTGAAATGGGCGATCACTCGCGGCCGCGGGGCGCATGCGGGAAGAAAAAAGGACACACCTTTGATTATACCGAAGGTGGTGTTGGATTGGAAAGAAATTTTCGCAGACGTCTGGCGATCGTAGAACCGATGTTCAGCGTTTTGAGCGTTTCGTAGAATTCCAGCTTCCATTCATTCTCTGGCTGCGATGTCATGGATCGCATGCGGGGCACATTGATCATCAGCGATCGTCCGATTCGCGAAAATTGCGGCTCGAAGAGCACGTTTTCCCACTCACCCAATGTCCGTCTCAGTAACACCGGAGGCCCCTCCTCAACATGAATCCGAGAATAATTGTTCTCGGCTTCAATCCATAAGATCTTTTCCGGAGGAATTAGCAGCATACTCTCCACCGGAAAAATGGACAACGCGGTGCTGCTGCTCGATTTAAGAGGGACCGCCGCAGCAATCAGTGACTTGCGTAATCGCTCGATCGTCACCGCCAGTCGCTGGCTGGAAACGGGTTTTAAGAGATAATCGACCACCCCCAGATCAAAACCCCGCAGAGCGTATTCTTCATGAGCGGTGACCAGCACCACCTGTTGCTGATCGAGATGCTCAAGCAGGTCTAAACCGTTATGACGACGGAGTTCGATATCGAGAAAGACGACATCAATCGGGCTTTCGGCAATCCACTTCTCGGCCTGTTCAAAATCCGTTGCCGTCCCGACCACCTGAATCAGGGGGTGTGAACGCAAGAGATCTAACATCCAATCGATGGCAGCAATTTCGTCATCAACGAGTAGGGCACGAATCATCATTTCCGGGTCGCCTCGCGAGAAAGGGGGGCTGAGGGAAGGGGGTCAGAGAGCAGGGAAGTGGGACTCGGTTTTTGGAGAACCTGATTAGGGAAATCACGGTAAAGCGGCACGATCAACTGGCAGCGGACCCCTTTTTGGAGAGGATCTGCTGCGAACGGACCGCATTCCAATTGTGCATCGGCCAACCCGAGTAACGAAAGACGCGACCTGAGATTGGCCAACCCCAACCCCCCCACTTTCACAGAAGTCGGTTCGATCCAATACCCTGTATTAAAGACGGTGATGATCAATCGATCGAGCTGAATCTGGCAATCGACTTTGACAATCAACTTCCCCTTCGTGGTTCGCCCTCCGTACTTGAATGCATTTTCGAGCAGTGGCGTGATGATCATCGCGGGGACCACGGCCGCAGCAGCGCCTGGTGTGCAAGCGACCTGACAATCAAGATTGTCGCCAAACCGGTACTTTTCAACCACCACATACTGTTTCAGGGCTTCGATTTCCACATCCAGGGGGGCCCGCATTTCCTGGCGAGTGAGGCAAAAGCGCAGATATTCGGAAAGACCGATGACGACGCGACTGACATCATCCGGATTGTGCCGACAGGCCAGTACCGCAGTGAGTGAATTGAAGAGAAAATGAGGGTGGATTTGTAATTGAAGCCGACTCAGTTCACTGGCCAGCAGCGCAGACTCGGCTTGCGCCATTTGAAGTTTGACGGATTGCAGCTGCTTCCAAAAGAAAAGCCCAAAGAACATCAGGCTCCAGGTACCGAGAAACTCGAGACGATTCAGCAGCAGGGTGAACGACTTGATGTGACGATTTTCGTAAATTTCCACCAAAAACCCTGTTTTAAAACTCAAAATATACAAAAATAAATACGTTTCCGCCACGGAAGCAATCACGATCAGCAAAAGAGCGATTCCGAAAAACTGCCGACGGCTGCGGCCCAAGTGGGATAACGACTCAAACCCCCAGCCGAGCGCGGTGGAAATGGGGATTGCGATACAAAAACGCGTCACGGCAATCGTCAATGCGTCGGCGCGAGAAAGCGGCGGAACCAGGAAGTGACGGTTCATGTGAAAAAAAAACGCCGAGACCGCAAACCAGAAGAGCAGCTGCAGGCCCCAGAACAGGGATCCCTGAATCTTGACCAGACGATCCGTCCGAGACGGCTGGACGCGTGAATCCGGATTCGGCATCGGTTTGTCGTAGTCTGAAGAGGGGCCATTTGCCATAGTCGCTCACGAATCCCTGCTCATATTGAAAAATTTTTCATTGTCGATGTCGTTTCACCACCGAAAACAATCGTTTCACCACATTTTCAATGAATCAAGTTGAAATACATTGTAATTGTTTTTAGACTCGGCGTCGATTGGTAATTTATTAATCTTCAAGGCAAATCTCGATGAGATGAGGGGGCTTTTGCCGGTTTCAGCCCGCAGTCTTCAGCAGGGAATTTGCCACTCTTAACGCGATGAGATGGTTTGGGTCGTCGGGACGCTTGCGCGTTCTGCAGGCCAAGGTGTGTACCTGTTTACCGCCAATCATGGCAGGGTCTTGCTTCATTCCACCCCTGAAAATCCGCATCCGCCGCAGCAGCTGAGGCGGAAAAAACAATCCGTTTGTACCGCTGTCGAGTTGGAAATTCCGCTTTGTGTTTCCGGCGGATGTGGGCGTCGAGTCCAAATCCCGTGCGGAATCCAGTCAGGTTAACGACGACACGAAAATTGGCTTGAATCCCGTGAAGTCGGATCCTCGGAAATCGAAGGGATCCCGTTCTGGGGCGAGTCTTTTCGGTCGGCCATGTTTTCGTGTTGATCAAATTGTGTTGATGAATCATTTTGGTTTTTTCGTATTGTTTTGGGACTGAATCCATGAAAATTCAATGGTTGTCGAGCTGCTGGTCTCAAGTCGTTGTCAAAATGAGCAAGCATTGGCAGACACGACGTTCGGCCGAGCGACTGCTG
>JBIKZJ010000478.1:0-4761 GCA_044354755.1 Schlesneria sp. | reverse complement strand
TGGCTCCGATCAACGTGACGCTGTTGCCTCCCGCCGTCGAACCGCTGGAGGCTGACAATCCGGTCACCGCCGGGGGGAGGACGGGAGTGGTATAGATCAGCGTGTCTGCGGCGCTCGTACTGGAGGTGCCGCTGGTCGTGATGACCCGGACATCGACTTGGCCCGCTGTGGATTGACTCGGCGCGATCGCACTGATGGAGGTCGGGGAGGTGACCGAGACATTCAACGCGGGGGTATTTCCGACGAGCACGCTGGTCACATTGGTGAAATTGCTCCCGGTAATGGTGATCGGTGTCCCCCCGGACAGGGTCGCGGTTCCGGGTGAGACACCGGTAACCGTTGGCAATCCGGTTGGTACTTGGAACGTGAATTGATTATTTGGTGAGCGACTAGAACTCCCCAGCATGGTGACCACCGTCACATCGACGGTTCCGGCCGCATGGGCGGGCGTGGTGACCGTGATCGACGACGAGGAATTGACGGTGTAGGACGTGACCAACGTGGTATCAAACATCACGGCCGAGACGGAGTTAAAACCAGAACCCGTAATAGTGATCGGATTACCACCGAGAGTAGAGCCAGCATGGGTCGACAAACCGGTGATCTGTGGCGGCATCGCCATCATCTGAGCGGCTTGAGCCGCAAGGAGTTGCCGCGATTCAAGCGACTCAACCAGCATCGCCGGCGAGCGATGCTGGAAACGTTCCCTTGAGCGATCAGCACGTCGACGGGACGCAGAAACGCGAGCCAACTTTCGAGAAAACCAAGCACGACATTCCAAAGCAGACAACCAGTTGGGGATTACCATGAGTGGCTTTCCGAGGTGGTGTGTGAATCGAACGCAACTTAACAGTGATGGTGACTAACAGTGATCGTCAACCAACACAGTTCCGTGATGAGGCGCTGATTCGGTGATGAGGCACTGAAAAAAATTTTGAACTCGCTGGCATCCATTGTCAAGATTCCGATCTCGGACTCAAGCGGTTTTCATCAAAACCGCCGACAGACAAATTTTGCCGGGTCCAGTGTCGGAACCCAAAGCTTCGGTTTCTGCGTGATTGGCCCGTGGCGAGCTACATGGAACAGTTCCCGTTGTTTTTAATGGGCAAAAAATCAACGAGCCGGAGGTCAGTCGTTGACCTCGTTGCGGCTTGATCGCGTTCTCTTGCGTTTTCCGGCAGCGAGATCACGAAAAACGTGTGATCCCTTGCCCCGTGAGATGCTTTCGCCCCCTCCCGCTCCGTCGTCAGTGGCCGTACTGAATCGGGAAACCGCAATGATTCTCGTGTCCCCCGGGTGACCTCATCACACCACACCGATGAACTCGCCGATCACACGGACCGAATCGGCATCTTCCGCATCAATCACGATCGGCCGGTAAGCGGGGTTCAGGGGTTCGAGTTCAATCACTTGATGAACCCACCCCTCGTCCGTGGCCCGCTTTTGGGAATGGTAGCGTTTCACCGTATAACGCCCCCCCTCTTCGGGAAGCTCATGGGTATTGACTTGAACGAGCAGCAAGCGCCCCTCGCGCGAACCGGCCGGACAGGGGCGGAACAGGCAAATGGCCCCGGAGGGAATTTTTGGCTCCATCGAATCCCCAACCACCTGGACCGCGAACATCCCTTTTTTCAGGGCGTGATGCGGCACGCGAATCCATCCCACCTGTTCGGCGTGCCCCTCCGGCCCCCAATAACCGGCTGCTGCAGAGACATCATAAACGGGAACATGCGTCGTGTATTCCGCAGCACGCCCGACTTTGGGTTCAATGATCGTAACCGCAGCCTCCTGCTGAGTGTCCCTGTTGCTCGCTGCAGATTCGATTTGGTTATCAGACGCTTCTTCTGTTGCGATACCCATCGGACTTGCAAACCACTGTTGATTTTTCGTTTCAAACTGAACTTTATAATCGGTGCCGGGAAGCCCCGCGTTGGGACCAAACCAATCCCGCAGCAATTCACCCAGTTGATTCGCTTTCTCGCCCTGCGGACCTGCGACGTTGCAGGCGACTTTCACAAATTTGAATTCCCAGTTACGCCCATCAGGCAGTTGAACGGTCACCGGTCCGGTTGGACGAGCGGGTTCCCTCGCTTTGTCGGGAATAAACAAAATCGGACGCCCTTGGCTATGAGACACTTTGGCGACGAAAGCAAGTTCCCCTTCATTCGACGGAGCAGGACGACGGCTTTTGGCATACGCGGCCAAACGCCAGTCGACCATCTCTTCGGTGAGTGCTTCCAGGCAGGGTTTGAACTGAGCTTCGCATTTCCGCTTCAGACGAAAGAGGTTGTTTTCCACGACGAACCAGCTCTGACCTTTTTGCAGATCGAGCCAGCGATCAATCGGCCATTTCAACCACCACTTTTCCCATTCCCGGGGATCGGCCCGCTCATGGTCGATCGCATGGCGTTCCCCATCCAAGTCGCGCCGCAAGACGGGATGCTGCTGGAGGAAACGTCTGCAGGCGGCACTCAATGTTGATAAATCCATCCCCTCGAACAGCCGTTGTTCGTCGAGCAACACACGCAGGACCACCATTTTGTAAGACTTGGTGAGCTGGGTCACTTCCAGCATGGTGAACCAGTCGCTGAATGTCGCGGCAACTGTTTGCTCCGCTTCACAAAGATCCCCCTCGGCAGCCACAAATGCAAACCAATTACTGCAATTGCTGGCAGCAGGAATTATGCGGGGCAAGAATCCCCGGCTGAAAACTTCGAGCATCGAGGGGCGACGACCAAGGTCATCTCGCAAGGCGCGATAGCCCTCGATCCCCGCCGTTCGACCTTGCGGCAGAAACTGGCGTAGCACGTCCTGAACTTCGATTTCCACATCCAGCAAACAACCTGCAGGGAGGATGGGTGGCTTTCCCGACAGCCACTCTTTCAATGCTCCCCAGCCCTCCGAAGAATGCTTGAGCGACAGCAGGTGGATCATTCGCTGCGCGAAAATCCGGTGGTTCCCCACAAAGTCGATCACGATCAGCCGCGATTTTCCTTCACTAGCGCGTAACCCCCGACCAAGCTGCTGCAGAAACAGGACTTTGGATTCCGTGGGTCTTAGCATCACCACCCGATCGACCGCCGGAATATCCAAGCCTTCGTTAAACATATCGACCACACACAGCGATTGCAGGTTTCCCTCGCGGAGTTGCTGCAGCGATTCCGAGTAATTGTCGCCGCCACTCCCCGAAAACACGGCAGCCGACGAATTCCCGTTCGCACGCAACCAATCTCGAACGAATAAGGCGTGTCGACGCGAACAACAAAAGATCAGAGTCCGCGAGGTCTGATGTGCTTGCATCGCCCTCCACAGCCGCGTCATCCGCTCACTGGATGCCACTTGATCTTCGAGTACTTCGAATTCGAATCGTCCATTCCGCCAGGGAATCTGCCGAAAATCAATGCTGTCTTTCAGGCCAATATAATGAAACGGGACGAGCGACTCTTCCTCGATCCCGTCACCAATTGTCGCCTGATAGGCCAGATTATCATCAAAAATCGTGGCGACATCGACACCATCGGATCGCTCGGGCGTTGCGGTCAGCCCCAGCACAAAATCGCCACGACACCGAGCCAGAACGCGTCGGTAGCTGGGTGCATGCGCATGATGCACCTCGTCGACCATGACATAATCAAAATGTTCTGCTGACAGTGAATCCAGTCCCGCAGGTCGCATCAGTTTCTGGATGGACGCGATGACCAAATCTCCATCCAATCGAGATTGGTTACCGACATACCAAGTGGTTGTCCCCAGCGAAAACGAGGCGTCAAGGACTTGAGAAATCGCGGTCTCGGCTTGGGCGAGCATATGAGCGCGATGAGCAATCACGAGGACACGCGGTCGTCTCCCTAATTGTCTGCCAACTTGTTCGATATCAAACGCTGCCAGCCAAGTTTTTCCCATCCCGGTCGCGACCGCCACCAGCGCACGGCAATAACCTGCGCTACGAATCTTATTTAATGACCGCAGCGCTTCTACTTGCCAGGGACGTGGCAGAAACGTCGGTTCGCGAGTGGCAATGGATTCCGGCTCGAAGTGATTAACGCGATACTGCTGGGCAAGCCCCGTATAATTTTCGACAACCGTATTCGTCAAGGGGGTCGCGGTCAGCCATAGCGATTCAAACTCGACAGCCACTTGGGCATCGGCTTCGGGAGCCTCGTTGCGCGTGGCGAGCAAATTCCACTCGATACCACTTTCCAGCGCGGGCCGGGAAAGATTACTGCTGCCAATCGCGATGAATCCACTCAGTTCATTGGCAATTCTCCATGCTTTCGGATGAAATGATGCGGGCTTTGAGGGGATCCTGGCCATTTCAATCAGCCGGACGAACAAGCGTGGTGTCGAGGATTCCTGGGGGTCAACTTCATCCGCAGCCGCAACCCAGCCCAAGAGTCTCCCTAACGCGCGTGGATCCGAAATGTAGAGATAGTCGCTCACGAGAATGCGGATCGAAGCGTGGTTACGAATGGCCTCAAACAGGCAATTTTCAATCACGTCCAATCCCGACATTTGCACAAACGAAGCGAGTACATCAACGCAGCGCGCACCGGGGATTCGCCACGACAGGTGCTGCCAAAGCGGAGAATTCGGATGACCAGCACTCAGTTGTGGTCCTGTCAGTTGTGGTCCTGTCAGTTGTGGTCCTGTCAGTTGTGGTCCCGTTAAGGTGGGAATCGACTCAGGCGGCATCGGTTTCGGTGCGAGGTAATTTCCTTTTTGGGGGATGACATGGCGAACGCCACCACGAGGATCGTCAAC
>JBIKZJ010000477.1:0-4767 GCA_044354755.1 Schlesneria sp. | reverse complement strand
CGTGTCAGTAAGGCTAATGACGACGGAGCGGGAGGGTCAAAAACATCTCAAGGGGCACGGAATCACAAGTTTTTCGTGGTCGCGCTGCCGGGAAACGCATGAGAACGTGATCACGTCGCGATAAGGCCAACAAAATCCCTCAGCCTCGTTGTTTTTTTGTCCAGCGAGGGAGTCGTCAATTTGCCTCAGTCCGTTTTCTCGGATCGATGCTACTCAGAAGATGGCAATAACTCGCGGACGCGGGGGCGCATGCGGTGAGGAAAGCCAGCAATTCGACTGCGGGTCGCACGGATCGTTTGGGGATGACCGGCGACGACTGCGAATAATTTGCCGAAATCCTGGACCAACTCGACCCACGCGGTGGCAGTGGGAAGTTTGCCGCTCAATCGCTGAAAAAGGGACGGCGTCAACGGCGGAGTCGTTCCTCGCTTGCCGGGTGCCACCTGCCGGGCGGTCCAATCGAGTAACTCCAGGTAATCCCCCTGCGACAGCAGTCTGTTGAAAAACGGGGACTGGCTCCGACCAACATGAAAAAACCATTGGAATGAGACATCGTGCGAGGTGCCGTCCCCGTTTTTCAACAGACTGATAGGGGAAGAAAACCCTTGTCGCTGCAACGAAACCGATTGGAACTGGCTTGCGGTCCCAACTGCTGATCATCCGCTGGGATCAACGCAATCGGTGACAAAAACCGATCTGCGGTGACTCGGGACTGCAAGGCAATCGGCGACACCCCCTCAGCAGCCGCTTCGCGGCCAATCGCTGCCGAAATCACGGCCCCAACAAGATTGTCTGTGCATTCCTGTTTCGGTTGGCTGGTCGCTAAGGTCGCGGAGGTGGAATCGTCATTTGTTGGTGAAAATGACTGAATTCGGCGTTGCACCGAGGTGTAATCGCTTTGTTCGAGAGTTTCCGCCATGGCCGCTCGGATGGGATTCAGGTCCACGTAAGCCGCACAGGCCAACAGAGCCGCCTCATCCAATAAACGGACTGCCCGAAAGCGACTCTGCCAGAACTTGCCGAGTTCATGATCTTCCCGATTGGCCCGCACCGCGATGTATTGACACAACACCCGCATCCACCAACCCAGATCAATCAATCGTAACCGGATTGTTTCGAGTTTTCGCGGGTCATTCCGGATGGAATTGAGTTCAAATTCATTCGGTTCTTTCGGATCCCCCGCCGAATTCTTTCGCACCGGACAAATCAATAACCACCGCCGAGCCACCTCGGTATCATCCCAGGTTGCCACAACATCCGGACGAGACCTCAGAATCAAATCCAATAAAAATGATTCGACAGGATGGCAAATCCCAGCAGGTCGATCCCGAACGCCCAGGCCAATCGCTATCACTGACTTTCAATCATCACTTTGCGATGATCGTAATTCTTGCCACTGACGGGATCGTCACCCAGCAGATAACAGCGACGAACCACACGATTCATCACATGCACAACCGCAACTTCATCAGGCGCAAACACTTCCGCTCATGCCATCCTCGCCATCATTCCGCTCCAAATTAAACGTGATCAAAACCGGAGACGGGAACAATTTGAGAAAAATCGCAACATATTTTCAAGCCAGCTCAGTGTCCCCATTGTCCCCCCATGGTCCCCTCGATCTGAAACGTCCGATGCAAAACCTATTTATCCATTGGCATCAATTCAAATCCGGTGAGATCGGTTGGGAGTCATTCCAGCCCCAAATGCAGCCGATACGGGAAGAAATTAATCGCCTGTTACTTCGCGGCCGGTGCAGCGGAAACCAGCGCCTCGTCGGGATGTGCCGGGAATTGTACAACCACCGAGAGTGGCTCTGGACGTTTATCGAGGTTCATGGGATCGAGCCGACGAACAACGCCGCCGAACGTGCCCTGCGCCCTGCTGTCATCTACCGCAAGCTTTCCTTCGGAACGCAGAGCGAAGCAGGAAGCCGGTTCATCGAGCGAATGCTGACCGTTTCCGAAACCTGTCGTCTTCAAAAGCGGTCCGTCTTCCAGTGGCTAACCGCTGCGGTCGAAGCCAATCTTAATAACCAATACGCGCCCCCCGCTTGTTACCGCTCCGTGAACGGTTACCTCGCCGAGTTACAGTAGCACACGTGACCTGCTCCGCGCTAACCACCGGTTAAACTGGGTCGGCACGTTGGACCTCATCAACGGCGTTCCATGCAGAATGTTGAATTCTGATTGACTTTCTGAGCTGGCGCGGTAGTCTGAATTCGAGTAATCCCTCTTCTCCCACCGGCGGCAGAGATGATCGGCACCACATTATCTGCAAAATTGCTTTGAAACATTGACCCGCAACAATTAGCCATGCGGCGACAAGAGGCCGTCGCAATTGCCAAATCATTACCGCCGGGTATTCAAATCACACAACCGATCAGACTTCATTTGATGACTCCAGAAAAACCGGAATCAATCCAGCATTCTTCACATCAGGAACTTTGAAAATGTATGCAGCAACAACCGGAACATTTCTGCAACGCGATCCGCTTGGGCAGCCGGGACAGCCAATCATCGGGTATTCACATGAAGCTGCAACCAGAATTCTCCGCTCATCTCAGAGCAATTTATATGCTTATGTAGGTAATAATCCTTTGTCATTCGTGGATCCCTACGGGCTCGAAAAGCAGGTTCTTTGTGCCGATGGGAGCGTGAGGACTGTTCCGGACAATACCGACCCTGCGCTGGCATGTGGTGGCAGGGGGGGACTGTTGCCCATAAATCCAGCCTCACCGTCGCCACAATTGGGGCTATTTCTGCCACAAACTCCTGCGCCTCCGTCAACAAAACCGAAGGATGGGTTTTATATTGCGTACGAGAAGCCGCTCAACGAGAAAGCTCGCAACTGCAAGTGCTTGCATACGGATATTGTTCGCGTAGCAGGTGGGAGTGGCTCAGAGATCCGAACAGGTGCTGGAGGCAAGTCGCGTGGAAATCGAATGCCGAAGCCCAACGATTTCCCGCTTGTGCAATCGACAACGGGGGCATTGGGATTCGGTACCGGCAAGGGAACGCCATGTTCACAAGCTACCCGGGATCAAATTGCATCATGTATCAGTGAGTTTCCTAAAAAGTCGTACCTTGCTCCAGTGAATAACTGTCAAAGTGATGTCACGGACGCGGCACTTGGGTGTTGCATGACATCTAACAAAGTAGTAGGCCCCGGACAATTCATTGCGCATGCACTCGGGGGAATCGGCGGAGAAGGCTGGTGATCGAACATCGTGAGCCAAGAGTGACGACAGTTCGCAATTGGAAAATCTACGTCGTACTTTTTTCGATTGGTGCCGCACTGTTGATTTGGGCGGCCGAGTGTGTGAAGCAGACCACCGAAGCTGAAACAAATCTCCATAGTGCGCTAATCGTCGTCGATATGATCTACGAGTATGTTGAAAGTCGTCACGGTTGGCCAGCATCTTGGGCGGATCTGGAACCAATGCGCCAAGAACTCGTTCGTCAACATAATCCGTGGGCAAAAGACATGCGACAGCTAATGCAACGAGTTGATGTTGACTTCGATGCCAAGAATGATTTGCCAAGCAACGACACATGGCTTGTGAGACCGCCCATCCGACCGCATATTCCGTATTATCCAGCACCTTTCAATACACGAATGGGGTCACTCATTCAAAGTGTAAATCAATGTCGTGGTGCGATGGGGGTTGGAACGTCTGAAGAATAACTCCTAATCATTTGATATCGATGTCACAAAGTTGGAAAACGAACAATTATTTCGATCTTCCTGCAACGCCGGTCCCGCCTGTGTGGTGGGCCGTCGAAAATCATGACACCACTTCATCTTTTTTGACGGGGAAGACCTTGGGGACATAGGTTGTTGGCTCGATTAGTCATCGTGAAGCTTCACCGTGGTACCATTAAAGTAGCCACGGAAAATCAGATTATCAGTTGTGTCAGAGTCACAGGATCTCAACACTAATGGTCGACGACTTGTTTAGGACAAGGTGGCAGGGAACTGGCCGCGTCGCAGCAGTTGGCAAGAACCCGGGGTGTTTTGCGCATGAGAAATAGCGCCTCGGAATCGAGGCCGCGACGGAGCAGGCATAGCGGCACTTCGGTCAATCCTCAACCTGAAATATTTTGAAGGCAAGGAGTCTCTCGAACTCCGCCTTCGGCCATCGCGATATTAGCGATATTGCTCAATTTGGTTTGAATCGATCACACTCATAGGCCGGATGGAACTTGACCGTTTGGCGGTTATGATTGGCCAAGTGAATATTCAAGTCCTTGCAAACATCGTTTTTGAGTTTCGAGGGACTCAAGTTGGCGGGATTGGAACCATCCGATAATGGAACAGCACGCATCATCGTGAAGAGCAAGTTGTCGTGTTTCGAATGCGTCATCGAGTCACGCTGCACGGGCGCTGCATTTTGGGCAGAAACGCGAGGAAGGACCAGCGAATCACCTGTCACGTTTTGTTTTGACGGATGGAGCCGAAAGTCTAATTCGAGAAAGGCTTAAGCAATAGAATCGTAGGCGAAATGTGTCAGTTCTACGTGAAGATGAGGGAAACAAACCCCCATCTTCAGCAATCCGCAAATCCTTATCAAGAAATGACTTGCGAACACAAAAATGGAGGCGGGGGGAATTGAACCCCTTGGAAAAAATGACGTAAGCACTGATGTTGAGGATGGTTGCGGATCTCACCCAAATACACGCGCTGCACCGGCGCTGCAAAGCAGGGACGCTTGTTGGCCATCCTTGGCACCCTATGACGCTGATTTGCAAATAGTCATCTCTCGTT
>JBIKZJ010000107.1:0-15759 GCA_044354755.1 Schlesneria sp. | reverse complement strand
TGGTCGATGCGCCCCTTGATCGCCAGTTCGATCATTGGATTTTGCGGATCATTCGTTCGAACTTTTGCGCTCTGTCGAAAATCTTCAATTGGGGGCTTGATGTTCCAAGTTATCTCCACCGCCACCTCCTCGCCGCTCAGGATCAAATCGTCACGACTCACTTTGGCCACGGTGCAGTCGCAGGACGTTTCGCTGTCGCGGACAACAATTTGCAACGGGGCTGATCCCATGTTGCGAATCCGGAACGTATGTGATCCTTCGACGTTCTGTTCCATCGTGCCGAAATCGAATTCTCGAGCTTCAATCATCGCCTGAGGGTAGGGCCCCGTCTCCGCCACAATGGGATCCGGCTTTTCCCCCGGATTAACGAGTCGATCAACGATCGGACTCGAAGTCGCTGAACTTGATCCAGGGTTTGACTGGATTGGTTCTTGCTGCAGGTACCAGAAGGCTCCTGCGAGACTGGCCACGATCGAAACGGGAATCCAAACGAGTTGTCGCATGAAAAAAGCCCCTTTCGCAAATCGTCTACTCGAATCACATCCTACGTCGTTTAACGAACCGAAGGGAGCGAACTGATGCGAACGAGTTGCGTTTCCGTCCGCACGAACAAGCTTCCGTCGCTGAAGGCAGGCGTTGTTTGAACTGTTTCACCCAACTCGTTCACGGCGAGGATCTCAAATTCAGAGTTGTTCCGGATGACCGTGCAGGTTCCCGAGTCTTCGAAGAAATAGATCCGATCCGCCACGGAAATCGGCGAACTGTAGACCGAACCCAGCTTCCGTCCTGTATGGAGGGTTTCTCCCGTCAGTGGGGCCAGACAGGTGTAGATCCCACTATCGTTCATAATGTGCAAGTAATCGCCTGCGAGAAGCGGCGAGGGGACGTACGGCATTGACCGTTCGTTCCGCCAGGCAAGATGAGTCCCTAACACATCTCCTACGCCTCCAAGGCGCACTGCCATCATCCGCTTTTCTGGTGAGCCACCAAAGCTGAAGACAAGACCATGACCGACACAGGGGGTGCAAACAAACTTTTGAGTCGGTCCCTCTGCGAACCAGATTCGTTCACCGCTCTGAGGATCCAGCGCAAGGGTTTGCGATGATCCAGTCAGGATCAACTGGTCCCGACCGCCGACTTTCGTCAGCACGGGCGTCGAAAACGAACGTAGATTCACATCAGGTCGGTATCGCCATGATTCCTCACCATCGCTGCAACGTAACGCGACGACAAACGCATCACCGTCCTGCTGACCGTTGACGATCACACAGCCTCCGAACAGAACTGGACATGCTGCAAATCCATGGGTTGAATGAAAAGTGCCGAGACTTCTGTTCCACACTTCGCGACCATCAAAGTCTACCGCCGCGAGAACAAGACCTTTGTCATCAACGAACGATGCAAACACATACTTGCCATCGCTGACTGGAGTGCTCGACGCGGTGGAGTTAAAGCGGTGCATCGTTCCGCCCGGCCCTCGATGCACGATCACATTCCAGAGCAATTTTCCTGATTCGGCATCAAAACTTAAAACTCGGCGAGATTCATCCGTCGCATCTCCCGTCGTCAGAAACACGCGTTTCCCAACGACGATCGGTGACGAGAGTCCCGTCCCAGGGACTGCTGTTTTCCAAGAGATGTTCTCAATCGTCGACCAGTGCAACGGAGCGATTGCTTCCCGGCTAATTCCATCTCCACGAGGTCCACGCCATCCCGACCAATCGTCGGCGCAAGCGTTTTCGACAAACATCAGCGCAATCAGTCCAACGCAGAATATCAAATTGGTCTTCACGTCTTCTGGTCTTTCGCTAGGCAAATCGAATGATTTAAAAATTGTTACACACCGTTTGTTTCGTCAACGCTGAGTGTCGGATGAACTTTTGTCGCTTCCAACGGCCGCAGGTTGAGCCACAGTCTTTTTGACCGCATTTTCGTGTGTAGAAACTAAACGTCGCAGCGAGTCGGCGGTGACCTTCAGCTTTGATAGTGATTCTTCCGTTGCTTTCACCGCCGCTTCTGTCGAGGCGAGCGCTTCGCGAGCATCCGCAAGTTCCCGTTCTGATTCATTCAATACGACTGAGTGGATCGGTGACCTTGTGCGTGGCTTGCGAACCGCTGCTAGGGGTTCGACGTGGGCAATGCTGTTTGCGATTGGCAATTCGAATTTCCCAATCGATTCCCCCTGTTCGACACTCCATTTCGATACGTTTCCCGCCGCATCCCCCGTGATGACTGTGGTGCCGGCTGCGTTTGTCGCCAATTTCACAACTTCGTCATCGGCCGACCATTTGCATTTCAATTTTCCCCCATCGTCGAAGGCTGCAATCTGTTTAGCACGTCCACCCGCCAGGATCAGGTTTTGTTTCGTCCAAACGGTTGAAAGGACTCCGCCGACCCCAGCGTTCCAATGATTCAGAGTCGATCCGTCATGCATGTTCCAAATACGAAGAAATCCATCCTGTCCACCGGACAAAAGTTTTTCCGAATCATCGGCCCAGGTCACAGAATTGACTGCTCCTGTGTGACCGCGAAGCGAGAAGAACGGTTTTCCCGTTTGTGCCTCCCAGACCTGCACTGCACCGAATCGATCGCCACTGGCAAGGAGCAGTCCGTCGGGGCTGAAGCTCATCGAAAGAATCCAGTCTGTATGCTTGCGAAGTGTCGAGACAAGTTCCCCCCCAGCCGTCCGGTAGATGTTGACGACACGTCCAGGTCCGCCCATCGCGATCAAGCTACGATCGGCGTTGACATCAAACGCAAGCACGACGTCCGATTCGTTGCCGATTTCGAACAGTCGTCGCCCGGTTGCGACTTCAAACACCACCACTTTTCCGGATTCCGCGCCGATCCCACCACCTGCGAGCAGCCACGCACCATCGGGTGAAAATCGTAACGAAAAGATCGCCCCTTCCGGAAACGGGAATGCTGCGACAGGCGATGTTACCATCTCTTCGAAAAGTAAAACCTGCTTCACACCCGGCACGGCGACACGGCCATCCTGAGGACTAACCGCAAGTGCGGTGATCGAGGTCCGTCGGGGGAGCGGCACAATGTTCGTTTTTCCGTCCACGGGAATGTTCGTTTTTCCGTCCACGGGACTGCCCGAAGGATTTGATAATGACTTCGCCTCGGGCGTACTTTTTGTCGAAACGGCAGCGACCGATTTCGCACGTTCCTTCATTCCCCCTTCGATCCAGTTCCGAATGAGATCCAGTTCCCGTTGTGGAATTTTGGACTTACCCGGGGGCATGCGAGGCGTTTCGAGATGAGCGGAAAGAGTGTAAAGCAAACTCTCATCCGGCTTGCCTGGAACCGCTACCGGCCCGGACGATGAACCCGCATTGATACCTTCGATCGATGATAGATTGAGATCGCCCCGTTCGCGTTCGAGCCCATGGCAACTGACACAATGCTTCTTAAACACGGGTTGGACCTGATCGTAAGCGATCAAAGGTTCCGAGTTGCCCACCGGTTGCGCCATCAATAACGAC
This sequence comes from Schlesneria sp., assembly GCA_044354755.1. Classification (GTDB taxonomy): domain Bacteria; phylum Planctomycetota; class Planctomycetia; order Planctomycetales; family Planctomycetaceae; genus Schlesneria. The sequence continues at coordinate 12,268 of JBIKZJ010000107.1, read as the reverse complement.
GACTGAATTGAGATCGACACCGCCAATATAACCAGGCGCGACAGCAGGTTGATAAGATTTTTCACAGGACGACTCTCAGAAAAAACAAGAAACAGTAGATCTCAACGGAACTAATGATTGAAGACAAACTCGTTTGAATTCAGCAGAGCCCAGAACAGATCCGTCAGCCCGCTCAGTGCATCCGTTGATTTGCCAAGCTTTTCTTGAATTGCCGCGACCTCCCGTTGAGTCGGGGAACGTGATAAACACCGTTCATACAGTTCCGCTGCGACCAACATCGGATCCTTGCGATCCTGCAACAATTTCTCAATGACCTGACCTTCGTCGATCTTTCCGGAGGTCGTTTCCCCGTTGAGCAGGTGGAGTGCCTGCGATAGCGTTGGAGTCGTTTTGACTTCACAAGTACAAGCCGTTTGCCGAGTCGAGCGGCCAAACGTTGTCAGAAAATAGTTCTGCACTCGACCATCGGCGAGTTGCACAGCGCGACTTCCGGCTGGCAAGTTGGGAAACCGATCCTGCGTGCCGGTGACTTGATTCAGACAGTCGAGCAGCACTTCGGCACGCATCCGCCGGATTCGACCATGAGAAAAGTGACGCTCGTCAAATTCGTTGGACTGATTCCGATGAGTCGACAATTGGTATGTGCGAGAACCACAGATGTCTCGAACAAGTTTCCGGATATCAAAGTCATACTCGGCAAGTCGGTCTCCCAGAGCATTAAACAGGGCTGGATTCGAAGGAGGGTTACTGACCCGAATGTCATCAACGGGTTCAACGATCCCGATTCCGAAGAAATGGGCCCAAATAATATTTGCGGTGTTCCTCGCAAAATCCCCGTTCTTTTTTGACGTCAGCCATTCGGCCAGCGATCGTCGAACATCATCGCTGGCAGCAAGAACTGGTCCCTCGGTTCCCAAAAACTTCGGATTCACCACTTGACCACTGACCGGATGACGCATTTCCCCGACACCCGCGTTAAAGATCGTCAGCTCTCGGGGGTCCTGAGCCTGCTTGTAACCAATCTGACTGAAGAACGAGGCGAATCCGTAATAGTCATCCATCGTCCAGCGATCGAAAGGATGATTGTGGCATTGAGCACATTGAATGCGAGTCCCGAGAAACACCTGAGCCACGTTTTCGGCAAGCAATTGTGGTGTGGTTTCGGTTTGGTAGTAGCTGGTCGCGGGGTTCTCAAACGTGCCGCCGGTCGAGGGGATCATTTCCTGAACGATACGATCGATCGTGACTCCCGCACGAACTCGCTCGCGAAGCCAACGGTCATAGAGCAGCAGTCCCTTGGAACTGACGCCGTTCGTGGAACGTACCTGCAACGTTTCGGCCCATTTCATCACCCAGAGATCAAGAAATTCGTCGCGAGCGATGAGCGAGTCGATCAATCGTTCGCGTTTTCCCGGCAAAGTGTCGTTGATAAAACTGCGGCGTTCTTCGACGCCGGGCAACAGTCCAATCAAATCGATGTAAACTCGCCGCATGAACGTTTCGTCGTCACAGAGACCCGATGGGCTCAAATGCATATCACGCCAATTCGCGTAGACGTGCTCGTCGATGTAATTGTTTGGCAAACTTTCGGAAAATTGGAAATCGGTCCCTGGGCGAACGACAACCGAGGTTCCTTCGGTGAACTGGTCAAATCGTGCCATGATAAACGCCGTCCCCGACCCATTACCCGAGATGACTCCGTCGGAAGAAACTTTTGCCGCCGAATCGTTGTTGCTGATGAAGACCGAAAGATCGGTCACGTCTCGATCTGTCCCGTCGCTATAAGAAGCCATCACAAGCAACTTTTGCTCATTCGCTTTCTGACGAAACACAGCACGCTTGGGATACACTTCGATTCGAACCGGTCGAGGAGTCTCCGCAGGATCGCTGACCGCACCGGCGCTCAACCAACTGATTAATGTGCGGTAGTGACTACTGTCAGGTTCGATGCATTGACCCCCGGTGTGATTGACCTCTCCGATCGCTTTCTGGATCAGCAGACAATCGGCGGGACTGGCGAGGTTAATTCTTCGACCACTGATTTCCCGCGTGATTCGGTAGTGGTCGCCCGCAGGATCATAGCCGAACAGACTCAGTCGAAACCCATCCTTTCCGGATGCCGATCCATGGCACTTTCCCGTATTGCAACCTGCTTTTGTCAAAATCGGCAACACATCAGTTCGAAATCGTAGTTTTACCGGGTCGTCGAAGTGGGTAACCTCAATCGGTATCTCACACGAATTCCCTTCGTATTTGATCCGCAGCAGAGTTTTTCCGTTGGAAATCGGCTCGACATAGCCTTGGTTCAGATGGGCAATTCCTGCTTGAGCGAATTCCCTGCTCGCCAAGTCCGATACGTCCTGTGTGCTACCGTCAGGGAGTCGCAGTTGAACCACAATGTCCTGCGAATCAAGTCGATGGCCCAACGAGATACGCTCTGGATATGCCACAAAGGTAGACTGAGCCCGTGGTGGTGGAGTGACCAATTCACCCGCAGATTCACCCGCAGCAACGCATCGCACCATTGCAAATGCTGACAGCAGGCAGATCACGTCATTTCGGCCTATGTACATGCTAAAAAACTCACTCTGATAGGAATTCGATCAAAACATCAGATTCACTAAGGTAGACAACGAGGTCCAGGATTCATTTGTGGAACGGATCTTCACGATCCAGTTGCCGGACCATTTCACTTCTTAGGCAGATTTCACTTCTTAGGCAGATTTCACTTCTTAGGCAGTATGACAGATCGCTGCGACTTACGAAGAACGTCCAATGGGCTGAGTGGACGACCTTGTTCATCGGTTACCAGCCCGCCAGGCGCCGTGATTTTGAGGACACCCCCTCGTCCGACGCAGTAAGAGACGGTCTGTCCGTCGATCTTTCCCGTCAATCGGCAGACGAGGCTATTGAACTCGCCTACCGGTGCGGTCGCGTCTAACTGGATCTCAAACTTTGCGGATGCCTCTTTCGAAGTGATTTTGACGGGACTCGCTTGAACACGGTTGGGAAGCCCTTCCAGTGTCGCCTCAAGTTGTTGGGGAATGTCTCCGGATCGTGTGATCGAACAAACCACTTGAATCGTCGTTCCTTGTTCACCTGCAACCTGTCCGATCTCACCCGTGAGGGGGGACTCAGCAATCACGAGGTCGACCAGTTGTGTCGCGACAGGAACGTCAATCTTCTTGCTTCCCCGACGACCTCGACGTTGCGGAGGATTGGCACCTGGATCAGTCATTCCGGTTTCTCGCGCCGTCGCTGCGGCGGCTCGTCCCTCAGCACAAACTTGCCACGTCCGTGCGCTCGCTTGAGGAAACGCGTGTGCAACATAGACGCTGCTCGTCTTGTCGGCCGGGATCGTCACCTTTACCGGGCCATCGACCCAGGGTGGAAGGAAAGGGAACGTGATATCGATCGGATCGGTAAAATCTTTCAATCGATTGACGCTGACCGTCAACTCAATCGTACCGTCCTTGACGAGGGATGACTTCGGGGCCTCTAATTGAATGGTAAACGGTGCTGGCTCGATGACGGCGATCGCAAGTCGGTCAACGGAAACTGACTGATACAGGCGATCTGCGGACGCATTCACAAGGTCCACGACTTGTTCGAACTCGCCATTCACTGTCGAGCCGTCAGCGTCACCCGTCGCGAAGATCCGAACCAAATTTCCACCGATGGGGGCATCGTCTGCCGCCTCAATCACGACCGGAACCAGAAAGCCATCGCTGGGAACGGTCGCAAAAAAGCTGCCGATCCCGGTTGGCAAGCTCTGCGGTGAGAGCCGGACATCGCTGGTGACGCCATGCCGTTGGACAGCAAGGAACGTCATCACCCGATTCCCACGCGGCACGGAAATCGCCTGACGCTCTTGAGAGACCCGGTCCGGTCGCGGCAAGAATGCAACAAGACCGGGATGTGGAAGACTTGCTTCAACGCGATAGATAAAGTTCGCCCCCCCGGCTCCCCGCTGATCGGCGATGCGGAAAAAATACTCGCCAGTTCGTGGTGCCTGAAATACGAGTCGACTGTCGTGCGAACCGTAGTCGTCATTCGCCGCGAGAACCGTACCGTCAACCTCCAGAATCGAGATGATTGTGTCGACCGGCGAGCCGATGCGATCGGCAAACGAATCGAACTGGATTTTCTGGCCTTCGCTCATGCGAAATCGAAAGCAATCGATATCTCCCGTCTCTTGCAGAATTCCATTGAATGCGATGGGCAAGTCGACGCCAGCAACCGAGACAAGAGCCGGATTCTCGTTCGGTTCTGCTTCGATTTGATTCTCGAACGGAGAAACTCGGAATGGAATCGATGTCGGCGACGAAACACCACGGTCCTCTATACCACCGTCCTCTATACCACGGTCCTCTGCGAACAGGCCGAACTCAGTCTGTGGCGAACTGGGTAGCGTGACCCGCCGAGCCATCGGACCGAGCGCGTCCCCTTCAAATCGAACATCGAGTTGTTTTCCAACTGGCCCGCCTGCGGGAAAAACGGATGCAGGTCGAGGAAACGTGCCGATGTGCAGAACATAACGACTCGCCTCATCCCCCTCCAGATTCACTTCTCGGACTTGCACGCAGTAATCCCCGTCGTTTTGGGCGACGAGGGACAGGAACGGATCCTGACCGAACAACGCGGTGTCATCAACCGTTTTGATTGGCTGACCGTCTGGTCCAAACACGGTCAATACCGTATCTACCAAGCTCGCCCCAAGCCGTACGGCCTCAACTTCCGCCGCCAGTCGATCACCGCGACGGAGCTTCACTTTGAAGCAGTCCAAATCATTCTTGTCCAAATAGCCGGTAACCGTCACGTTTACAGGAATCCGCGTAGCCTCGGCCGGCGTATCGTTTGACTCGGCTTCCGGTACCACTTGCAACGAAGTGATCCGGAACAACTTGAGCTCCGTAATTCCATTGGGTGTGAGCACTCGAAACGGATGATTTCCCAGGGGACAGTCAGCCGATGCGTGTAAAGTGACAGCAAGCTCGTTGTCGCTCGCGGCCTTCAACTCGACGCAACTGACCCCCGGCGAATACAGCAGCACATCCTTCGCGTCGGACAGCCCCGCCCCCACGATCTTCAAAGAAAAATCGGTGCCGCGCTGCCCGACCGCAGGAACGACGGATTCCATCGAAGGGCCGGCGGCCAAGGAGCACACCGCCGATCCTGACAGAAAAAAAATGACGATCATCGCAATTCGCATCATGAGTTCCCGAGTTGACCGCTTCTAGTGATCATCGAACAAACCTGTCCCCGATTCAGTACACACACGGAGTCAATCGGATCTCCACAACAAGGATCGTCAACCGTCACACCAACGCTCGTTGCTCGAACCAATGTGTGTGAAACCTCTTCGACCCGTCGTGCTTTGCTGAATTGTCGGCTTCGGGAGCGACTGGCAAGTTTCGATCGCTCGCCAGTCTCCCGGGTTCCGATTGAGCTTCGAGGGCGCGGCGGCGAAGATCGGCTGCCCGCAACACCCCGCTCGCGATTGATGACGATTGATGACGATTGATGACGATTGATGACGATTGATGACGATTGATGACGATTGATGACGATTGATTGATCGTCATGACTTCGCGATGGCAAGCCACTCGCGAGGCCTCATCCAAGTAATCCGTTCACAACCTCACCGTTCAAAACGATTTGTTGCGGACGAGCCCCCGGTGTCATCAGGTCTTTACGAGCATCAATACCAAGCAGGTGATAGACCGTTGACGTGTAGTCCTCGACCGAGAGCGGAGTTTCCACCGGCTCAGCGGCGAGTCCGTCAGAAGCTCCGTAGACTTGTCCGCGTTTCACGCCCCCTCCAGCCATCACAATGCTGAACACCCGCGGCCAGTGATCGCGCCCCCCTCCCGCATTCACTTTCGGAGTACGCCCAAATTCGCTCGTGACCAACACGAGTGTCGAATCGAGCAGACCACGCTGATCCAGATCGCGAATCAGTCCCGCGAAGGCCTTGTCAAGATCGGGCAATTGCGTCTCGATTCCGCGGTAGTGATACGAGTGTGTGTCCCAGGCCCCGTAAGTGATCGTGACGACGCGGGCCCCCGCTTCAACCAGGCGTCGAGCGACCAGGAATCTTGCTCCGGCAGATGGTCGCAAAATCGGGCCCCAAGGCTTCATCCCGTACAGGTTCTTTGTCTCGTCCGATTCCCCTTTCAAACTGAACGCATCTCGTGCTTGAGGCGAGCCGAGCAGGTCGTAGGCACGTTGATAGAACGAATCCATGGTCGTCAGCGCATCATCACTTTCCAACTTATGAAAGTGATCGTCGACCAGTTCCTTCCAAGACTTACGTTCCGTGAATCGCTGATCATCGATCCCTTTCGGCAAGCTGAGATCCCGCACAGTAAAGCCGGGACGGGCCGGATCGGTTCCGAGAGAGAACGGGCCGCAGGCATTGCTCAGATACCCGCTTCCCATGTACTGACTTCCTTGATTGGGAATGCAGACGTAAGGGGGGGTTGCACCGCGAGGACCAAGCTCGTGTGACACGACGCTCCCCACGCTGGGATACACTAAGGCGGGACTTGGACGGTATCCGGAAAACATGCTGTGCTCGCCGCGCGAGTGATCGACCTCGGTATGCGACATACTGCGAACGACTGTCAACCGATCCGCGACCTTTGCCGTCTCTTGCATGTGCGAACTGAATTGAACTCCGGGCAGCGACGTATCGATCGCATCCAGAATGCCGCGGTAATCAACCGGAGCGTCCGGCTTCGGGTCGAAACTGTCCATATGGGCGAAGCCCCCCTGCAGGTAAATATGAATTACCGACTTCGCCTTTGGTTCGTTTCGACGCTCGCGGACTTCGCCTTTCGCCTCATGACGCAGAAGTTCACCCAGTGTCAGACCAACCCCCCCCAGCCAACCTGCGTGCAATACATCGCGACGGTTCGGTCGTGCGAAGTGCGAGGGATCTCCAAACCAAGTACCGTCGTGCGAGGAAGTCATGCTTTGCATTCCTGATAATTCGATAAACAGGGATTTGATAAACGAGAAAATAACAATCCGGCTTAAGACAAGTCTATTTCAATGCAGGATCTGTCAATTCGACGAACAACTTGGGACGCTGAGCGGGATTGTCGAATTCAGACGTATAAAAATCCCATCCGTTGCCACCCGTGTTGAGAAAGACCCAGCCGTGATTTGCGTCACCGTTCACCCAACTCTGCAATGTGTCCGTCACGTCAAACACAATCTCGGACGAATTTGCTGCAATTTTTCCAAAAGTAAAACTGTCTTTGTGTCGCGACGCTTCCAAGCCGTCGGCAGAGACCCCCGAAACAAGGGTGGTCCACGTCGCGGATTCTTCGAATGGGACCAGCATTTGGTGCAGGTTGACGATATCTCCCTGATCGAATGCGCTCACCAGCAGTTTTGCAGAGCGAATTCTTGCCCTCTGCGGGATCTGGTGGGGTTTGTCTCCAATAATCTTGTCGAAGCGTAGCAGGACCTGACTCTCACCGCCGTCATTGTTCGCATCGGACGAGGCGTTCGGGTTCGCCGCCAGGATCGTTGTCGTCGCCAACGCCCAGATTTCGGTGTCAACCGTCCCCGCATACCCGTTAACCCCTTGTTGAAAGCTCAATGTTCGACTCGGCGGCGGAGCGGATTGAACACCCGAAACCAGCAGCAAAGTGGCGACTGCATACAGCGTCATCGATATTGCGAATGTTCGCATCACAATGTCTCGTCCTTTTCCACAGAGGGTTTACGTTAAACAGACGGTTCGCTCGAAAACGAATGAATCAATGAATCCCCGACTTACCTCAGGACTACGGAGCAACCCCCTTGGAATTCGACTTTGAATCAGCTTTCTCTACCTTGTCCGTCGCGGGACGTACGGTACTCCGCAGACGCTCGGGAGTTGGCGGGGCCTGTTCCACAATCGCATTGATGTCACCCGGTTGCTTATTGAGAGTAAACGCATCGTACAACTCGCCAGTGGCAGTACGGGCTTGGTACTTCAATGAGGGACCGTCGACGTGAATGACTTGATACAGTTGTGTATCCTCGGCACTTCGCTTCATGAACGGCTGGCTATTCAGGTTATACATCTTCGGACCGCTGACCGAGACGACATAAACCGTACCCGTCTTGCTATCGACGTTGTTGACCCCGGTCGGAACGTTACCCTTGGTCACTAACGGTGTATCAAGACCCGTGCGCCCGTAGCTGTGATCGTGACCCTGCAAAACCAGATCCACCTTGTATTTATCGAGAACTGGTTTCCACGCATTTCGCAGATTAGCGTTGTCTCGATCCTTGGCTGTAGAAAAGATCGGATGATGGAAGACGCAGACCACCCATTCCGAGCGGTTGTCCGCCAGGACTTTATCCAGCCAGCCCGTCTGGATGTCGATCTCTTCGTTGCTATTCAGACAAACCAAACGGACGTTGTGATAAACAAGCGTATAACAACTCTCTTCCAGCCCCCGGGGACCGTGCTCGGGAAGTGCGAATTGGGGTCGCCAATGATGGGTCAGCTTGGAAGGGCCCTCTTTCTGTTTTGCCATTTCATGATTACCGACAACGGGAACGTTGGGGATCATGGCATTCAACCAATGCCCGGCACCAAACCATTCGCCCCATTCCCCATCGGATTCCGGTGTGTTCACCAGATCGCCCGCGTGGATCATGAATCGAGCTTTCGGAGCATCACTTTGTGCTTCCCGAATGACTCGAGACCAGAGAGAACGAATATCGTTCTGAGCGTCGCCAAAGTAAATAAACGAAAAGGGTTCTGGTTGGTCACTCGCCGTCGTAAAGTGAAACCATTCACTCCAGTTGACTTCGTCGCCGACGCGATACGCGTACTTCGTTTTCGGGAGCAAGCCGGTAAATTCCACCGAATGGTAATGAGCCGTGGAAAGATTCGTTTTCAGCGCCTGCGATTTGGCGGTAATGGTTTTTGCTTCTTTAACGAATTCGGGCCCGGGCGTCGCGAGTGCAATCTGAGCGAACCCGTCAGCGACTTCCGTTGACGTACGCCACGTCACGGCTTGGGATTTCGACGGATCAGCCGTCCACGTCAGGACGATTCGGTCCGGCAGGGCCGTCGGTCGGTAAGCGGCCGCATCTTGTACTTTTTTCGGCTTGTGACTATGGTCGTTACTGTGATCACCATCGTGGGCATTGGCGGAAAGTTGTCCGACGAGTGCAACCACAACGGCCAGCAGCAAACAATTCCATTTCCGAAGATTCGCGAAAGCCATCATTACGACCTCCCTGGTTGGGGACTTCAACAAGTTCATCAAGTTTTTTCACCAAATCGAAAATGAGAACGGTCTCACACATTTCCTCGGTCAGTTGCGCGTCTCAAGTGGGCGAACTCTCCCAAACCAATGCGAAGATTAAATGAATGAGAAATGAAAAATTTCGGAAGATGCGGCAATGGCTCCGTGACAGGGGGCGGGTAAAATGCAATCCCAGCGCACATCAAAGCTGTTAATTTATAGGAACTTGCGTCATGGCTTGCGTCAGGCAGCCGGATTCAACGCGGATCGGATCCTCTTTCCGTGAAGACTCTCAGGTTCCTGACGTTTCTTTCGGCGCCCGCTGTCCCCTTCAACTGTTAAGAAACGCCAAGCTTGGCCTGACGCACCGAATCAAACGAATCAGAGAGGATCGAAAGTGGATGGGAAGAGCAGAGTTTTCAGTGACCAGTTACCACCGGTCACTGAAAACTCAAAACTTAGAACTGCCTCTCATTTCCAGACGAACGGTCGATTTACGGCATCGAGTTGTTGACCGTGTCTCCGCTGACTACAGCCGAAGCAACGACGCAGCCAGCGGGCGTTTGGCCAATCTGTTCCTGGTTCGAATTTTTTTCTACGATGTAAAACGCGATAATTATCGATCGCGAAGATCATACCAGGAGACACCATCACCGGAATCATCAACTCTTCCAAATCGTCGAGCAGTTGACAGAGTTCGGCCACGGCAACTTGTGCCCGTTTGGTGAATCCAACGGTCAACAGGGGATTCGCGTTAAACCGCAGTAGCCATTCCCCCGTGGTTGGACTCCGTTCGAGCAACGGCATCGGGCGATTCATGGGCGGGCGAAGGTTCGATGCGCCCGGCTTGACGGAAAACAGGGGTTGCTGCAGGATTTGCACCAACTTCTGGGGCGCATTCCGAACCACGTCCGAGGCTTTGAGGATCTCGGTCGGGACCGCACGGCCCCGGCCATCCTGGTTGCGTAATCCCGCAAAAAACAACGTCTGGGGGGCAGGCGATTCATGGGGCTCTGTTTGAGTGTCCCCCATAAATCCGGCGTTTTCGAAGGCATACGCATTATCGATATGCCACTCCAGTGGATCGCGATAACCCCAGGACGAGTTTGCCCGCAATTGTCTCACGGGGGACACATTCCGAAACAGGCGTCCGTCGTTTTCGTACGAGTACGCTACGGGCTGCAGGCGTGCCAGCCGCATCGTTGCGAGCAGGAGTGAATCGGTGAATTGGACCGCCGCATCATCGCCGTACATACTCGGCGTTGGCGGCAGATCGGCCTGTTGGGGCAACCCTTCGAGGATCACGAACGGCTGTTCGCCGATCCCACGACCAAAATCTTCGAGCATTTGTCGCTCAGCCCGGTTCAAAAAGGGGCCGAGTGCTGCGGCACCAATGTCGCCCATGATCTCAGCGCAGGCATCGACATGGAAAGAACGATTACCAATCAGCCCATCGAGGGTCTGACGAATTTTTGCAGCGGTCTCGCGGTTAATGCGGATCGTCTGATCTGCGATCGCGGGGACCATTTTTTGAGCGAGAGAATTTTTCATCGCATTTCTTTCTTATCACAGGTTTGTGAAGTCAAACACCACAGCAACTGACAGAAACGCTTTGGCCAAAGCTGTTCTCATTTTGGGGCCGGGTCGTCGCAGAAGAAACGGGTTTTTGGTCGCAAAACTGCTCCAAAATGGTCGCAAAAACCAGTTGGTAAGCGCGACCGCCCCCGTTCAAGCGCCCCCGTTCAAGCGTCTGTTTCGCCGACCGTTTCGGCGACCGTTTAATCGCCCGTTTAACCGCGCCTCGAAGAGAAGCGAGTAAACCGGCTCCGCTGAGAAATCCGAGGTGTCATTCACCGTTTGACCAATGCCGCCCCAACCGTTCAGGCGTTCGAGATCAGCAGTCACTCAAGGAACCAGTCGTTTGCCACCGTTTCACCGCAGCTCGAAGAGCAGCGCGTAAACCAGCCCCGCTGAAAAATCCGAGGCGGCAATTTCAACGCAAAGACGCAAGGCCACAGGGACGCAAGGAAGAGAGGGAAAAAGCAAAATCCCCTATTCTTTCCCGGTATTCCCTGCGACCCTGCGTCTTTGCCCCTTTGCGTTAAAAATGTGTTCCCGGCATTTCTACCGGGAACACGTTCCGATGCTCAAAACCGATGGTGACCAACGGCAGCCGACCTTTAAGTGATCATCACCAGCGGAGGGGAATAAACATGCAACGTGATCAGCGACTCCATCGAATTGTTGGTCACCTTGTGGACATCCGGTCCCTCACCGACCGTGACATCATTCGGGGCCAGAATCCGAGTGGTATACGGATGGGGATCGGTGAGGGTGTGATAACAGGACTCTGTGGCGGCCCCCGCAATCACTTTGACGCCGCAGACCGACGTTCCATGTGCATGGACCGGGGACCCATGAAATGGCCCCCAGCAGAGGACCAAAATTTGAAACCGATCATTTCCGTAAACCAGATTTCTGGTATACTGATCAGCGGAAAAGCGAACAAAAGGTTTGATTTCGGTCAGGTCAATTTCGAACGATCGGAGCAGGGTTTCGATGCGATCCGTATTCAAAATCAACGACGGTGCAGACAACGCCTCGATCAACGGGGCGAGACCACGGTGGAATTTGACAGATTTCATTTGGACTTCCTTCAACCAAAGCAGGGATTGGAAAGAAGTCCGGCGCCGGACTGTACAACAGAAATCCTAGCTGCCAGTCGTCGCAGTTACGGCCCCGTTTTCGTCGCATTTTTCGCCAATTCTCGTCGCAGGAGCAAATGTCGATGTCCACCGGAAGCGTTGAACCGAAAGAGACTGATAAGGTCCGGCCACGGTCGCACGCTATCTTTGACGCGTTCAAAAGAAAAATGAAGAATGCGCCCAACTACATTACCAGAACCAAATCGAAACGAGACCAACCAGAACTGCTGGACGAGAGAGACTGGACCAAGTTGCTAACCCACGAACAGACAACTTATCGCGAGATTAAAAAGTTAGCAAAAA
>JBIKZJ010000106.1:0-15763 GCA_044354755.1 Schlesneria sp. | reverse complement strand
CAATCGCACCGTATGACCGAGTCCCTGTTGTTTCAGTGAATGAACGAACTCGTCGACACCGCGTGCTGAAACCCCAGGAGTACACTGCTTGAAGACCGCTGGAGTCGATAAACCCGAATGCGGTCTGGCCACAACAAAGTACAAAGATGCGGGAAACCGAAGCGGTTCGATCAATTCACCCCGGCCCCGACAGACGGCGGTCGAGCTGGCACCGAGAAAAAAGCCAATGTCGCTTCCCAGCTGTGCGGCCAGATCCATTAATTCTTCCTGGGATCGCGACAGCTGCCAGAAGCGGTTCAGCCCCGCCAAGGTCGCTGCCGCATCACTGGATCCCCCACCCATTCCCGCAGCAGAAGGGATTCGCTTGATCAGAGTGATCCTGACGCCAGCCGAGATTTCCGCATGATCCTTCAGCAGTTGTGCCGCGCGAATGACCAGATTATCGGCACCCGTAGGGATCGGAGCGGCGGGTCGAGACGATCGATTTCGCGTTCCTGCCATCAGCACTCGCAGCTGAATTTCGGAATTGGCGATTGGTTCGAATGTCAGTGTGTCAAACAGGTTCACCGCCGTCATGACCGTTTCGAGATCATGAAATCCATCACTGCGTCGCCGCACCACGCGCAGAAAAAGATTCAGCTTGGCAGGGGCCTGCACGGTGAGAGAACAGGCTGATGGCTGGCAGAGCATGTTGGTCACATCCTGTTGACCCGCCCGACCTGCGTAAGTTGATCATGTTGAGCAGAGACTTGTCGAGCCTCTTGGCAATCAACGGACGAAGGAATGACAATCGTTTCACGTAGTGTCGATCAGAAGCACTGAGGAATTTTCGACGCCGGATCGTAAAACGAGAGTTCAAGTCCGTCAAGATCGGTTTTTTCCTCTTTCGTGCACCCACTCCCCTGATTGATCGTTGCTTGACGTTGATCAGCGGATCTCGTCTCGCGAGACGGCCTTCCCATTCGGCTGTAATAAACGATACAGCAATCCCAGGCTCAGGATCCCCGCAATCAGTAGCGCTGCGGGCTGGTATCGCAATGCCGTCTCTTCAAACCGAAAGAAATAGCCCCTAGGGTCTGCGGCCGGTATGCAATCCCCAAATCGATCATGCAGAAGCGACAGCGAGTTATGCACAAAATGAAATGCGATTCCAGGAAGCAAGCTGCGAGTTCGCAGGCACAGGATACCAAGCAGGAAACCGAGCAGCATCGCGCTGAAGACCTGCTGAGGGATCATGTGAATAACTCCGAACGCAAAGCCCGACAGCAAAACGGCCGCAGTGAGATGGCCTTTGCGAGCGAATCCCGACAACAGGAATCCCCGGAATGCAATCTCTTCACAGATCGCTGGAGTGACCGCAATCGCCAGGATCGCGAGTCCCAGATTGATTGTCTTTAACTCGTTCATCAGTTCCGCAATTCCCGCCGGAACCGGTGGGAAAAACCACTGCAGGCTTACCAGAGATTCGAAAATCAGCGGATGCAGTGTGATCGCCAAGAGGACCGCAAATAGCATACAGACGAAACCGGGCCAGCGCAGCGAGAAGGTCTGGCGAAAACGGGAAGTGAACAACAGTCCCATCGCGAGGGCCGGGAAGGCAATCGTCGCGACTTGTTGTAACATCAGCAGTTGAATCTGCAGCAAACCGCGATTTGCGACCGAGCTATTTTGGAGGATTGTTTGAAAAGGTTTCCACGTCCCGAACTGGAGCAGGATGATCAGCAGAAAGCAAAAACTCGCTGCGGAAAACGTTGGGGTCGGACCTTTCTCGTGAATCAGCTGCTTGATCCAAAGCCTGAGATCCCATTGTTCCGACTCGCAAAAGAGGACTTCTTCGCTGCCGAATTGTTCGATGGCCCACCATAATGCCAGCAGGCTGTAGCCGATCGACGTGGTCAGTACCGGAATGGCGAACAGCAAAATTCCAGAATCGGGCCCTGTCGACTTCAAGATTCCCTTCAGCAATAAGCCAGGGCCAATCACAGGCATTACGCTGTAAAAGGGTTGCATCTCGACACCGGGAGAAAGGCAAAACATCATTAGGCCAAGTGCCACCATCAGCAGCGGGGTCAAATAGTACTGACCTTCCTTACTGCTGCGGGCAAACGTGGCCAGTGCCAGGCATAACGCACTGAATAAGGTTGCCAGCGGAATCAGAATGACAATCACCCAGAGTAATGACGCAAAAGGGGGGAGTGCCAATTCCCCAAACTTGGACGAGGCACCCCCGAGCGCCAGTGACGCCATATATTTCCCGGTCATCCCGATGCTCAGCAGGTTCAGCACCGCGGTCAGCATGCTAAACAGCAGCACGGTCAGAAATTTGCCGAGCACAATTTCTGTTCGGCTGGCCGGGCAGATGAGGAGGGTTTCCATCGTTCCACGCTCTTTTTCCCCCGCACAGAGATCCACCGCCGGGTAAAACGCCCCCGTCAGTGTCATGATGACCAGCAGCGCCGGGAGCATCCGGGACCACAGGTTCGCGGAGATCTGTTCCTGTTTGGCAAGATCCAGTTCCGCCACGTTGATCGGTGTCATCAAATCGGTCGGAAGCTCGCTTTGATGCAGTTGCTCTTTCAAAGTCGCTCGCTCCCACGCCCGAAGCACGTCGCGGACGCGGTGATACGCAATCACCGACTTTTCCTCGGCGCTGTTCAGAATCATTAAGGGACGAGAGGATTCCAGAGGAGAACTTGCAGCGGTGACGCGCTGTGCGAGTTGCGCCCCTCGTTGCCGAACTTGCTGAGCAAACTCGGGCGGAATGATGATTAAAAGTTGAAAGGGGCTCTGATCGAACTGCGATGTGAGTTGCTGGTTGAGGCTTTCCAGCGAATTTTCCAAGCGAGTGATTTCGGCGGTCGCATCCTGTTTTCGGGCGAGGGCGAGCTCACCTTCCAGGCCTCTTCGTTCGGCAATCGATTCACGCAATTTTCGGGCGTCATTCAATAACGTTGAGTCGACTCCTTCAGGGTGACTCGACGTTTGTCCGTCCGCATTGGCGGGTGGAATCACATCCGTCCGCACAGAGAGCTTGTCACTGTCAGCAGGTGAACGAAACCAAGGGGAGGCGAATCGATTTCCCTCCAGCAAAGGCGGTTGCGTCGGCAGGTCGGCAGCCCCTAGGATCACGACGGTTCGCGGCTGTTCGGCAAACATCGCCGTCATTTGTGTCGTACCGACTCCGAGCAGTGGATACAAAAGCAGAGGAAGAACGACCACCATAAACAAAGTGCGCCGGTCCCGAACTTGATCAAGGACTTCCCGTCGAAAAATGAGATTCACATTTCGCCAGTTCATGAACTCAAGATTTCCCATCGAAAAGAAAAGGAGTTAAGTGAGATCGATCTGCCGCCCCCCCTGGAGTCGTATCCTCAGGATCCCAGTTTGCAGACCATCGTAACAGGAAGTGATCATCCCGTGCCTCAAGATCATAACGGTTTGAAGCAGTTTGATCATACCCGACGAGTTCTGACAGGTAACGCCGGGAAGGTGTTCGGAAAATGGCACCGACTTGCCGTACCTCGGTCATGCCGTACCCACGGTCATGCCGTACCCACGGTCTTGTCATGCCCACGGTCTTGCCATGCCACAGGATTGTACGGCATGAGCCCTGATGGGGGGCCTGCGTTCGATACGTGATCCTTGACGGCGATCAGAGAACTGCGGAGATTAACCGTGCCGCTCGGGCCTTGATCGAATAGAGTTTCACCGAGATCGGCTGTCGTGGCTATCTGAGCCGGTCTGTAAGTTCTCTACCTCTTGCTGGGATGTCCGATGAATTGCTCATCACTTGTTCGCCTTGCTCTCGTGAGTTGTTTCATCACCGGAATTCAAGCTTTGCAGACTGGTACGCATGCTGCGGAATGGCAAGGTTTTGAAAAACAGGATTTCCTCGTCGAGGGACACAATGCGTTTTTGATCGTTCCCAAAATGCCCGCACCGGGCAAGCCCTGGATCTGGAGAACTGAATTCTTTGGCCATGAACCGCAAGCCGATCTGGCGCTCTTGGCCCACGGCTTTCACGTGGCCTACATCGATCTGCAAAATCTGTACGGTGCCCCGGTCGCAATGGGGCACATGGATGCCCTCTATATTCATGTTCGCCGGGAATTTGGCCTCGCCCCCAAAGTGGTACTCGAAGGCTTTAGTCGGGGTGGACTGTTTGCACTCAATTGGGGGGCAAAGAACCCGCAACAGGTGGCTTGTATCTATAATGATGCTCCCGTCTGCGATTTCAAAAGCTGGCCGGGGGGGAAGGGGACCGGAAAAGGTTCACCGGGGGATTGGGAACGACTCAAGTCGGTCTATGGATTTGCCAGTGATGACGAGGCGATCGCTTACCAGCGGAATCCGGTCGACAATCTGGCTCCGCTCGCCAAGCAAAAAATTCCCTTGCTACACGTCTGTGGTGAGACCGATGATGTGGTCCCGATTGACGAAAACTCACGCTTGGTTTTTCAGCGGTACCAAGCCCTGGGTGGCCCCATGACGCTGATTGCAAAACCGCACTGCAATCACCATCCGCATAGCCTGAAAGATCCGACACGCATCGTGAATTTTGTCTTGACTCATACCGGATTTGCCGACCGCGTCCGTGAAGTCACCACGCCTTACGGGTACGATTATGTTGCATTGCGGGGTGGACTGAATCGGTGTCGCGGAAAATTTGAACAAGAAAAAACGGGCCGGGTTGCGTTTCTTGGTGGTTCGATCACGGCGGCATCCGGTTGGCGAGACCAGGTCTGCGAGGAGCTCAAGCGGCGATTCCCCGAAACCCGGTTCGAGTTTATCAATGCGGGTATCCCCTCGCTCGGTTCCACCCCGGGGGCGTTCCGGTACCAGCGTGATGTGCTCGGCCAGGGACCAGTCGATCTGCTCTTTGAAGAAGCGGCCGTGAATGACGATACCAACGGTTTTTCCGCGATTGAACAGGTGCGGGGAATGGAGGGGATCGTCCGCCAGGCGCGACTGGCAAACCCTCAGTTGGATGTGGTGTTGCTCCATTTTGTCGATCCCGGAAAGATTGATCAGATCAATCGGGGCGAGGTCCCGAGCGTCATCGCCAATCATGAAAAAGTCGCCGAACACTATGGAATCCCGTCCCTGAATCTTGCACGGGAAGTGACCGAACGGATTCATGCCGGCGAGTTCACCTGGGCTCAGGATTTTCGCGATCTGCACCCATCGCCGTTTGGCCATGATCTCTATGCCAAATCGGTTCAACGTCTGTTTGATGCGGCCTGGAATGAGGGGGCCGCTCGGTCAGATGTCAATGTCCCCGCGCTGCCCCTTCCCGCACCGCTGGATCCCTTCAGCTACTTTCGGGGTCGGCTTGCCAACCCCCAGGATCTACTGGAATCGAAGTCACTGACGATGGATCAGGATTGGAAGTTGGTTCCCGCTTGGGAGCCAATCGACGGGGCGGGGACACGGCCTGGATTTGTCAGGGTCCCCACACTCGTGGCAGAATCGGCAGGAGCCATGTTGAAACTGAAGTTTCAGGGGTCCGGTGTCGGACTGTTTGTTGCCTCGGGCCCTGACACGGGGACCGTTGAATACCGTATCGACCAGGGTGATTGGCACACGCAAGAACTGTTTACAATCTGGAGCCCGCAGCTGCATCTGCCGTGGGCAAAAATGCTGGCATCAGAACTGACAGCCGGAGAACACCTGCTGGAACTGAAAGTGGCCAAGACAGCCGATGCGAAAAGTAAGGGACACGCGATTCGGATCGTTCATTTTCTGGTGAACTGATCCAGCTGTGACACAGGTTCTGCGATCTGACCGCTGAGTCAGTTGACTCTCAACTGACTCAGCGTGTGCAGGACAAATCAAAAAATGCGAAGATTGTGAACCACGAATAAAACGAATCGCACGAATAACGAAGAGAAGAAATTCCAAGATTCTGAAAACGGAAAACGGGAATTTCGCAGCCGCACACTGGGTTGGTCGTTGAACCAGAAAAAGGTCAGATCATCAGTGGCAGGGCTTTCCAGGTGACCAGCGGGAGGGCTTTCCAGAGCACATACGCCACGGGACTCGCATAAAGAACGCTATCCATCAAATCGAGTAATCCACCGAATCCCGGCAGCAGCGTTGACGAGTCCTTCTTGCCCACATCCCGCTTGATCAGTGACTCGCACAAGTCGCCGACTAATCCGGTGACACCCAAGATCAAACCATAAACGGCCGAGACGAGCCACCAGGGAGGCTGCCATAAAGCCTCGCCTGTTGGACTGAAGAGTGGGGTGGCAAAGTGCAGCCAAAGAACCGCGCTGCTTGCCGAACCGACCAACGCCCCAACCGCTCCCGCCCAGGTTTTCCCAGGAGAAAGTAACGGGACGAGTTTTCGGCGGCCAAACAGGCGACCCAGAATATACGCTCCGACATCCCCTCCCTTGGTAACCACCAGCAGCGAGCCAATCACCAGATATCCCGCTTCGCTTCCGGCAACCCAGCGTAATTGTGCGAAGACCCCCATCAAAACCCCGATGTAGCTAACGATTAACAACTCGACCCCCAGTGTTTCCATGCTTGCCCCCGGCTCTCGATACCGATAGGTCGCCAGCAGAAACAGCACCAGAATCGTCATGGCATACGCCAGCATCACTTGAGCAAGTGTGTTGTCACCCGAGGGAATCTGAATTGGCATGTTGCCAAAACGTCCCCACCAGGCGGCAGCCGCCACCAGCACACAACAGGCCGAAACGATCACTTTATTCGGTGTAAACGATCGAGTCCAAAGCAAATCGACCATCTCGCGGGCGCCACATAAGGCTAGCATCAGAATGATCGCCAGCAAGATCGGGGCCGATGGCCCCAGCCGCATATCCAGATAGAATGCCCCTGCGAACAAGGGAATCAAAATCGCCGACACCAGAAGTCGCCAGATGAGCATTGGAACCTCAGTTCGACAAACCACCAAATCGACGCTGACGCTGGGCAAAGTCACGCAGCGCTGCGAACAGTTCGACCTGACCAAATTCGGGCCAACATTTTTCCGTCACCCATAATTCTGCGTAACTGATTTGCCAGAGCAAGTAGTTGCTGATGCGCATTTCTCCCGCTGTCCGAATGACCAGATCGGGATCGGGCATTCCTGCCGTATCCAGATGCGCTTCAATCGTCGCTTCATCAATTTGTCCTGCATCCAGTTCCGCCGTCGCCACCTTTTTGGCAATCTTCTGCACGGCATCAACGATTTCGCTGCGGCTACCGTAGTTGATCGCCAGGCATAATCGCATGCCGGTATTGTCGCGGGCGGTCTGGTAGGTCCGGTCAATCTCGCGATTGACGCTTTCACCCAAAGCCTCACGCCGTCCGATCACGGCAAATTGCAAATTCTGACGCTCGATCTCTGCCCGCTCTTCAATCAAATACTGTTCGAGCAGTTGCATCAGAAATTTTTGTTCGAGCAGCGGTCGTTTCCAATTTTCACTGCTGAAACAGTACAGCGTCAATTGCTGAAGATTCAGCCGAGAACAGTTTTCGATCACCGTACGCACACTCGAAACGCCACGGCGATGCCCTTCGATGCGGGGTAATTCACGGGCCTGAGCCCAACGACCATTTCCGTCCATAATGATCGCAACATGGCGCGGCAATTGATCTGCCTGCAAGCCGAACTCCGCAATCTGTGCAGGGGTGTACGGATCGTCGGCAGAACGACGTATCGGAGTTAGCAGAGAGTTGTTGGAAACCGCTGAAAAAACCATGTGCGAGATACCTCCGCTGGATTGTGTCCTTGAGGTCACGCAAAGAGCAAGCCCACTGGGTCAGTGTACCCGCATCGCAATCGGGTCGACCCCATCAAACTCCATCGGCTCGAAGATCGATTTTGCATCGTCGTCACCATCATCAGCACGAGAGTAAAGGATTTCTTCACGATAACTCGGAGAAGCATTAGGGTCGAGAATCCCCAGCTTGACCGAATCGTGCCGGACCTCTAGCACATTGATTTGTACCGAACCGACTGTTAAACATTCGTTCTCTGCACGCAAAAAACTTCGCATCGAGCGACCTCATGAGGGGCATGAATCGAGTGATGCCAGAAGGTTCCAAGGAACCAACACGGGGCCGGTATTCTGCCGTCATTGTATCCCGAGAGCAAGTCGAAACGTCGATGTTTTTTAAAGTGAAAAATGCGACCCCATGATCCTTGACATCGAGCGGGCAAGGGTCCACAGCCAACCCGTCACCTGCTCGTACTTGTCCCCTCAGCAAAGATCTCGACATGATGAAATTGGTCCTCTTTCCCCCGCTTGATGGAGAGCGTTTTCTTCAGATTCGCTCGGCGGCAGAACCGATGCAGGTCGTGAACGCATCGATATTTGAACAGGCCTTGATCGCGATTGAAGAGGCTGATGCCTTCTATGGCAAGCTGACACCCGAGTTATTGAATCGGGCCCGCAAGCTGCGCTGGGTCCAATCCCCGACAGCTAGTCTCGAACACTATCTCTTTCCAGAACTGATCGAGCATCCCTGCGTGCTGAGTAACATGCGTGGTTTGTTTTCCGATGTTGTGGCGGACCATGTGATGGGATTTGTGCTTTGCTTTGCCCGCAACCTGCACGTCTATCTCAGGCAGCAATCGCAAGGACGCTGGTCCCCGGTCGGTGATCAGTCCTATGTGGTCGATTTTGTGAATGCACCTGGGACGGTTCTACCGATGGATCGAGCCCATCAACATTTATCGGATTGCTCGCTTGGAGTGATTGGCGTCGGCAGTATTGGAGCCGAAATTTTGCGACGGGCTGCGGCATTTGGAATGAAGCTGATCGGTGTCGACCCCGTTCGTCGTCAGGTCCCCGGCGTACTCGAAGAGGTCTGGCCAACCTCCCGATTAACCGATCTCGTCCGCGAGGCTGACTACGTCGTGATTGCCGCTCCACTGACACCCGAAACCCGCCAGTTGTTTCGACGACCTCTGCTGCAGCAAATGAAAAAATCGGGAATCCTGATCAATATTGGTCGCGGTGGGATTGTGGACTTGCAGGACCTGACCGAGGCGCTTCGCCATCACGAACTGGGTGGCGCGGGATTGGATGTGTGTGACCCCGAACCTCTGCCAGCCGATCATCCGCTGTGGCAGATGCCCAATGTCATCATCACACCGCATGTGGCAGCAGCATCACTGCGGATTGCAGAACGCCATCGGGAAACGTTGCTCGAAAACATCCGCCGTTTCGTTCGTGGCGAACCCCCGGCAACTCAGGTCGATAAGCGCGCCTGGTTTTAACGGGCCATGGCCAAGAAACGACTCGTCCCAACAGACTCGTCGTCGCCGCATCAAGCCGCTTTGCGCAGCCGAGTCGTCACAAAGGGATAGGCCCCGATGGGACCGTGGGGATTCCCATCCCACTGGTGACTGGCAACTTGTTCCAAAACTTTTCCCGCCACGATCATCGCTTCCAGCGCCTGCGCCCCATTCACGTGGGGCGATTGGCCTGAAACCACGCAGTGCGTGAATTCCCGCAATTCTTGCGTCAGGGCATCGGCACCGTTTTGCTCGACAGCGAGCGTTTCGTTGTGGATAAACCGACCGAAAACCTCTTTCTTCAGGGCCTCCAGATCCGCACCGGGCTGTGCAGCCTGTTCCAAGGGGGATGTCCCCTGGAACAACGTTTCACTTGGGGCAAAACGTTGTACCGTACGCTGATGCAGGTCGACCGTCACGCAGCCTGCAGCGGACCAGGCGGTCAGCGAACGAGAGGCAACGGGACTGATTCGACTGGCGGTAAGATCCGCGATACAGCCATTCTCAAAATAGAGTCGCGCCTGTGTGGCATCCTCATTCTGGCCCATGACGCCGATCCCAAAGGCTTCACAGCGGCGTAGCGGGCTTTTCACCAGCGACAGCACCAGATCGATATCGTGAATCATCAGGTCTAACACGACCCCAATGTCGGTTGAGCGAAACGTGTAGGTACTTGTCCGCTCGCAGCGGAGATATTTTGGTGCGACGATCGCTTTTTTTGCCGCCTGGAACGCAGGATTAAATTGTTCAATATGCCCCACCTGCAGCAAAGCATGGTGTCGGGAAGCGAGTGCAACGAGCTCGCGGGCTTCGGTTACGTTTCCGGCCAGCGGCTTTTCGACCAGCACCGGAATTCCGCATTCCAGAAATGCACCCGCCACTTGACGATGAGCCACCGTCGGGACCACGACCGAAACGGCATCCACCGCACGTTCGCTCAGTAAATCACGGTAGTCAGCAACCCAGCGTGTCTGATGTCGGGTCGCGACTTCTTGACCCCGTTGTTCCTGACTGTCTGCCACAGCCACCAACTCGACACCCTCCATCTCACTCAGGATTCGGGCATGATGTCGACCCAGAGCACCGACACCCACTACCGCCACGCGTAATCGTTTCATTGTGTCAACCTTGTCGTCAGGCACAGTATTTATTCGCAGTATTCATTTTCTGGTGAAGTCCGCAGCCGGATTCCACTTTGGTCTCGATCGAACGATCGCTGTCAGCGACAGAAATTCGATCTGACGTTCGATTACAGGGCGAGTCGAGAAAAACTTGAGTGTCCCGATTTTTTTCCCGGATTGTGTTCTGTGACTTAAGCCGCTTTTTGCTCGACGCTGGCAGCGGGTGTATTTCGCAGGGCCTCTCGTGCCCGTCCGTTTTTCCCCAGGGACGAGGCTTCACAAAAATTCAACAGCGTCATCAGCTCCAGCGGCAATGACCCCTCGGTCTGATCGACCAACCGCTGGCGGACCTCGTGCAGCTTGATATGTTCGCGAAACATCAGCTTGAAGGCTTGGCGGACGAGGCTGATGGCGTTTTCTGAGATTCCCCGTCGGCGCATCCCGACCACATTCACGGTAATGATCTCGGGATTATCGCTGCCGGCGGCCAGCATATACGGAGGGATATCCTGCGGAGCTCGACAACCACCACTGATAAAGCAGCCGGTTCCCAGGGTCGCAAAGTGATGGACGACCGAGTTTCCCGAGACGATGGCATAGTCCTGCACATGCACATGCCCCCCGAGCAGACTCCCATTACAGAGGATCACATTATTGAAAACATGACAGTTGTGGGCAACGTGCGCGTTGGCCATCAGGAAATTGCGGTCACCGATCCGGGTGATACCATCTTCCTTGTCGGCGCCACGATTAACCGTGACCCCTTCACGAAACAGATTGTCGTTACCGATTTCTACCTTGGTGGCAGAACCCGTGTAACCAATGTCCTGAGGTTCCCCCCCAATCACCGATCCGGGAAAAAAGCGATTGCGCTGTCCAATCGTCGTGTGGCCGACAAGTGCCACATGGCTGTCGAGTTTGCAACCGTTGCCGATCGTGACATGCGGGCCAACCACGCAGAAGGGGCCAATTTCGACATCTTCACCGATCTGCGCCTGAGGATCCACTTGCGACAAAGGGGAAATCGTTCTTGTCATGGTGTCGTCCTTCACGAAGTCGCTCGATATGAAACATTATTGAAAATTCAAAGGTCATGTTTGGGGACACCCAATGGCATCTGCTGTCAGTGCCAACGGAGTTCTTGGTGTTCATGCGGCTCGTCGAACGAGCTGGGGTACGACTTGTGAGGCCTGGACCTTTCGGCAGATCTCGTGGTTCAAATTGTGTCCCGACCGATACGCTCGAAAGTGCCCATGCACGTCGCATCCGAGCAACGCAAAATCGCCGATACAATCGAGGATCTTGTGCCGGACGCATTCGTCAGCAGCTCGTAACTGATTACCCAGCACCCCGTCCGGGCCGAAGATCAACAAATCTTTCTCGGTCACCCGTGACCCATAACCCTGCGACTGAAGTGCGGCGACTTCGCTTTGCAGAATGAAGGTCCGGGCATAAGCAATATCGGCCACGAAGGTCTCTGGAGCAAATTCAAAGGTTAACAATTGGGGCTTGATGGGAGATCGGGGGCCGTAGTCCAGTTCGTAGCTGATTACCAGCGTCCGGCGGAAGACGGGACCTGCGGAAATCTCGGCATCGTCGCCCCCCGACTTGGTTCTCGCATCGGTGCGAAGGACGAGCGTTTCGCGGCGGGTAGACTGCGTCACAATCCCGGCATCCTGCAGGACCTGGACAAACGGCAGACACGATCCATCAGCACCCGGTAATTCGGGCCCATCCAGACAGACCAAACAGTTGTCGATTTGCAAACCCGCGAGTGCAGCCATCACATGCTCGATCAATTCCACTGTGGCGGAACCATTAGAAATGGCCGTTCGCCGTTGACGGGGAAGGACGAATTCCAACCGGGCCGGGATCGGTTCGGTCCCCAGTAAATCGACACGTTGAAAACGGATCCCGTAATTGTCGGCAGCGGGATGAAAATGCACGTTGATGTTCGCCCCCGTCAGAAACCCGAAACCCGAGTAACTTGCTGGGCGAATCAGCGTACGTTGAAGTCTGGAATGCATAGAACTCACCCTGCGATATGCCGTATCCGATGGGGGGGCTTGCGCGTCGGCAAAGCCGTATCGAGTCGGACGTGGTCGACCGTGAATGGAAGCGGTCAGAACGGAAACCGACCCTGGCGGTGGTCCAGGGTCGGCGGAGTTCATTGTCCGTCGAACATGGATCAGTTCTTCGGATTCGCTCGTGAGTTTTCTTTTTCTGCCGAGGTTCGGGCAGGTCCCTTGGATGGGGCGGCCTCAGGATTGAGTCGCTTGTTGAGGCTCTCAAGCACTGGGGTCGTGATGTCTTCGTTAGCGCGGTAGTAGACGACCTGACGGTTCATCCCCTGCAAGAGTGCCTGAGGATTCTCGGTGTCGAGGTCTTCGCGATTAAAGCGAATGATCAACGTGTAGTTGAAGTGCGTGGCGTACTTTTCGACCATGCGCGAGACTTCGTTGTACACCTGCAGATAAATCTGTGATTCCTTCTTGAGGAATTCACGCGACATCTGTCGGCGGAAGTTTTCAAACTCGGCAGCCTTTTTCACAGCCAGCTGTTCGAGCTTGGTGTACTCGGCACCACCTTCCTTCAGTTCCTTCAACTTCTGTTGAAGTTCGACAATTTCCTTCTGCATGTCTTTGGCTTGATCTTCGCTTTGCGTAATTTCGACCTTCAGGTCTTCTCGCAAAGTCTCGAACTTTTTGTAGTTCTTGAAGACAAACGCCATGTCAATCAGGCCCACTTTATGTGGAATGTTGGTCGCGGTCGCAGCAGCAACCGGTTCCTTTTCTTTGCCTTGCTGACTCCAAGCGTTCCCCGTCAGAGCGAGAACGCCAGCCAACAGGGCGATAACGGATGCCGAAACGATGACTTTCTTCACGGCTGATGCACTCCTTTGCGTGGCCGAACGGACAAAATTCATTTGAGTTGTTGTCGCATCCGCCAACAGGACCTGATTCCATCAGGCGATTCCATGGCGGACGGGAAGACTTCCGCATTTTGCACAGCCGGGAAATCTCGTCAATACGAACTCAGCCGCGATTCGGCTTTCTTTTACGAGATTTCCGAAAACAGGGGGATTCCCGTGGGAAATCGCGTGCGAACACGACGCGCGCCGAAGTAGACAGGCCACAATTGTGCTAGAAATTCGGGTCAGTGGGTCCGTTTGAAAATCGTTTTGCCGACTTGAAAGCAGTTGGGAGTTGACGAGGATTCTGCCAGAATGAATTAGCGACAGACGACGTTTTTTGGGTGAACGTCCATGAGAAACACTCCACGAGTCTCGAATGAGCTTGTCGATTGTCATGTTCTTGTTTTTTGCATAGAGCTCCACACGGTCACAAGCAGAAAAGGGAAGATTCGACATGCGAGATGCACCAATACCAGAACACGGTCAGTTTTCTGCTGAAGTACGCATGGAGTTGCGCGCGGGAGGAGCGACGTTCAGTCTTTCCAGCATTGGACCGAATGAGCTCATTTTAAGGGAAGCGTGCGACATCGCTATCTGCGATGCGGAAATCGTCATGCATGTTGACGGAGAAGAGTTTCGTTGGAGCATCCATCTCCCAGGAGGTGCAGTCCCATTCTCTGAAGAAGTATTTTTCGAGCCGCTCGGAAGGATGGTCCGCGCGAACGTTTCTGATAATCCGACTGGACTTCGAATTCTTCCGTGACAGCGTTGTGACATGATGCGTAATCGCAGAAGCACAAAAAGGAAAACGCCCCGGTTCAAATTCCGTTGAACCGGGGCGCCCCGATCACCGCGTCATGTACCGTTCCATCAGCCGAGGGCGCGGTCGGTCTTTATCGTGTGCTGGATTGCGTGAACTCGGGTCGTTTTCTGCAAACGAATACTGGATGTCCCTGCCGTACGGAAGAGACATCCAGTAACCCAGATTCATTCAACTGCATCCGTGGCTGGTGCCACAGTTATGACAGAGATAGCAGTTCCCATTTCGGACGGTAATTGCTCCACAATTGCTGCAGCTGGGGGCATCGGATTGGAACTTGGCAAATTGCTGATTGCGATTTGCGGTTGGTTCCACCCCGGCAGCCGACGACTGCAGTGTCTTGCTCGAAGCGGGTGCCCGTTGAGCCATCACAAGTGGTGGCTTGACGCTGGAATGCCCATTCGAGCTATGACCGCTGACCGAATGGCCATTGGTTCCCTGTCGACCCGTCGTCGCCCCATTCAGGCTTTGACCATTGGTCGCATGAGTCCCGTTCTTGCCGTTAACGAGCACTGAGGTGGCAGGGGTGGCCGAAGTCGCAGGCAAAGCCTTATTTGAAGCGACTTCGGCCGAACGCTGACTTTCCTCATCGTCCTGACTGTCTCCGATCAAAGTGGTCTCGGGACGTTTCGGGACGTTTGCTTCACGGAAGCCGGGCAGGAACTGAATCCCCAGCCAGCGGAAAATATAGTCCACGATGCTTTTGGCATTGGGAATCTCTGGGTTGGGTGTCCAGCCACTCGGTTCAAATCGCGAGTGCGAAAATTTTTCGACCAGAACTTCCAGGGGGACACCATACTGCAGACCCATCGAGGTCTCGGTACCGATGACATCCATCAGTCCCCCGATCGTACTCCCTTCCTTTGCCATACTGATGAAGAGCTCGCCCGGCGTACCATCTTCAAACAGGCCGACGGTGATATATCCTTCGTGGCCGCCAACACTGAACTTGTGAGTCAGCGAATGACGCGTGGCTGGAAGTCGACGACGAGCGGGTCGATCGTCACTCGTACCACCCTTCTTGCGATCCCCTTCCTTGGTGGTCGACAACGGTTGGCTTTGCTTGGAACCATCACGGTAAATCGCCAAAGCCTTCAGTCCGAGTCTCCACCCTTCGAAATAGGCCTTTTCAATATCATCAACCGTACTGTCCGCAGGCATATTGACCGTCTTGGAAATGGCACCCGACAGGAATGGCTGGGCTGCCGCCATCATCTTGACGTGAGCCTTCCACTGGATCGTGCGAGTTCCATTCATCGCCTTGAATGCACAGTCGAAGACTGCGAGATGATCGGACTTCAGGTCGGCAGCACCCTCGATCGTTTCCGTCTCTTCAATGTGCTTGATGATCCGGTCGATCTCGGCGACTTCATAGCCCAGTGTCTTCAGAGCCAGTGGAACCGTCCGGTTGACGATCTTCATCATGCCACCACCCGCCAATTGCTTGTACTTAACCAAAGCAATATCGGGTTCAATCCCAGTCGTATCACAGTCCATCATGAAGGCAATGGTTCCGGTAGGAGCCAGCACGGTGGCCTGAGCGTTGCGGTAACCATACTGACGACCGGCATCGACGCATTCGTCCCAGACTTTTCCCGCAGCATTCCGCAGATAATCCGGACACGTGGAATCGATCCGATCAACGGCATCTC
>JBIKZJ010000475.1:0-4793 GCA_044354755.1 Schlesneria sp. | reverse complement strand
CGGCGAGGACGAGTAGCAAGTTCGGCTACGAACCAATTTCCTCGTTGGCCCGTGCCAGCAAGACATGCTTCCATTGCACCAAGGATCAAGAAAATTCGTCGCCAAACAACGTGTTGTACATTTCCAACCTCAGAGCGTCCTCTCGCAGCAGATGAGAGAAGCCGCTCTTGGTGATGAGCTAGTAAAGTTTGGCCCGTTTCACCTCACCGTTTCGTGATCCGGTAGCTCTTTGCCAAGCATTCGAAAGAAACGCAACAGGTTTTCGCTCCTCACTCCTTATTTCAGCTCCGATTCAATATAGGTATTAATCTCCGTCTGGTAAGCGTTAGCATCGATCATCGTCAAACCAATGAAAATCGCAGCAAATGCCAGCGAAAAAACAACAATCAGTACATTGAACGGCTTGTCATGCTTGAGGTGCATGAAATAGATCGCAACGAGCGCGGCTTTGACGGAAGCGACTCCCATCGAGAACCAAATCTCGGCGGATCCGAGAGAAAGTGTTGAACCGTAAAGCGTCACTACGGTCAATACAACTAAAATTGCAAAAGTTGCCACAAGAGACCTGATCGAAGGGATATGCTCATGATGCGCATGAGCGGTATTCGGGGCGACGGTAGACTCATGCATAATCAGATTCAAACTCCTCGTCAAAGCCTCAATGCGGGGACTTGATTCGACAATTAACCTTGGCTCAATGAATGAGATAAAGCAACGGAAAAAGAAAAATCCAAATCAGGTCAACAAGGTGCCAGTACAGTCCCACGAAGTCCACGGGGGCGTAGTACTCTGCAGTGAAATCACCACGCACGGCCCTGATCAGGATCCAGGTAATTGCCCCCATTCCGCCGAGAATGTGGATTCCGTGCAGCCCTGTCAGGGCATAGTAAATACTAAAAAAAACACCCACATCGCGCGGCATCACCATCGTCTTGCCTGCACCTTGCCCAGCCCCATCATGAGCATGTTCGTGGCTGGCAACCGGATGAAAGTCACCCGCCCACAACAAACCTGCGTGCCACTTATGGGAATATTCAACATACTTGATCGAGAGAAACACAGCAGCAAAAATCAGTGTGAGAGTGAGATAAACCACCAGCAGTTTCTGTTCGCTTGTCTGGGCGGATCGCACAGCCAAAGCCATCGTGAGACTACTACACAGTAGCACGATCGTGTTGGTCGCCCCCAGGTTTGCGTCTAAAAACTGATGCGCATAAATGAAAATTTCGGGGTGAGTTGACCGATAAACGGCATACGCACAGAACAACCCACTGAAAAACATCACCTCCGTGATCAGGAACAGCCACATTCCCAGCTTCCCCGAGTCAAATTGCTGTTCGCTCGACTGGAAATGATGTGCCAGAAAGCGAGAATGTGAGTGCTCGTGGTTCTCGAGTCGGTGCGCACCGACAACACCCGCAGCGGTTTGGTTTGGCATGTTTGAAGATTCCTCTGTGGCACTCCGCTGACGCCAATATGGGATAATAATCTGAAATTTTGATGTAAAGCTTTCGGGGTCGCTCATTGACTTGTAAGGTCGCTCATGATTTCGGTGAATACGAAATCGCCGAATCGTGAGTCTAATGCAATCGCTCCGATTCAACGCGGAAACGGTAACCGCTCAGATCCGGATCGTAAATTTGTGAATCAAGATCATAGGGATCACCCGCACCGGGGTCGGTTTCAAAATTGTGCAGGGGTGGGGGCGAACTAGTCTGCCATTCCAGGGAGGCCGCACCCCATGGATTGGCTGGCGCTTTTCGACCGCGAAAAAGCGAATGAATCAGTGTCAACGCCGCGACACACAGCGAGGCACCCAACAGGAAAGCACCGACGGTTGAAATCTGATGGTACAATTGAAATTCTGGCGGATAGTTGTAGTAGCGTCGCGGCATTCCGCGGGCTCCTAGAATGAACTGGGGAAAGAACGTCAGGTTGAAAGCCGAAAATACGCCAAAACAACCCAACCGTCCCCAAAACTCGCTGTACATTCGCCCCGTCATCTTGGGCCACCAATAGAAGAGACCCGCAATAAACGATACGAGTGTCCCTCCCATCATCACGTAATGGAAATGAGCCACAACGAAATAGGTGTCGTGCAAATGAATATCTGTTGCCAATGCTCCGAGGAACAACCCTGTCAATCCGCCAATCGTGAACAGAAAAATAAAACTCAGCGCGTAACACATGGGCGTCGTTAAAATGATCGACCCTCGATACATGGTCGCCAGCCAATTAAAAACCTTGATTCCTGACGGAATCGACACACTAAACGTCAACGCACTGAAAACAATCGCAGAGATGCGAGATTGACCGCTGGTGAACATGTGATGCCCCCAGACCAAAAAACCCAGCAGCGCGATCGCGATACTGCTATAGGCAACGAATCGGTAGCCGAAGATCGGTTTTCGACTGAACACCGAAATGATTTCACTGATGATTCCCATGGCTGGCAAAATCATAATGTAGACCGCCGGATGCGAATAGAACCAGAAGAAATGCTGGAAGAGAACCGGATCTCCTCCGAGTTTCGGATCAAAAATTCCAATCCCCAGTGCCCGCTCTGCAATCAACAGCGACAAGGTAATCCCCAGCACAGGAGTCGCGAGTACCTGAATGATCGACGTCGCGTACAGAGACCAGAGAAAAAGTGGCATGCGAAACCACGTCATCCAAACCGGACGCATTGTGTGCATGGTCACGATGAAATTGAGGCCGGTAAAAATGGAGCTGAAGCCGAGAATAAAGACGCCGATACTGGCCGTGATCACGCTGGAATTCGTGGTGGTGCTATACGGCGTGTAAAACGTCCACCCGGTATCGAGCCCCCCCAAGACGATCGCCGCCAGTAGAAACAGAGCGCCGCCCACCCACAAATAGTAGCTCGCCAAATTCATCTTGGGGAATGCGACATCCTTCGCGCCGAGCATCACAGGCAAAACAAAATTACCCAAGGCAGCAGGAATGCTGGGAATGATGAAAAGAAACGTCATCACCGCACCGTGCAATGTGAACGTGTGATTGTAGGTATCGTGATCCATGATCGTGCGCTGTGGCGTCCACAATTCCATTCGTATCAAAATGGCAAAGATCCCACCCAACAAGAATGCACCCAGTACAGAGATAAGGTACATGATTGCAATTCGTTTATGATCCCGCGTGGCAGCCCATGACCAGAAGCCGTGCGAACAATTCAAGTAGTTCTCTACCGAAGGTCGTTCGTTAACTGCTATAGACTCTGTTTCCATCTGCAAAACCGACATGACTTCACCCTTTTTTCACTTCAGACTCTTGACAAATTCAATGATGGCGTCGATTTCCAAGTCTTTGAGCTGCCCCTTATAGGACGGCATGACTGGTCGATACCCAGCCCGCACCTTCGCCATCGGCTCAATAATCGATTCGCGAAGATAATTCTCGTCGATCAGAACCGTCGTCCCATCAGCGAGTGGCTGAGACGTTCCATATGTCCCTGAAAACGAGGGGCCCGTGCGTGCGGTCGCATCAATCGAGTGGCACTGAGCACAACCGCGGCGATTGTAAAGCAGTTTACCAGCTTCGGCAGGTGGTAGAGTCGCCATCAAATTTGATGCCTGCTCCAGCCATTTTTCAAATTCTCCCGAGGGGTGTACGATCACTTTCGACAGCATGTCAGAATGCTTTGTTCCGCAGTATTCAGCGCATAACAAAGGGAAGTCTCCCACCTGATTGGCCTGAAACCACATTGAACTGTAGCGACCAGGGACAAGATCCATTTTGATGCGAAACGATGGAATATAAAGACTATGAATCACATCATCCGACGTCATGGTCAGCTTGACAGCTCGGTCGACAGGAACATGCAACTCCCCTTCAATGTAGCCATTCGGATACTGGAACGCCCATGACCACTTCTTGGCAACGACCTTGATTTCGTATGTTTCCGCTGGCGGCGTCCGCATATCAAGAAAACCGGTGAAACCTTGAAAGAAAATAAGTACCAGCAGAATCGCAGGGATCACAGACCAAACCAACTCGAGCGTACTGTTATGGTCGGGTGCAAATTTTCGCGCATAGCCCGGACGGCGCCGATAGATGACCACAAAAACAAGCATCAACCCGACAATCAGAACAAAGAAAAACGTCGAGAGTGTCAAGATAAAGTAAAAGAGACCATCGACCTCTTTCGCGATCTGTGTTCCCGCAGTCGGAAACCAAAACGAACCTCCGTCCGCCTCAGACACCACGCTCATGATTTTCGGATCCATGATCAACACCCTCAAGCCATTCATTCGCTCTGTGATGCACAGTTTCAGCTTCACGCACAGTATCAACACAACCAATCAAACGCTGATTTGTTTCGATCGTGACATCATCAGATTACCGCACAGATCAACCGCTTCCAGCACAATTCGCGATGCTATCTGCTGTTTGTGACGGCGTTCCCTCGCGAACTGTCCGACCAAAAACGTTCCCAGCACGAGAGTCATCGCTGCTCCTGCAACTGTCATCAACCGTCGAGCAGCTGGTGCGTACCGTCCGGAAGCAGCGTCATAGTGGAAACAAAAAAGCAGAATTTGATCGAGCGTTGTCCCAATCTGGCCTGAACTTGCTTCAACGAGCGCCAACCGCAGGGTCTGGGGAGGAAACGCAACTCCGTAGAGGTAACGAGATAACCTTCCGTCAGAAGTCACGCTGGCACAGACGGCAGCGTGGATGTATTCTTTTCTCTCTGGGAGATATCGATACGTAAAGCCTACCGAATTTGCTAACGAGACGATTGACTGTTCAGAACCAACTAAAAAATGCCATCC
>JBIKZJ010000105.1:0-15856 GCA_044354755.1 Schlesneria sp. | reverse complement strand
GCACATTTCCGACAAATCCTTCGCAGATGACAACGTCGGCGGTCCCTGAATAAAGATCCCGACCTTCCACATTGCCGATAAAACGATCTCGAAAAGGGCTCTTTTCAAAGAGGGCAAGCGAATCCCGAACGTCATCGGTCCCTTTGCCATCCTCGCTACCGATATTCATCAAGCCAACCGTGGGATGCTCAATCCCCAGCATTTCTCTCGCGTAAATCGAGCCCATTGTTCCATATTGAACAAGATGCTCGGGACGCGCACCGGGATTCGCACCCACGTCCATCAAGACGGTTTTTCCCTTGATTGTGGGCAACGCCACAGCAATCCCGGGCCGCTTGACACCCTTCAAGAAGAGGCGAGTACGCAAACCGGAGGCGACCACAGCACCGGTATGCCCAGCACTGACAACCGCGTCCACTGCTTTCGATGCCATCAACTGCCAGCAAACAATAATCGAACAGTTCGGCTTTTTTCGAAGCGCCTCGACAGGCTTTTCACTCATCTCGACCCAACCCTCGGCCGGGTAAAGTTTTAAGCGATCAGCCGGATAACTCGCCTGCATCAAAAGCGGCTCGACCAATGCTACGTCGCCGACAAGTGTTACATGAAGGCCAGAATCCTCGTTGAGGGCAGCGATTGCTCCGTCAATATTGGGCTGCGGACCGAAGTCACCACCCATGGCGTCCAGTGCAATCCGCATAGAGGACTATTCCTCGATTTCGACGAGTGTCCGCCCCATGTAATCACCACATGTTGGACAAACGACATGAGAAGGGATCTTGGTCTGGCATTTCGGACAGTTGTGAAGTTGTACAGGAGTTAACGCGTCGTGACTTCGGCGACGACGTGAACGACCTTTGGACTGACGACGCTTTGGGGCGGCCATGTTGAGTTGTTCCCAACCGATCAAAACTCTGTGGATGAAGGAAAAACATCGGATACACCACACGGCGACCGAATCTGTCTAACCCTGTAAAGAGCCAGATGGTACGCGAAGTGGAAATATGGGTCAAGCAAGTGGATCGTCGGATCATCTGGTTCACTGAGAGAAATTGGTTGTAAGGCAGGCCCATCGGCGATTCTGGCCTTTTAACTCAAAGTAATTCCTGAATCACAGCACCAGGTTCCAAGGCGGACGTTGGCCGTCCGCTATGATTCAGAAAATTCACGTTTGGATCAACACCCAGAACGTGGAACAGAGTGTGATGGATGTCAGCCGGAGTGACCGGGCGGTCCTGAGGAACCTCCCCAAGCCGATTTGTGGAACCAACAATTCGCCCCCCCTGCACTCCTCCGCCACCCATCAGGCAGAACATCGCATTTCCCCAGTGATCCCGCCCTGGCGTACCCATGCTCAAAGGTGGGCCACCATTTCCCCCATTATTCATGCGAGGGGTTCGGCTAAACTCGCCACACAAAACCACCAACACATCGTCCAGCAGGCCACGCTGAGACAAATCTTCGAAAAGTGCGGAAACCGCTGTGTCAACAATCGGAAGATATCGCTCCATTCCCGATTTTAAGTCCCAATGGTGGTCCCAGCCACCAAAATGAACCGTCACAAACGTTGTTCCCGCTTCGACGAGTCGGCGTGCCAACAGGGTGCTTTGACCCCAACTATGCCGGCCATAGCGGTCACGGATTCGAGGGTCTTCCAATCCGATATCAAAGGCCGTTCGAGCAGCTTGGCCGGTCACCAATTCCAACGCTTGTCGATCAAATCGGTCCATCGAATCCAGCATTCCGCGGGTTTCAACATCGCGTCTCATCCGGTCAATATGTCTCGCTAATCCCGCGCGATCATCAAGTCTTTCGACGGACATCCCCGCAGGCATTTGCATATTCTGGACTTTAAATCCCGCCGTATTCGGGTCGCCATCGGTTTCAAACGGATTATGAGAAGCTCCCACATAATTGGCGCCAAAATATCCCGGCCGCAAGCCGATGCTCATCCCATACGGAACCGCAACATAAGGGGGCATTCCTGCCTGTCGCGGCCCAGTTAGCTTGGTGGCAATTGAGCCAATAAACGGGGATTTTCCTTGGGTATCCGCTCCACTGACCCCCCCGCGCCCGGTCAGCATGAAATGACCGGCGGTAAAGTGATCGCCCGTTCCGTGATGCAGCGATCGAACAATCGAAAATTTGTCGGCACATTTGGCCTGCAGAGGAAACAGTTCACCAATTTCGATTCCCTCGACATTGGTTCGGATTGGATTCCAGATTCCGCGGTACTCTGCAGGTGCCTGCGGCTTCAAGTCGTACAGGTCCAAGTGGCTTGGGCCGCCATCCAGCCAAAGTAAAATCACACTGGTTTTTTTACTCGGGTGCCCCGCTGCGATAGAGGCCTCTTTGGCCCTGAGAACTTCGGGCAATCCGACCGAAGCCATTCCCGCAATTCCCAACTGCACGAAACTGCGTCGTGTCATACCATCGCAATACGGGTGGGTGGTGCCAAGATCCAGTCGGAACATCGCAAGGCCTTTGAAATTGGGCGGGAAAGCTTAGCGGACAAACCATGCATCGGCAGCCATGGATTTTAATCGACCTGCTTGTTGCCGGTCAAACAGGTTTTACGAATCGTTTTTCGGCGGCCGCTGGAACTTTGTATGAGATCCTCAAATCGAGACTCAAATTCCTTGCCCAAAACGCGAGTCAATCTCGAGCTCAGCCCGTCAAGAACACCTGGCGAAGTAAGCCGTTTTTCAATCAGCTCACTTTTCTCAAATTCGGATCAAAGGAACAGTCCGGCTCTGGCCGATGCTTTTCAGGAGCGCAGTTTCTGCCGAAGATCGTCGCATGGGGTTCGCCTCGACCCCTGCTACGTGGACCAGAAACGCCAGTCTGTACTGCAGAATGAGTCCCGGATTGGGCTCGTTTGGCTATCCATACAAATCGACCGTCAGATCCTGATCGGGAATTTGTCGTCGTGTTACGAGGTAATCTTTCATGTTGGGTGACTGGCACTTTTTTTCTGCGGTCTTATTCGGTCTGATTGTCGGGGGATTCACGACGGCGGCCGCCGAACAACCATTCATGACGGAGGCCATCCCGAACGAAGTTAAGCCGACGGTGAAGAATTCCGCAGATTCTCTGCGGGCAAAGCCCACCAATCCATCACATCGTCCGCGGCTCTTGTTGATTTTAATGAGCGATGACGAGCGGTCTCAGCGGGAAATGGCACGACTTCAAGTCTCGGGTGGGGTTTTCGATCAATTGCGAGCGGTTAGCTGGAAGATTGGTAAAACGCCAGAAGGCCATATTCAAATTGTTGATCGGGCTGATGTCCCGGAATGGATTGACGTGCTAAAACCTCCGGAATACCCCGCAGTCGCGTGTCTGCTCGATCGGGAAGTGATTCGTTCTTTCCACACTGGTTGTACCACACCGCTCGATACGTGGACCTTTGGTTGGTTGCTCAAGGGGGTCAATGAACGTCCGACCCCGATGATTCCAGAAATCGCACGCGTTGAAGCTCATGGGAATTATCGTCTACGCGGGAATCATTGGTCGATTGAAGGTGATCCGAATCCCTCGAAAGAGACTTTGCTCAATCATCTTCGCGGCCCCAATCATCACAATCCCGCGAGTGCTTATGGTGCGATTGAAAATTGGTCGTATGAAGAATTGCGTTCGCTCCATGACGATTTGCACGAATCCGCCGCGAGCAGTGGCCTCACAATCAGTGGGTCAACCGCTGCTCCCGCTGCAAATCGCAATCTGAATGCGTTTAGCGGAAATCGCAAGGTAACGGGAAAATAAGCGGTCGGTTTTTTACGTAGCACGGACCGCGATTAAACACCCGTCGCCCCCTTGACGTGTACTGGAACCGACCTTCCCGCTCGCATTTCCTGACGAAACATTGAATCGTGAAGCCGATCGGGCTTGAACCCAATCAGGTCACCCACCGCCGTGATTTGTGAACACCAGGTTTTTCCCTGGCCATCGCACCAGAGCCGTCCATGTTCGTCCACACCGACCCCAACTGCATCCAATTGCATCTGATCTGTATTACCCTCGCGTCCTACGCACACCAGAATCACATCTGCAAAGAGCAGTCGGCCAGTCGACAGTCGAACCGAGGGCAACGAATCATGGTGAATCCCTAACTCGGCCCCAATCGCCTCTTCCCCAAAACGAAACGTCATCTTTTCTGCACGGTTTTTTGTGAGTAACTGATCGAATCGACCGAACAGATCCAACAGGCTGGCTCGCTCATCCACCAGCGTCGTTTCCACCCCTAAATCCGCCAGCAGAGACGCTGTCATCACTCCGGTAGAACCCGCACCAATCACGATCGATGTTTGTGGGAGGGCGTCGAGATTCAGCAGGGACTCTGCAACCAAGACGCGCACTCCATCACACGCAAACGATACCGGTTGCCGTGACCGTGTCCCGCAGGCAAGCACGATTTCCTTCGCGAAAATCACGTTCCTCACCCCCGCGTCGGCAACCTCAACGCTCGCTGAGGAAATTAATCGGGCGGTCCCCTCCAATCGTTCAATCCCCAATTGCTCCATCGTGGCCAATCGGGCAACGGCTTCCTCTTGGCTCAACCAAATTGCGGCCTGACGCCAATCGCCCATCGTCCAACCCCCGTTGGCCGATCGCTGTAGCGACATGGCTGCGCATCTCATGTGATTCAGAGAAACAGATTCGCGGTTCTCTGCCACGATCCCGACCCTCCGACCAACTCGTGCGGCGGAAATCGCCCGATCGAGCCCCTCTTCCTCATTCCCAATCACCAATACATCATAAAACATCGACTCTCTCCTAGCTAAATCTCGATTATCGAGAACATCGACGATTGAGAGGCTGCGCAAACAGCAAAGAGTTTTTTGATCAGCGAAACTTTTTGGATTGCCTGTGAATCTAATAATCGTATCGATTTTGACGCCCCATTCGGGACGCAAAGAGTATCGATCAAGGCGCGATGACGCGGTGGCTGACATCCGCAACGGTTCACCAGCAAAAACGCCGACGCGGGTACGATCCAAACGGTGAGGGAAAATCTCAAACGCCTCGCTCAAACGCTATCCGGATTGAGAGGGCCTTGAGGAGGAAGCAGAGGCTTTAACGGACAGTTTTCGCAATCGGGCTCTCGACCGCAATAGGTCTTGGCGACCTGGGAAATCTGCAGAGAGAACTGGCGAGGGTCAATCTCTGCAGTAGCCAGTCCCTGAACAAAAAACGATTGGGATTCCATGTCTTCCAAAGGGAGATCCAGCCAACCATGACGAATCGCAACCCGCACCGTCCCCCGGTCCAGGGGAAAGACAGGCAATTCCGCCACAAACATCAGCAGTTCATCGACGGTGGCGGGGCCTAACCCCCGAATCCGACGGAGCGATTCACGGTAATCATCGAGTCCTCGTGTCCATTCAGGGACAATCTCTTCCCCGAATTCTTGCTGCCACCACGCCGCAACCGCTCTTAAAAGACCTGCTTTTTGCCCTCCTCTGGGGACTTCGGTCAGCAATTCGACCAATTGTCCTGTGCTCAATGCCAATAAGGCTTCGGGGCGGGAAAATGCAGGGGAATTCAACAACTGGCCGACCGGTTCGGTGATGGGGACCGGTCCAACCAGCAGCATTTGTAAAAAGAGGGGCCAGCCTTTTGGCTGTGATCCACTCGCCATGATGATACCGTGATCCACGAGTTGCTCATGTGCGCGGCGGAGTTGCGAAGGGTTTCCCATCGTCGATGTCGTCCCTACTCTTGTGATTTTGACTTGCCTGATTTTGAATTGCGTGCGGTGGATCTCAGCGGCCGATTCCTATGGGTTCAGGCGAACCTGTCGAGAACCCACCGACATGTCTAGCGAGGCTTTTTGAGTCGAATTCGGACGAGTTCTGGCAGATACTTCACAGGAACCGAGGCATGATCCAGTACCGCTTCGTGGTATCGACCAAGATCAAACTCTTGTCCCTGCTCGCGCTGGACCTCTTTCCGCAGTTTCATGAACGCCGACCGTCCGACAAAGTACGTCGAAAGCTGGCACGACGATTGTTTCGCTCGAACAATCTTCAGTTTCGCTTCCCCCTCACCTTGAAACGCTTCTTCCATCAGGAATTGCAAGGCTTCGTCATCTGTCATCAAGGTGCAATGCATTTTATGATCGAGGATCGAATTCGCGACGCTGCGCAAATAGAACTTGAGTTGCATCATCCGCAGTGCAAGATCTCCGTCACCATAACCTTGGTCAAGCAGCATCTGTTCGCAATAGTTCGCCCAACCCTCGGCGTAAACCCCCGAACCGAGCACGCGGCGGATCAGTGAGGGATGACGGTTTGCGTACTCCAACTGAACATAATGGCCGGGGTAGGCTTCATGAATGGTGAGTACCTTCAGCATCTGGCGGTTGTATTCCCCCAGAAAGCTCGCCACACGGGAGGAATCCCAGTCGGCTGGAGGGGGGCTGATTGCATAAATGCTGGATGTGGATGTATCGAGCGGTGGAGCCGGTTCCAGAAAGGCGACACTGTTGCCACGTTGAAATTCAGGCATCTCGATTATTTCACAACGATCAGGATCAGGAAGTCTCAGGATCTGATGTTTCTCGATAAAGTCTTTTAAGGTGGCAACCGTGGCTCGGGCATCATTCACCAACTCGTCGCGCCCGCTACGGAAAAGGCCGATCTCCTGAATGATCCGCTGAATCGCTTCCCGACGACCCGCTTCATCATCCGGCGGGAAAGGTGTCTGCGGAAAATAGCGTCCCCAAAGCTGTCGCGCGATCAGTAGCATGTCGCTCTGCGCCAACTTCAGACCGATTTCCGCTTCTGTCAGAACTTGATCCGCCGTTACACCTGCATCCAGAACCATTTCCAGTTTTTGAGCGAATCGAGCCTTTCCCAGTCGCCAGTCTCCTGTCGCTCTGGGGAGTAATTCCTGCTCCAGAAAGTCCTGATGTTGTTTGAGTGCCACAACGACATCCGCTGACGCCACCTTGACCGCAGCCAATTGCGGCGACGAACCGACGATCGCGAATAATTCATGCTGATAGAACGCGATCGCTCCCTTGTTTTGTTGAGTCGCCGTCCGAGTGACCACGGCGGGTGGATTACGCAAGTTTTCACGAGCGGCGGCGAGTACCCGTGGAATCAATTTCATCCGCGCCACCGCGTTGGAAATCGCCGTCTCTTTGGGCTGTGTTGACTGAGTCAGCAGGACATAAACCCCATCGGTCACCATTCCCGTGTAAAGTCGTGGATCGTTCTCAAACGGGCGTTCACTCTCGTCCAGCCAGAGATCAAGCTTCAGTGCGTCCCGCAGAATCTCGTAATCAACCTGTTGCTCACGCGAAAGTTGCGCGTAGTCAATTTGCCGCGGAAGCTGCTCAAGTGTCTGTCGGACCAATTCCGTGCGTCGGCTGCGTACGGCGGCCGAAGGATCATCCAGTAACGCATCGAACTGATGCTCACCAAGTCGTGAGGCCCGTAGCGGACTCAGCGCAAAGTCGGATTGCAAATAGGTCTGGAAAAAATCATTCAGTTTTTTGTCTGCCTCGGTGAGAATTTTCGTTTCTCCAGGCTTCAAATCGACGCCCCATAGCGTGGGCAACAACGCAAACATCTCGGGATCGTGTTGTTGGAATTCCTCGCGGTTATAAGGAAAAAAATCATTCCGGCTGAAATAGGCTTCTGACAACTCGGCAAAATATTCCTGAGGGGTTGTCATCGCATAAGCGCGGTCCAGGTGCTTGCGCCCTTCGGCATCCTGACGTTCGACACGCTCATAATCCCCCGAAGCTTTTGCCCTTTCATACGCTTTGCGGATCAGCTCGTTCTGAAATCCGCGCTCCAGCACGCGATCATGATAGGCATGGGCCAGTTCGTGCAAAACGAAATTTGGCATCCGTCGCTGATCGATGTCAAAAATCCGTATATTCGTGAATTCCACACTGCGGGCCATCTCTGGATTCCGATTGTGTTCGCGCAGCCAACCCGCATCGGGATGATATTCAGCCGAGGGGCCCGTTTGGGGATATTCGGCCGAAAACCAGAGCGGAACTTTTTTCAGTTCCTTCACCGCCGCGACGGGAACAACGCGTTCGATTTCCTCCAATTGTGATTGCAGCAGTTTGATCGCCCGAGTGGTCTCAACTGGGTTTTCTGAGATCAACTTGGGGCTGATATTGAGAGCCCAGCCCAGGATCTCTTGTTTTTCTTTGAGGAGATCCTGATCGGTTTTCTTGCCGCGAGCACGCGCCTTTTCCACGATGGCGATTTTGACATTTTTTAATCGTTCGGGCCAGACAAACCGGGGAGCTTGATCGGGATCGTAGCCCTCCATGTGGCTGCTGAGCCGAGTGGCCGGTTTTGTGTATTTCAGCTCGGTTTCGCCAAAGACTTCACGGCAGATCGCGGCCAATCCGGGATCGTATTCCATGAGCAAGGGACGGGTATTTACATGATTATGATCATGGTCATTGATCCGGTTGTTGTCGAACCAGGACTGAACCCCCTCGGCAAAATACTCATGGTGGTTGGTTGAAGCATACTTCCCCTGCCAAAGTCCTGATTTTACGGCTGCGTCATAAGTTTCTTTCAGCCGATGATCGAAAGTTGGATCGACATTAACAAGCCCCCGTAAGTGCATGTTGTGTGCAAATTCATGAATCAGGATACATTCTTTTTCATAGGGGTCGTCGGCATAACCCAGGACGTTCTCCTCCGCAACCGAGCAAAACGGATCGTCCTCACTCCCCCCCAGCCCACGCGCCCGGGCATCCCAAAAATCCTTCGCGGGAACAGTGTCAAAGTCTGGTACCTTCTCGTCACCCAGTCGCATAAACTCAGGAAGATCCGTGGTGAATTCGTTGTGGGCCATGATGCACATTCGGGCACCGCTTTTGATCATCGCCTCGCGAACATCCGGACGTTTTGCGAGCATCATATTGACCAGAAAGGCCGCTTCCTTGAGTGCATAAGGGTTCACTTTGGCTGAAGCCACAATCGGGAAGCCATTCGCGCTGATCGACTGGCTGTAGAATTCGGGGACTCCGGTAGGATGGGGGGGATCAAAGCGAAACCCTTGAAAAGGGACCTGGCTGGTCACGATTGCGGTTGATTTGTCCTCGCGACCAACCAGTTCAAATTGATGCCCGAGTGTGGTTAAAATCATCGTCTGCTTGCCCGGGGCAACCGATCCATTGGGAATTTTTTCGGTGTTGGACTTGAGCCAGAAGAGGTCGATCGTTTGGGGACTTCCATTGATGATCTGCAGCTTGGGTCGAGGAAATTTTGCGACTTCGTCTTCCGCTTGAGCGATCGCCATGAACAGCGTGGCAAAGACGATTGTCAGCCCGAATGCCGAACAAAAATACCGCATCAGACGCACCCTTCTGAAATGAACGAAAAATGAACTGCTGACAATCAGACAATGGAAAATCAGACAATGGAAAATCAGACGATCAAACAATCTCGACCAACCGAGCACCAAGAACTTGTTGCTTGGGCACGATTCCCAAACCCGGTGCGTGGCTGGCGGTCATGAATCCGTGAACACGTTGGGGAGCCCCGTCGGCGGTGCTTACGGTGACATAGCTATTGAAATCGGTGCTGGTAAAACGAAATTCTTCCGGCGTGCTCTGGGCCAGATGCGCGATCGCTGCCGTGGTGATATCCCCTCCCCAACTGTCTTCCAGCGTCATGGCAATCCCCATCGAGACGCAAAGGTCGCGGATCTGTTTTGTTTTGGTCAGTCCACCCAGCTTACTGATTTTTAAATTGACAACATCCATCGCGAGATCGGCTTTGGCTCGCATCAGCATCTCGAGGCTGTCAATATTCTCGTCCAGCACAAACGGATGATCCGTATGCCGCCGAACCGCGAGGCATTCCTCATAATTCAGGCAGGGTTGTTCGATATAAACATCGAGATCCCGGACCGCGCGGACCACACGCATCGCTTCGTGCTGCGTCCAGCCCGTATTGGCGTCGGCAACCAGACGGTCTGTCGGTTGTAGCATCGCTCGCACCGCACGAATTCGCGCGATATCGGTATCGGGATCTCCCCCGACCTTCAATTGGAACCGCGTATAACCTTCGGCGCAGTAGCCAGCGACTTTCTTCGCCATCACTTCGGGCAACTCTTGCGAAATCGCCCGATAGAGGCGGATGCTCTCACCAAATCGTCCCCCCATCAGCATGCAAACGGGAAGACTTGTTGACTGACCCAAGAGATCCCAGCAGGCGATGTCGATCCCCGATTTGACGTACGGGTGCCCTTTCAGGGCTGCATCCATCCGATGATTGAGTACCGCTAACTGACGGGGATCGAATCCCAACAGATGCGGCCCCAGTTCCTTGAGCCCCGCTCGAACACCATCGGCGTAGGCCGGCAAATAGAATGGTCCCAGTGGGCAGACTTCGCCATACCCAATCAAACCGGTATCGGTCTCGACACCCACAATCGTGCTATCAAATACGGAAACCGACTTTCCACCAGACCATTTGTACGACCCTTCAACCAGGGGAAGTTCGACGCGATGAGCAAAAATCCGCACGATTTTCATGAGCCGCAGTTTCCAGTCTGAAGAAAAAAAGGGGGGGGTGATGGCCTGAGTCGGGTCTTGTTCCACCGCGACATTGACAATCCATGGTGGGGTTGTAGCAAATCTCTTATTGAGATTGCACCGCACGAAAGGCTTTCACGGTTTCCGCAGCGCGAAATTCAATGATTCGCTTTCCCCATTCTCTGTTTTTTCGAACGGTGCCAATCAGATCCCATTGATACGGAACAGGTCCGCTGTGATCCGCTCTTTCACACGCAAACGGTCAGGATCAACGAACAGCATCGTCGCGGTGACCGCAAAATCGTCATGGAGTCCTTCGGAGGTTTCGTGGATTCCTGTTCATCGAGCCAGGTATCGACCGAGTTACGATTGTAATACTCGGGGGAAAAAAATTCGTTTTTCGGCCCGTCCACTGCGCATTCATTCGGACTGCAACAGCATTCATTCCCGACTGATTTCCACCACTGTCACCAATCAACAGGATGTTTTTAAAGCCATGGGTTGCCAGCGACGCGTCGATATCGGTCAGCAGGCGTTCAAACGTTTCTGCGGTGACGCTGATGGTCCCTGAATATTTCCTCTGCAAAGAAGGGAGTTTGATGTCCCCTTCAGGAACGAACGGAATAATCGGGGCGACGAGCGCGTTCAGTTTTCTCGCAATCGATTCGGTTGTCGATCGCAAAATCACGTTGTGCTTACCGGTGACGAGATAAGGCCCATTTTACGCGATGCCACCCGTGGCAACGATGACCGTCTTTTTACCCGCACGCATCGCATCCCGGATTTCCATCCAGGTCAGATCCTCAATAAAAACCGTATCACGGGCGGCAATCGGGCGGGGTGAATCGGGATCAGGCCTTACCGGATCTGGAATGGCAAGAAATAAACAGGCCAACAGCGATGCGAGCAGACTCAGTCCACGCATCATCATCAGGGGCCTTTAAGTGACTTCGATTCCATTCAAAAAACGACGAGCAATTCCGCACTCGGCAGCATGCGCCGATCTCTTTTCATTTCCAGTCTGGCTGGGGAATTTCCCAGACGGTTCCATAGGCATCAATTCGTTCAAAGTACGCCAGCAGTCGCAGGTAAAATTCGTGAT
Organism: Schlesneria sp.; assembly: GCA_044354755.1. Taxonomy (GTDB): domain Bacteria; phylum Planctomycetota; class Planctomycetia; order Planctomycetales; family Planctomycetaceae; genus Schlesneria. The sequence continues at coordinate 4,235 of JBIKZJ010000105.1, read as the reverse complement.
GGCCGAGTGTGGCGCTGTCACCGAACAGAATTAATTTACGCCGGGCTCGGGTGAGTGCCACATTCATCCGGCGCGTGTCTCCCAGAAAACCAATCTCTCCTTTCAGATTCGAGCGAACCAGAGAAATCACGATCACTTCTTTCTCGCGCCCCTGAAATCCGTCGACCGTATCAATCTCAACATTCGCATCGGCGATCAATCCTCGCAGCAATCGTGCCTGAGCCGAATAGGGTGTGATCACCCCGATTTCATTCGCGAGTACCCCCGAATCGATCAATTCCTGAACCTGCGCGACCACGAAATCCGCTTCGCCCGGATTCTCGATACTGGTCCCGTCAGCCTCGTTGTGCTCTTCGCAATGCGATCCCGCCGTATCGAAGAAACGAACGGCGGTTTGCGTCAGTGGCGTATCGATGACTTGGGGAAGGTCGGTCAAACGATGTCCCCGAACCGATTCTGCGGCGGTTAACTCGCCCCGGTAGAATTCATCGGACGAGAACTGCATGATTTCCGCGTGCATTCGGTACTGCATCGTCAGCCGCCGCGCAATCGTTTCACCGTGCTGCTGAATCAACCGTTCCATCAGGCTGATCTGGAACCCTTGTCGTTTTGCCTCTGCAGAAATAATAGTGGGTGGTAACTGGCAATGGTCTCCCGCCAGCACCAACCGGCGACTTCGCAGAACGGGGATCCAGCAGGGAGGTTCTGTGGATTGCGCCGCTTCATCAATCACCGCCAGATCAAAGACGCGATCACCTAAGAGGTCCTCATTCAATCCCGTGAGTGTCGCACAGACAATTTGTGCCGAATCCAACAGAAACTTCACCAGTTGAGATTCGAGTTCCCGCGCATCTTTCAACAACCGCTGGGCTTCCTCCCGTGCATCGCGCCGGAAGCCTGGGGCGGGTGCGGAACGAGTCTGCTTGCTCGCCTGTCGCCGCAAGAGCCAGGCCTCTTTGGTCCATTCACGTGCCAATTTCAGGTCCGGATGGGACTCCACCAGCAAATCCAGCGTCTGCTCTCGTAGCTCAGGAAGGACACGCGCGGGGTGGCCAATGCGAATCACCCGCTCCCCTGCCCTGAGTAATCGCTCAAACAAATTGTCGACCGCAAGGTTGCTCGGGGCACACGCCAGCACCCGTTCACCCCGACGAACGGCCTGCCGAATTAACTCAACAACGGTGGTAGTCTTGCCTGTTCCAGGAGGGCCGTGAATGATGGCGACATGTTCCGCCGCCAACGCATGGCTCACCGCCGCAGTTTGTGATGTGTCGAGTGCGGACAGGGGCGTCCAATCCCGCCACGCCTGAAACTCCAAAGGATCTTCGCCCAGCAGTCGTCGCTTCAGGACCACCAGGCGTCCTTTTTCGGCAGCGGCAGCTCGCCGGAGTGCCTCGCGCTGCCGCTGTCGTGAAATTTCATCACTCGATTGGTCAATGCGAAACAGGGGGCGATCAGAAACTGGCTCAGGAGAATCCCCTAAAACAACCGTAATCGAATCTCGATCACGATGGGTGACAACTCCGCGCCACCCGGCATGGTCCTTGGACTGCTGCTCAGAAATCACAATCGGTGTGCCCGAATGCAGACGCGTCCAGGGAAGTTCCTGCCGCTGGTCGCGCTTACCCAGCGTCACCACAACGCGGCCCCCAAACCCTGCTGTCTCGGTCCGAATAGCCAGATCAACCAAACTGAGTCCACTTCGTTCCGCCTGATCGCGAGAAGTCCGCCGTGAAATCCGCAAGGTTTCGGCCATGGTCGCCTCGGCTTCCAAGTCAAGAGCGGCTAGTAATCGTTGAAAATGGTCATCGGCCACAAAAATTCTCGGCAAAGAGTTCGGGATTTCACAGCTTGCGAGCGGAAACGTCGATAGCATAGACTAAAGCCGATTCGTTTTCGTTGTGAGGAGACCATGATGCTTCGGATGCTCAGTTCACCAAGGCGACTTTGTAATGGGCTCACCCGCCGCGAACTGCTGGAAGTTGGCGGAACGGGATTGCTCGGACTCTCGTTACCACATCTGCTGCAGGCGGATGCGGCACGCGCCGCGGAAGCCGCGACCAACGTTCGCTCGACGCCGCTCATCGCCATGCCGGATGGATTCGGTCAGGCCAAGCGGTGCATCATTCTGTTTCTGTATGGCTCACCCAGTCAGATGGAAACCGTCGACATGAAGCCAGAGGCCCCACTGGAAATTCGTGGCACCATGCGCCCGATTCCTTCGGTGGTCCCGGGGCTTGATGTTTGTGAGCATCTTCCCAACATGGCCCGCATGATGGATCGTGTCACGGTGTTACGATCGATTCATCACGAGTACCCCATTCACGGAGTGGCTCATGCCATGACAGGGGTTCCGGTCATCGATGTGAATATGGAACTGAGTCCCAATGATCCCAAGCATCATCCCTATTTCGGCAGTGCGGTCGAATATGTTGATCGCCAGCGACGTGGCGGGCTGGCGGCGTTTCCCCAAAATGTGGCACTCCCCTTCCCTTTCAGTTCGCAACGCACAGGAGAAGTTTTTCGGGCGGGGCCGTACGCGGCCTATCTCGGCTCGGCCTACAACCCAGTCTGGACCGAATTTGAAGGCCAGGCAGATCGATCGGTCTATAAGACGCTCCGCGATATGAATGTCGAGATCTTTGATCCCTATGTCGGCTGTAAGCCCGAGGCACACTTTCGCATGGCAGCGACCAGTTTGCCCGCCGAATTGACGCTCGATCGACTGGATCGTCGCCGTTCCTTGCTGAAGCAGATGGACGATGCACGACGTGACCTGGACCGCTCAAGCAGTGGCAAGTCGCTTTCCAGCTTTCAACAGATGGCACATTCATTGATTCAGTCGCAATCGGTTGCCTCGGCACTCGATGTTCGACAAGAGTCGCTCGAGACGCGGGAAATGTATGGGATGACGTTGTTCGGGCAGTCGTGCCTGACCGCACGACGCATGCTCGATGCCGGCACCAGGCTGGTCAGCGTCTTCTGGGATGAATATGGACTGGCTGGGGATGCCTGGGACACACACTGGAATCACTACCCTCGCATGACAGACCAACTGCTGCCAGGGCTCGATAAAGCTTTCTCGGGCCTGATATTAGATCTCGATCGACGAGGACAATTGGATGACACCCTGGTTGTCTGCATCAGCGAACACGGGCGTACTCCGAAAATCACCACAGGCTCAGGCGGAGGCCGTGATCACTGGTCTCAGGCCTATTCCGCGTTATTTGCCGGGGGAGGAATCGGACGTGGTCGTGTCGTTGGTGCCACCGACAAACACGCCGGCGAAGTCGTTTCCACACCCGTTGGACCCAAAGACGTTTTGGCGACAATGTACCATTTACTGGGAATTGATCCCCACATTTTTCTGCCAGACCGGACCGGACGCCCTGTCCCGCTGGTTCCCGAATCGAGCCGGGTGATTACCGAATTACTTAGCTAAATTGGGCATTTGATGTTCGTGCGAGGAAAGAATAAACATGCCCGCTGATCCGACGTTGACTCATGTTGCCAAAACCCTGACGCACACCAGTTCGTTTCTGTCGTGTCGCTTTGATCCGACTGGCCGATTTGTATTCGGGGGTGCCGAGGATTTCAAAGTCGTTCGCTGGGAACTGGCGACGGGGACCAAGGTCGAGCTTTCTGGTCACGACAGCTGGGTCAGGGCTTTGGCGTTTTCTGCCAACGGTGAGACCCTCGTCACCGGTGGACACGATGGTCGCTTGATCTGGTGGTCGGCTGCGGCCGAGGCCCCTATCCCGCTTCGCACCATCCAAGCACATCAGGGTTGGATTCGCGCGATTGTCGTCAGCCCTAATGGGCAATGGCTCGCTTCCTGCGGTAACGATTTAAAGGTCAAACTCTGGAACCTTGCGGACGGGAGCCCCATTCGCGAATTTGTCGGACACGAGCGTCATGTTTATCAGGTTGCATTCCATCCCGACGGAAAACAAATTCTTTCCGGTGACTTGACCGCGAAATTCCTGCACTGGGATGCCGAGACCGGGAAGCAGCTTCGGAGCTTTTCCATTGCCAGCCTCAGCAAATACGACCCCGGTTTCATGGCCGACTATGGTGGCCCGTATTGCCTGGAATTTCTTCCCGATGGAAAACGTTGCTTTGCAGGCGGGATTACCAATGTTTCCAACGCGTTTGCCGGAGTCGGTAATCCGATCGTTTCCCAAATCGAATGGGAATCTGGCAAAGATGTCGTTACCCATCTCAGCAAAGCGTCC
>JBIKZJ010000474.1:0-4808 GCA_044354755.1 Schlesneria sp. | reverse complement strand
TCCAGGTTGTTTCCACAAAAAAGTGGTGGCCAGTCCTGCAGGTCATGGCAGGAAGGCTGCCCTCTCGGCGGGGTTATCATTCTCGGTTTCCGCAGGTGGTTCACTCGCCGCAATCGAATCCGGGGGGGGTCCCATCAACCCATTTTGACTTCAGTTTTTACCTCAATTGCTTTTCGGATAGTTCATCATGCAGCTTGGTTTTGTCAGCGCAATTTTGCCCGAGTTTTCACTTGTGGAAGTGGCCAAGATTGCCAAGGCTACGGGTTATTCCTGCGTGGAACTGATGTGCTGGCCACCGAGCAAAGCCGAGCGGCGATACGCGGGGGTTACTCATGTTGATGTTACGGATTTTTCCGCTGCCAAAGCTCACGAAGTCAATGGGATCATGGCCGAGGCGGGTGTCGCGATCAGCGGACTTGGCTACTATCCCAACCCGCTGGCTCCAGATCAGGCTGAAGCAGAGCGGTATGTGCAGCACATCCGCAAGGTGATTCAGGCAACGTCCCTGCTGGGACTGAAACGGATGAACACCTTCGTCGGACGCGACTGGACCAAATCGGTCGATGACAACTGGCCTCGATTTTGTGACACCTGGAAACCCCTGGTGAAGTTTGCCGAAGATTATGGCGTCCGGATCGGGATCGAAAACTGCCCGATGCTCTTTTCCAAAGACGAATGGCCGGGTGGCAAGAATCTGGCGACGACCCCCGCAATCTGGCGACGAATGTTTGATGAGATTCCCAGTCTGAACTTTGGACTGAATTATGATCCATCACACATGATCTGGCAGCAGATGGACTATCTGAAACCGATTCGGGAATTTGCGGATCGGCTGGTGCATGTGCATGCGAAAGATGTCCGTATCGATCGACATAAACTGGACGAAGTCGGCATTTTGGCTCATCCAAACCAATACCATACCCCCAAGCTGCCAGGATTGGGGGATGTCAATTGGGGACAGTTCTTCGGTACGCTGGGGGATGTCGGTTACTGCGGTCCGGTTTGCGTTGAGGTGGAAGATCGAGCGTATGAGGGTTCGGTCGACGCGCGAAAGGCTTCGTTAAAACAGAGTGCGGTCTATTTGAGAAACTTTATTCGGGATCAAGGTCCCCTCGCCTGAAATCCGGATGACGAACACCGGATATCACTTCGTCGGAATTGATTTTGTGGAAATCACCTTGTCCTGGAACCACGTCGGATGGCCATTCTGGCGGAATGCGATATTTGCGGAGCTCAACATCGAGTCAAAGAGGGACTGGCGGGGAGTTCTATCCGCTGCCGGGAATGTGGAGTCACGATTGGCGTCTGGAAATCCAATCTCATTACCCCTGACACGTTTTTTGAGGAAGCAGGGATTCTGCGTCGTCGTGAACCCGCACTAAAGCCGGAAAAAGGGGGTTGGATTGTTGCGGGTCTGGTTTCCGGTCTGATTGTCTTATTCCTCGCCTTGGTGATCTGGCTATTTTTGGTTTTGGTGCGGTTGGGTTAATGGGTGTTGTCAATTCTTCTGAGATGGCAGTGTTCGTATGATCTCAACCACAACCACACCCGCAGCAGTCAATTCCCGGTTGTTGATCGGCGCGGTCTCACACGAGATCGCACGACCGACCGTGACTCGAAAATACGTGCTAGGGCTGGCGGTGACTGCCATTGCGGTGCTGTTGCTTCCGGTCCTCTATTTGTCCTTGATCGGCCTGGTCTTGACGGGACTTTTTGTTTGGGTTCGTCACGCGGAATTCATTTTACCGGCAGCCCCCTTCGGGGTTCGTCTTCTCGTTGTGATTTTGCCTGTCGGATTCGGTTTGGCCAGCATCGCGGGGCTATTTAAACCATTGCTGGCCAAAACGCGGGCTATGAGTCGGCCACGCCAGCTTGGTCGTGATGCCGAACCATTACTGGTGGCGTATATCAATCGACTCTGTGAGTCACTCGGTGCGCCCCGACCGACTGCCATTCACGTCAGTTGTGATTTGAATGCAGGGGCGGAATTGCGGCAGGGGTGGTTTGGTCTGTTTGGTGATCGAGGGATCTCTTTGCATCTTGGACTGCCGCTGGTTGCCGGACTGACACTCAAGCAGTTTACCGGAGTGCTGGCTCATGAACTGGGGCACTTTACGCAGCGAACCGCGATGGGGCTGGAAAATCTGATTCGGCGGATCAATCACGGTTTCCTGCATGCCGCCGCCGAGCCTGATGCGGTCGATGAGTGGTTGCAGAGGCATGCCGGTGATGCGGGCCTGATGTCGGTGATCTCGTGGATCATCATGGGGCTGGTCTGGCTGCCACGCCGGGTGCTGTGGGGGTTTGCTTTGGCGGGAAGTTCCATCAGTGGTCTCATGTCGCGTGAGATGGAATTCAATGCCGATCGCTGTCAGGTACGCGTGGTCGGTGCCGGTTCACTGACGGCAACGATGCGACGACTGCGCGAGCTTAACGTGGCACATGAAATCTCGTTTCGTGACATTGCCTCCTTTTATGAGGAAGGTCGGTTACCGGATGATTTGATTGCTCTGTTGATGGCGAATGTCAGCTTCATCACCCCCAAGCTCAAATCTCAACTGCAGCGGATGATGGCCGAAGAAAAACTCAGTCTGTTTGATTCACATCCCACCGACCAGGACCGAATCCAGCGGGCCGCTGGGGATCACTCGCCGGGAATTTTTCCTGCCGGTTCTTTTGCAGAGGCCGTCCCCGCGTCCATCTTATTTGCTCGATTTGAAGAGATCTCGAAATCGGTCACCGAGCAGTACTATCGAAGCGTGCTGAATCAAAAGATTCCATTGCGGATGCTGCATCCGGTGAAGAAACTGCTCGAACGGCAGAATGAAGAGCGGGACGCCATCAGAGCACTGCGGCGTTATTTTCAAACCGAAATTCCGCTGCTTCGCCCACTGCCAATTGCCCCTCAGTCGACCGAAGTCCCTGAGGATCCTGCGATGGTTGCCAAAGAACTAAAGTCGAGTTGCAGCCGGATGCTCGGGGAATTACCTCGATATCGACAACTGATTCCACGTTACCAGATGGCGGAAGGAACGCTGTTTGAAACGATCGCCGCACAAGCGTTACTGCAGGCGAAATTGGATTTTGAACCCTCTGAGTTCCACCTGGAAGCGGCCGATGTGGATGCGGTGACCATCAAGCAGGGGCGGGCTCGTGAGGGGGTCGCCAATCTGGCGGGAAAGATGCTTCCCTTCGAGTCCGAAGCGGGCAACCGTCTCTCGTTCGCGTTGCAGTTGTTGCAGGTTCCTAAGGTCCTGAAGAAAATTCCGGACGGAGAGGATGTCTGGTTTGAAATCCGGGACCTGTTGCCAGCGGCACAATATGTCAGTCGGTTGATTGGGGAACTTCCCGCGCTGCGGATTGTCTTTCATCGTCTCATGACATTGTGGCAGCGGACCAACGGGTCACGGTCAAATGGGCGACTCATCGAAATGATTCTCAGTCAGTTGAGTTCCCTGCGATCGAGGCTGATTTCCATTCAGCATGAAATGGGGACCCATCTGTACCCCTTTGATCATGCTGAGGCGGAAACCACGCTGCGTGATTATGCGTTGCCTTGGATTCCCGAGGAGTTTGATTTAGGGGGATTGGTCGAGGCGACCGATCTGATGCAGTCTCGATTAATCGTGGTTCAGTCGCGCCTGTTTGCGCGACTGGCCCGTGCCGCAGAAAAAGTGGAACAGGCACTGGGAATGTCGCCGCTTCCCGAACCGCAAGAGTATGGCAGCTGAAATCGAAGAGGGGATTGGCTCGATGGAATCTGGACGTGCCTGGTTGAATAGTTTGTCGGGTCGGATGTGTAGGTCTGCTAAGCGAATTCAGGAAGGTTTGCTGAGAAAGCGAAGTACTGACCTGGAAAGCGGGAAGCTCTCGTCATCTGGGTGACGCAGGTTTCCTTGAGTTTGGAAACTATCGAAAAAAGATGTGCAGAAAGTGTGTTCCATCGATTACGATGATGTGAATCAGGATCAGGCGACTTGTGGGGGATTCAGCTCGTCCTGTTTGGGTCAGGTGCAGCGGGTCGAGGCCCGTTTCGGCTTCCGTGATTTCTCTGGTGTTTGTGAGGAAATCGCAATGGATGATGCAAATGAGTGGTTTTCGGATTTTCTTGACGCTGACTCTGTTGCAAGCCGCCTCGGGCTGCCAGCAACAGGACCGCGCTGTCGATCCTGCGGCAACGGAGGGGTTTGATGGCATGAGGAAGGGGGATGCGGCCCTGAAGATCGAGAAAGAGGGGCTGCATAACGTTTATCAAATCACCAGCACGTTGTTCAGCGGTAGCAGTCCCGAGGGGGATGAAGGTTTTCGATCCCTCCAAGAGTTGGGGATCGAGACGATCATCTCGGTGGACGGAGCCAGGCCTGATGTCGATCGGGCTCACAAGTTCGGATTGCTGTATGTCCATCTTCCTGTGGGGTACGAGGGAATTTCTCGTCTGCAGACACTGCGACTCGCGAAAGCGGTCCGCGACTTGCCGGGGCCGGTATACCTTCATTGCCATCACGGAAAGCACCGTGGTCCGGCTGCGGTGGCTGCGATCCAGTTGTGTCTTGACGAAAACTGCACGGTCGAACATGTGATTGCCGTGATGAAACAGGCGGGGACGGATCCGCATTACAGCGGACTTTACGCGGTCCCCCGCGTATTGATTCGGCCAACCGCGATCGAGCTGGATCAGGTTCCGGCGGAATTTCCGGAAGTGGCGGACGTTTCAGGTTTGGCACAGCTCATGGTCGAGATCGATGCGCGATGGGATCAGCTGAAGAAAGCCTACGATGCAGGTTGGGTCCGCGATCCCAGTGATCGCG
>JBIKZJ010000104.1:0-15896 GCA_044354755.1 Schlesneria sp. | reverse complement strand
GGATCGGAAATCCCCCCCGCTGGGTGTGCCCCACCTTTCGCGTGAAGATCGCCGAATCGGCAGACTCGTGCTTCCGCCGCGAGCCGAAATAATCGTCGCCGAACCGCAGGCAAAGCAAACGCTTCAGCTCTTCCGCAGCACCACTGAAAATGATGTTCCCGGCAGGGTCCTCGCTTTTTGTCGAGGCCCCCAGTTGATGTCCCGTCTGATCGACAACCCCCTCACCCACCACGATTACCACATGTTTTTGCAGTTCGTACAACTCGGAAATCCGCTGTTCCAGGCGATCCAGATCGAGCGGGACTTCGGGGATCAGGATGAGATCCGGTTGGCCGTACGATGAGCCGAGCGGAATGAAGCCCGAGTCGCGGCCCATCACCTCGATGATGGCAATCCGTCGATGACTTTCTGCCGTCGTCCGAATCCGTTCAACACCCTCGACCACGACAAAAACGGCCGTGGCGAAGCCGGGAGTCACATAGTTCACGATTTCCTCGAGACCAATTACCGGACGGGCTCGCGAATTCTCGAGCCGCCGTCGCCCCCCCTCATTACTTTCTTCCAGAGTCAGTTCATTGACTTCATCGAGATAGTTCAGACCCAGATCATTGTCGATTGTTTTGGGGGCCAGCACACAAGGGAAAAACTCGGACAGCGGCTGCATTCCGTTGATCGTCCCATCACCACCAATACAGAGGATTCCGTCCACTTTCAGCGTGTCGAGGCGCTGTTTGATTTCGGGCATGATCGCCATCTGGCTGGAGTCGAGGTAAGTGCGTGACGCGCCAAGCAGTGTCCCTCCCATGTGAGGGTCCAGCTCGGGAATCGTCGTGTACAAGGGATTCAAACGGACGTGGGGGACGCGTGGATCCAGAATCCCGGCAAAGCCGCGAATGATGCCGACCAGGTCGATCTTGAGCTCATTGGCACGCTCGACCGCTCCATAAATCGTGGCATTTAACGCTGGAGTGTCACCCCCGGCGGTCAGAATGGCGAAACGTGTCATGCGGTGTCCCTATTCTGGGTGTCGATGTCACCCCAGTCGATCAACGGAAGCCGCATGGCCGTGATCACGGTGATCTTGCGGCGCAGCCGAACCAGCAACATGGGGTTCACCGGATTCATGGAAGTGTTTTACCTGGAGGCCCAGTCATCCTCGCAATTTCGTCTTCCCATTCCGATAACTGGGACGTACCGCTGGCGGCAACCGTTGGCGGAACGGTCGACGCGTTCGAGTGCGCCGTCGAGGTTGCCGTTGGCGGTGACGTGGGGGTTCCCATCGAGGGTCCCACTGCCGCACGAGGGGCAGGAACCACAGCAGAAACTTTTGCAGCAACAACGGCGGGAACGACAGCAGAAACCGTCGCCGGTGAGACCGATGAGTTCAGTGGTTTTCCCTTGAGAGTCGGGGTGTTTGCCGTCGGTTTTACTGGCGTCGCGGCGGTGCGAGCAGGGGTGGCCGCAGCGACAGGTTGTGGCACCGCTACCGGCTGCAGCAGATGATTGGCAGGATCCAACTGATGAGAATCAAGCTCATCGGGAGCCGATACCGGGGTTGTCTTGCCCCGAATTTGTGCTTGACGCATCGCATCGATTTCCGCCTGCACGACCTGCTGGCGAGCCGACCAGGATTGCAGCACATCGGTTTGACGCCGATGCTGGCGATTGCTGATGTCACTGATCAGGCGATGTGATGTGCCAAGATCATGAACCGCATGTTCACGAGCAAACTCACGAGAAACGAGGGGGCCATAAGCCCCATTCACGGCGGAATTCTGTTCGGCGGCAGCCAGTTGCCTGAGTGATTCTTCGACCGAAATCATCGGGGGAACCTGCAATCCGGCGAGCGAAACTTGTGGCTGTTGATTCATCCGCAGCATTTCTGCCCTGGAAGAACGTTGATCTCCGATCGCAAAACCGACAATCGTGACAAGTAATGCCATGCCAACCGCCATGATGGTGCCGACCATATAGGGAAGTATCCCGGCCGTTTGCGGAATCCCGTTCGGCATGGGGTTGATGCTGATCCGGCGAGCGAGCAAGGTGGGTGCGACATGCACCCCGCCGTTGGAACGGTAACCTTCTCGTTTAAAGAAATAGCCAGTGATCCGCACCGGTTTGCGCAGGTTTTCCCCTGGTTCAATTCCCGCAGGCAGGCTGGTGCAAACGATGCGATAAGGGTGGTGACTCGAATCCCCCGTAAAGACCCAGCCTTCGTAGAGCTTGGTCACCCCATAGGCGTTCGGCCGCGCCGTGAATTCATACAGCCGCCATAAATCCCCTTCGATGGTGATCGGTTCGCCACGATAGCGATCCGGTTCCGTCATCAGATTGATGTATTGCACTTCCCGTTCTGCAGCCTGTCCCAATGTGGCGGTGGGGACCCGACGGGCATGATCCAGTAACCAGTAGAAAACTTCGGATTCATCTCGACGAACACCCACAGTGTTGTCCTTGACGACATCCAGATAACGTTTGTTGATCTCGGGACGAGCCACTTCCGTATAGGGTGGCGGGGTGGAACTGGATGCGATGGTCCGCGCATTGAGATCCCGTCGGCGCAGATCAATCGGTGGCTCGAAAGTTTCACCGGTAAACTGCCCCAACCGATTACTGTTGAGTGAACCTGCGGAAGTTCCTTGAGCGGTCCCACCTGGCGGGCGTCGTCGGATGGGGAGGGCGTCCCGCAGATCGTCAACGTCGGTGGCAGAGACATCGCGAATCGGTGAATAGCGACCGTTACGGCCTGATCGATCCGTCTCGCTCAATTCTTGTGTAAAATCAATCGATTCCGGCGCGACAACTCGTCCTCGTGGCGAGCTGGTCCCGGTAAAGTGGCTTCGTGGGGAATCACGCCGATCGATGGCAACCGGTGCAGAACTCCAGTCCTCGTCCAGCGTGGCGGGGTTCGATTGCAGGGTCCCCGGTCGTTTTGCCGGTCGTGCCGGCACCACCATCCCTCCGTCGCCGGAACGGGAATTCCCCGTGAATCTGAGATTGCCCGACGATGAGGTCTCATAGGGGTCTCGACGGGGATTGCTGGAGGGGTTTTTGCGGTTTGGAAACAGAGTTCCCTCGCGGCCTTCTTCGCGATTCGCCTGTTCTTGACGACGACTGGTAAACAGTTCCCGATCAACCCGCTCCCGATCATCCCGTACCGGTGTCAGCGAACGGGGAGATTGACCTCTGGGCCCATTCTCTTCCGCCGCGGGGATGACAAATTCTCCCTCTTTCAGGTCTCGCACTTCACGACGAACTTCGAAGTTCAGCGCATCGGGTGAGGCGGCGAGCCTGGTTTTGCTGTCCGCATCGTTGGAGGCCGAACGCGAATTCACGACACTCAGCGTGAACATGATCACCGACAACAACGCGACGAATGACAGCATTCGACGTTGGAGACGACGATCCAGGTGCGGCGGCGTGGTTTGCGAAGTTTCGAAGCGCATACTCACCCTCAAATATTTCCAAGGTGAAATGAGACCAGGAATCGCAGCATCCTTACTATGATTCGACCGGCGTTCCGTAGTTTAACAGCTTCCGCCAATCTCACAATGCGATTTCCAACACTTTCGGCGACTTTGGTACGGCGATTGCCTTGCCGTCCGGTTTCCGGCATCAATTCCGGACTTCAATTCATGTCAGACAGGTCATCAGGGTCATCCATCCCCTTTTCGTCTGCATCGCTCGGGTCCGCTTTGCGTTTGCGTGACGAGGGTGGTTCTGCGCGGCGAAAGATTGCCACCACATCTTCGATCGGAACCACGAACAACAGATTGTCGGCTTCAAAGTCGACCGGAATGGCGTTCTTGGGATGGAACAGGACTTTATCGTACTTTTGAAGCGGGAAATCATGATCTCGCTCGATCTGTACGCTGATTTCGACCACACGCCCTGTGATGGTCGGAATTTCCGAGCTATCAGGCAAGACGATCCCACCCCGTGTCTTCTGACGGCTCTCGTCTTTTCGAATCAAGATCCGCTTGCCCAGCGGTTCAACGTAATCGCTCAATGGAATCTCCCTGAAAACGTGGTATGTCAGGATTGTAGTAGAAAAACCGGAATGACATGAAGTCTGGCGGAATCCCGATCGACTCACAGACTGCGGAAACCCGCCAAGTGTGAGGGGGACAGGCACAATTTTCCCGGCCAAACGATGAGTGAATGGTGTCAGTGATTTGGTGGATCTTCACCTTGTCGCGGGAAAAATGAGCCAGTCCCCGCAGTGCGTTCACACGAAGTGTGCGTCAAGCGTGGCACCGGCATCCTTGCCGGTGACGACTGCGCTCACAAAGCCAAGCGTGAGGGGACAGGCACAATTTTCCCGGCCAAACGATGAGTGAATGGTGTCAGTGATTTAGCGGATCTTCACCTTGTCGCGGGAAAAATGAGCCAGTCCCCGCAGTGCGGTTTATTCACAAAGGGATCCTCAAAACAGGCAAGCGTGAGGGGGACAGGCACAATTTTCCCGGCCAAACGATGAGTGAATGGTGTCAGTGATTTAGCGGATCTTCACTTTGTCGCGGGAAAAATGAGCCAGTCCCCGCAGTGCGGTTTATTCACAAAGGGATCCTCAAAACAGGGATCCGGGTTTGCATATCGGCTTGTTGTCGGGCTGCGGTGATCCGAAACGGGGGGATGTTGTTTTGCGGTGTCGCGTGACGTACCTCGCAACCACCGGTAATCTTGAGGCACTCGAACGTAGCGCCGCTCCGCGAACGCACGTCTCGGCACCGCGTCAGCACCGTGACCCAAAAGGACAGTGACGCAAAAGCACAGTGATCCAAGGATTTGTCATGACCAATCAACCGAGCGAACCGAGTGCTTCTCCCGAACCTTCTCGGCATGCGTCGAAATCCGGGTGGCCGCTGCATTACAGGATTTTGCTCGGACTTGGCCTCGGCATTGGAGCGGGCCTGCTGGCGAACTGGCTCGGCTCGACCCCCAAAGGGGACCCGGGTGATGCCAATGCCAACGGGCTGTTGGATTGGCTGGATACGGCGATCTATTGGGCCGAACCGGTCGGAAAAGTCTTTCTGCGACTGATGTTCATGGTGGTCGTGCCGATGGTCTTTTCGGCACTGACGCTGGCGGTGGTCGAGATTGGTGACTTGCGGAAACTGGGCCGCATGGGGCTGAAAACACTGTTTTTCACTGCCATGCTTTCGTCGGCAGCGGTCTTGATTGGAATTGGACTAGTCGATCTGATCCGCCCCGGAGATGCACTCGGTGAAACCCAGCGGCAGAAACTGCTCGACCAATATGCCACGGGTGCTACCGACAAGGTCAACAAAGCGAAAGAAGCGAAACCAATTCGTGATACGCTGGTCGACCTGATACCGGAAAATCCCCTGCAAGAGATGGTCGGCGCCGTCGATGGCAGCTCGAAAGGAAATGGGATGCTGGCCGTGATGGTCTTCGCCCTGATCTGCGGCATGGCGATTACCACGCGACCGGACGAGACGCGAACATTTGTCAGTTGCCTGGAAGGGATGTATGCCATCTCGATGTCGGTGATCAGTTTCGCGATGCAACTGGCCCCCTACGGTGCGGGCTGTCTGGTCTTTGCCCTCGCCGCTCAATTGGGTTTGGAAATCATCTATACACTGATCTGGTTTTTCGTGACGGCCGTGCTCGGGCTCAGCCTGCAATTGTTTGTGGTCTATTCGATTGTCGTCTACGTCTTTGCCCGCATGTCACCGTGGAAATTCTTCAGCCAGGTTTCTGAAGCGATGCTGGTCGCTTTCGGTACTTCGTCCTCCAGCGCGACTCTTCCCACCGCGATGAAAGTCGCTACTGAAGAACTCAAATTACCATCGCGTGTAACCAATTTTGTGCTGACGGTCGGTGCCACCGGAAATCAAAATGGGACCGCATTGTACGAGGGGGTCGTCGTGTTGTTTCTCGCCCAGGTGATGGGTGTTGAGCTGACCGCGTCCCAACAGTTTACCGTAGTGCTGATGGCAATTCTGGCAGGGGTCGGTACCGCAGGGGTCCCTGGTGGTTCTTTACCGCTGATTGTCGTCGTCATGCAGTCGGTCGGTGTGCCGGGTGCGGCGATCGGACTCATCATGGGTGTTGATCGAATCCTGGACATGTGCCGAACCGTCGTTAATGTGACGGGTGACCTGGCCATCGCCGCTTGTGTTGCCAACTCCGAACAATCAAACCCAGACGAACCATCTCACCCGGTGCTGGCCAAGTCCCCGGTCCCGGGTGGGGATCTCTCGTGAAGTCACACACGAAAGCGGGCTTAACCAGTGTGACTGTCCTTACCCGCGTTCCTCAAGAAAGATGATGATGCCTGAAGATTTTGTGCATGCGGATTTTCATCGGGGAAAACTCGATGTCACCGATTTGACCGACAACCCGATCGAACAATTCACCCGCTGGTACAACGAGGTGCAAGCCGCCGAGCTGACCGAATACTACGCGATGACCCTCGCGACGTGTTCGACCAGTGGTCGACCTTCTGCACGAATTGTTTATCTACGGGGATTTGACCAGCGCGGGTTTACCTTTTATACAAATTACAATAGCCGCAAGGGAAATGAACTACTGGGGAACCCCTTTGCGTCGCTCTGTTTTTACTGGAAAGAAGTCGAACGGCAGGTCCGAATTGAAGGGGGTGTGGAGCAGGTGTCCGAGGAGGAATCGGATGCCTATTTCGCGGGTCGCCCGGTGAACAGTCAACTGGGGGCCTGGGCCTCGTCTCAAAGTGATCCACTGGAATCGGCGCAGGCCTTGGAGGCGCGGGTGGAAGAGTTTCGCCAGCGTTTCGCAGGAGGAACAATTCCCCGACCACCACATTGGGGAGGCTATCGACTCGCCCCGGACCGAATCGAGTTCTGGCAGGGACGTCCCAGTCGCCTGCATGACCGCTTTGTCTACATTGCCACAGAAGCGGAAAAATGGAGCGTCAGTCGCATTAATCCATAACGTTTCGGGTCAGCGGGCAGCAAGCAGCGAGGAAATTGCCAGAGAGGGATCGAGTTGCTACTCTCAACTCGCAATCATTGTAAGTTCTTTTCGCGGACGAAATTTTCCATGAGTATTGCAAGCGGTTCGGTGAGACTCACGCCTGATGACCTGCTGTCGATGCCGGATGGGGAGCGTTTTGAACTCGTCCATGGTCAACTCGCCGAGTTGAATCTGAGTGGGCTTTCGAGCTTGATTGCAGCCGAAATCAACCGACGCCTGGGGAATTTTGCTCACGACCGGGGGGCGGGGTTTGTGCTGCAGTCAGATTGTGGCTACCAGTGCTTCCCGACAGATCCCCGGAAAGTTCGCTTACCTGACGGTTCCTTTGTTTGTGCCGGACGATTAACGCTCGCCGATCTAGAGCAAGGCGATCTGTTTGCCTTGGTTGACTTCGTGGATCGTCCCACCGCCACAGCAGACGAATGAACCGGGCGTCTCTGGTTGTTTTGCTGACTCCCTTTCTGCCGCTTCGCAATTCACGGGAAAAACCAAAAAATGTGGCTGCTCACCGTGATCGCTGATGTTCCCCATCCTGCGACCCAATTCACTCCAGCCGAGATGCCGCCGATTTTGCAGTTGATCATGGCAATCATCGGCGGAGTGTTCGTCATCGTTCCCATTCTCTTTTGGATCTGGATGCTAATTCATTGTATTCAGACCGAGCCGGATCGGAATTTCTGGATCTGGATATTTTTCATCGCCGGACCGATCGGCCCTACTGCCTATTTTTTGATGCGGTACTTGCCCTCGAAAGAATTTCCTGTCCCGTCATTTTTCCGGCGTTGGAAACGGAGTCGCGAATTGGTCCGCCTCGAAATTTCGGCACAACAGATCGGTAACCCACATCAGTTTATTCTGTGGGGCAATGCTTTGCGCGAAGTCGGAGAAGTGGATCGCGCAGACGCAGCGTTTCAGAGTGCCTTGCAAAAAGAGCCCCAAAATATCCAGGCACTCTGGGGTGCCGCTCAAATCGCCAACACCAAAAATCACTACACCGAGCTGGAAAAACGGACTCGTCAAATTCTGGCACAAGACCCCGAATACAAATTTGGCGATGTCTCGTTATTGCTGGGAAAGGCCTTAAAAGAACTGGGGCAATCGGCAGCGGCGTTAAGTCATCTGCAGCAGCACGTCAAACGCTGGCGACATCCCGAAGCGTTGTTTCTGTTGGCCGAACTTTATCTGCAGCAAAATCAAAAAGCGGCAGCAGCCGAATCGTTACAGACGCTCATTCAGGACATCAACGGTAGTCCCGCCTCGATTGCCCGCAAGTATGGGCGATGCAAAAGCCGAGCGAAACGATTGCTGCGGAAATGCTGCTGAGTCCCCTGAACATCAACGGATGGCGATCCGGTGTCGTTCAATCACGTCGAGATCGACTTCAATCCCCAAACCTGGACCGGAATTCAGCGTCGTCAGGGGGCCTGAGATCGCGAGCGGATTGCGTGCGATCGAAACTTCGTGATAGTCCGGGCCCAGCACGTCACCGGGGTAGTGTTCAATCTGCATGTTCGGGGTCGCCACGATGAAGTGCCCCATGGCAGCGGTCCCCAGGTCCCATTCGAGATTCGAGCCAATCGAACAGGCAATTCCGTGCTGGGCTGCCAGTTCGGCAATCTGCCGCGCCTTGCGAATCCCCCCGTTTTTACCGGGGTAAAGGCTGATTGCATCACAACAGTTGTGCTGGATCAGTTCCTGGGCATGCACCAGATCAAAACAGCTTTCGTCCGCCAGAATGGTGGCACCGGTTTCGCGTCGTACCCGCGCCAGCCCCGTATAATCGCCCGGAGGAATTGGCTGTTCGACCAGCGATAGTTGGCAATCTTCGAGCTCACGGATCGCTCGAATCGCCGTCTCGATATCCCAGCCACCGTTAGCATCAATGGTCAACGCGATCGCGGGACCGATCGCAGCTCGAACGATACGGACTCGTTCGACATCTTTCACCGGGTCAATTCCGACCTTCACCTTGATCGTGGTGAATCCGGCTGCCACCAGTTCATGGGCCCGACGTTGTGCTCGTTCCGGTTCGTAGGCACCCAGTGAGAAGCGGCTGCGAATGGTCAGCGGGCGACAGGGACCCCCTAATAACTCGTACAAGGGTTTTCCCGCTCCCTTTCCCTGAATATCCCAGCAGGCCATTTCAATGGCCGACTTGGCAAACCAGTTCCCGACGGCAACCGCATCCATCCGTCGATCCAGTTCGACGATTTCGTCGGCAGGACAGCCGATCACGGCGGGGGCCAGGACCTCGTCCACCATGGCCAGCGCACCCCGACAGGTCTCGCCGCTCCAGCGGGGGGTCACCGTCGCCTCGCCCCAGCCCTCTAATCCCCCGGCGGTCGTGACGCGAACCAACAGGAAATCCGAGACATCATGCCGTCCCAACGCCGAAATCATGCGTCGTTCGGGTTTGAGTGGAATCCGGACGGGGATACTTTCGACGCGGATGATTTTCATCAAAGGGACTCCAAACGACGCAGGGAATCACCAAAACCGGTGCTGGCGTGACGACTTTTCCAGGCAGAGCTTCGATTTTCAGCAATTTTTTAAAGGATGAAAGCCAAGCGATCAAAACCAATCACCCCATCGGAACACTCATTTCAGGAGACTCATTCCGCGAGGGCTTGTCCTAGTCGATGAACAGGAACTCGGACGAATTCCATAAGGCTCGACAAAAGGGGGCGAGTCCTTGTTGCGCGATGAACTGACGACTCAGCTCACGTTCTCGCTGGTCGGGTTGGCGGCCATAGACCAGACGAAACGCCTCTTCGACTTGTTGTTCGGGTTGCGGTGACTGATGGCTCAGTCGATCGGCAAAATGTTCTGCCATCCGCAGGCTGAACGAGTGATTCAACAGGGACAGGGCTTGCAGCGGGGTGACGGTTGTCGATCGGCGCGGGGCGGTGGTGGAAGGATCAGGGCAATCAAAGTTATCGAGAAACGGACTGCGACCACCACGGGCCCCCATCCGGTAGAGCGTACGGCGATGATTCGCATGGCCCACCGGATCGATCGGGTCGTAAAACTGTGTCCCCTTGAAGAAGTAGGAATTCACGTCTGTATACCCTTTGCCCCCAATTTCGGTGTTTAATTCTCCGGCAACGGCCAGCATCGCGTCCCGGACCGCCTCGGCCTCTAACCGCCGGGGATTCATTCGCCATAATAGCCGATTGTTCGCGTCGATCTTCATGGCCTGCGCTTGGGATTGCGAAGACTGGCGATAGACCGCGCTGCTGATCAACTGCCGATGCAATCGCTTCAGTGAAAATCGTTCGGGGTCGCTGGTCTGGGGAACGGTTTCTGGTTTCCCTGCTTCCAACGGATCGGATCGGTCACGGCTGGCAAATTCGCCTGCCAGCCATTCCAACAGTTCCGGATGACTCTGGAGGCCGGCATGAAACCCCAGATCGTTGGGGGAATCGACCAGTCCGACCCCAAAATGGTAATGCCAGACCCGATTGGTCATGACTCGGGCAAATAGCGGGTTACGAGGATTGGTGATCCAGTTGGCGAGCTTCTGACGGCGGTGGGATTCGATTGCATCGGGGCGCAGCTCAAAGTCGGGATTCAGTCCCTGGACTGCGACCAAACCTGCCGCCGCGACTTCCTCACCCAGCGACGAAACACTCCCCCGCTGATGGATTTTCATCGGTGGGGGCTGCGTGGCGATGGCGGTATAGACGAGGGAGGGTCCCCGTTTGGTTAAGTCGGCATGGCGTTGCCGCAGGTCGCGCAACGCCTGTTGTCGTTCCTGCCGCATCGTCTGCTGGGCGGGGTCCAGCTTCGCCACGATTTCGGCTTCCGTGACAAATGTGTTCGAGGCATCTGCCGAGACCGCCACTTCTTCAGCGGTCAGGGCTTTGTCATACAGCTTCGCGGCGACAATCCGTCCGTTCAGCGTGCGGTTGCCACTCGCGTCCGTTCCATGCCGAAGCCCGAACAGAACCTGACTTTTGCCCCCCTCGTACTTGACCGCAGCCTCTTTGCGGATCGGATTGCCGTAGGGCTGTCCATTTCGATAGGCGACAATGGTGCCGTCCGCCTGATGGACCTGGGTCATCGTAACCACTTCTTGATCCGCTCGGTCTTCGGCGGTTCCTCGATAGGACAGCGTTCGCTGGAATCCGTTGCTTCCCGGCATCCAGCGTCCCCCTTCGAGTTCGGCATAAGTGATCGCGTCAAAGGTGTTTCCATCGACCGATTGCAGACTGATGGCTCCCCCTCCCGATTGCAGCAGGGTTTTCAGCTGCACGCGGACTTCCAGGGTTTTTTCGAGCAGGTCTTGCGAAGTGGGGGATGTCTTGGCGAACGAGGTTCCGTCCACGATTAGCCCTTCTGGCGTCTGTTTTGCCGAGCCGACGAGTTGGGCATGCATCGGACCGACGAGGTCTTGCAGATCACGGGTGAAGTCCCAGGCGGCCAGCGGACTGGGGCCACGAGCTTTCACCACGGGGACTTTTTGGCCGAGGGCTCGCTGGGCGAGAATTTGTTCGCGGAGCGGAGATTCTTGGTCACGCAGTTGTTTTGTCTGTTGTTCGATCAAAGCTTGCCAGGCGTGGAGTTGTCGCGTTACTGCGGGGGGCGTGAATTCGCGTTCGCCATGATCGATGCCGGAAAGGGCTGAGGCGAGCTGATAGTATTCGCGGGTGGTGATGGGGTCGAATTTGTGATCGTGACAACGGGCACAATGGACGGTCAGTCCTAGAAACGTTTGGCCGACGGTGCCGACGATGTCTTCCAGTTCATCCTGCCGCATCATCGCTCGCATCCGATCGACCACCGGGGCGACCGTATCGTGAGCTCCTGCCACCAGAAACCCGACCGACTTGATCGCTTCGGGATCGCCAGGAGCGATCAGGTCACCCGCCAGTTGCCAGCGGACGAAATCATCGTACGGGAGGTCATTGTTCAGCGCCTGGATGACCCAGTCACGATAAGGCCAGGCATTGGGGCGGGGGAGGTCTCGTTCGAATCCGTTACTCTCGCCAAACCGGACGACATCCAGCCAGTGTCGCGCCCAACGCTCACCATAATGCGGTGAAGCGAGCAGTTCATCGGTGAGGCATTCGAGCGCGTCGGGTCGGGGATCCTGCACGAACTGCGTGATGGCCTCGGGTTCAGGAGGGAGCCCCAACAGATCGAATGCCATGCGGCGGATGAGGACTTGGCGGCTCGCCTCGGGGGACATCTGTAATTGTCGCTGGGCCAGTTTTTCCGCCACAAAATCATCGATCGGCTGTCGACTTGGGGTTGTCAGGTTGGCTGCCGGAATGGGAACAATCTGAAACGGTTGGAGCGACCACCAGTCAAATCCCGCACGATGGTCGGAACTGGCGAGCAGCGGATCAAGTCCGGCACCGGTCCAGAGTGCTCCGGTGGCAATCCAATTTTGGATCAGCCGTTTCTCGTCGGCGGAAAGTGGGTGTTTCGGGGGCATCTCATTTTGTTCAATCCGTTGCCAGATCGGACTTTTTTCAGGTGAACTGGCCACCAGGGCGGGTCCCGATTCACCCCCGGTCAGCAATGACTCGCGCGAGGTGAAATCGAGTTTCCCCTTGGCATCCTCTCCATGATGGCACGAGAGACATTTTCGCGAGAACAGCGCTTTCACTGCCGCAATTCCCGCGTCATCTGCTGCGGTCGCCTGCGAGACGGGGACCAGTAACAACCAGGCCAGATTGACCGTGATGGCGCAGGTGATCGCAAAATTGGCTGGCGTCTTCATTCACGTCGTTCCTCGGAGCGGTTTTTCAGGACTGGTGTCCGTCATCATGCATTTCCATCATCATGCAGCTTTTGCATCATACCGTATATCGGGATACCGTACATCTGGAGGGATTTACGTGCAACAAGCGAGGGAGCTGGAGGCGAATTCTCTGCCCGGACCTGTCCTGCGGAATACGATCCTCGAATAGGGGATCGCGGGAACTGGGGATTGCTCGTGTTGTGGGTTGCGGGCGTTGTTGTTGCTGTACTCTATGGATTGAATCACACTGTGGATTGGATCAAGCGGTGGATTGAATCAAGCGGTATTTGCTGAATTTCGGTCTGAAAAAGCAAAAACTGAGACTGCTTCGTTACGTGATGAATGCCAGGATCTTGCCGCAGGGATCTTGCAGCATGGTGGGCGAGTTCATCGCGGCTCGTTAGAGTGAATGGCTGAGAGACGGTTTCCTTATTTCACTGACTCGATTCAATCATCCATGACGACTAAGCCCGAACGCGCTCCGACTCCCGCCATGCAGCGCTATCTCGAAGTGAAAGCCCAGCATCCGCAGGCGATTTTGCTGTTTCGCATGGGGGATTTTTACGAACTGTTTTACGAAGATGCCGTGGTCGCCTCGAAGGTGATCGGTTTGACGCTGACCAGCCGTGATAAGGGGTCGGTCAATCCGGTTCCCATGGCGGGGTTTCCGTATCACCAGCTCGATGGCTACCTGCAGAAACTGGTTCGAGCCGGTTATCGAGCGGCGATCTGTGAACAGATGGAAGACCCCAAGCTGGCGAAGGGACTCATCAAACGGGATGTCACCCGGGTGGTGACCCCCGGAACCCTGACCGAAGATTCGCTGCTCGATCCTCGGGAAAGCAATTTTCTTGCCTGTGTTTTCCCAACGAAAGAACTCTGTGGACTCGCCTGGCTCGAAGTTTCGACCGGTCGCTTTCAAATGGCGGATCTCGCCGACGAACACGTGGCCGATGAAATCGCCCGCATCCGTCCGGCAGAATGCCTGGTTCCCGACAACTCTCATGAGCGACCCTTGATCAAGAGTTTGATGCAGATGTCGGGGATGCTGGTCAGTGAACGTCCACCCTGGTCGTTTGCTCTGGATCAATGCAAACGGATCCTGCTCGATCAATTCCAGACCAAGACGTTATCCGGCTTTGATATTGATGAGGATACCCCTGGGGTGACTGCGGCAGGGGCGTTATTCGAGTACGTCCGTGAAACGCAGAAAAGTGGTCTGGGGCATATCACACGGCTTGAACCCTATCGACGCGGCACCAGTCTGCTGATTGATGAGGCGACGCGCCGCAGTCTGGAGCTGACGCGGACCCTGCGCGATGGGCAGCGCGAGGGAAGTCTGTTGGCGGTGATTGATGAAACCGTGACCCCGATGGGAGCACGGCTACTCGGCGAATGGCTGTCGAACCCCTTAACCGATCCGGATCGGATCAACCTCAGGCTCGACGCGGTCGAAGAGCTGACCTCTGATGCGGTCTTCTGCCGCGACCTGCGTGAGCAGCTGCAAGGGTCGTATGACCTGCAGCGTCTGACGGGACGCGTGGCCACCGGCCGGTGCTCGCCGCGCGACTTGTCGTGCCTGGCTCGAACACTCGCGCTGTTGCCAAAATTGAAGGCCAAATTATCCGGTCGTTCGGCACGACGGTTAGTCGAGCTGGAAGGGAAACTGGATCTGTGTCCCGAAATTCGGGCTGACATCGAGCAGACGTTGATCGACGAACCGCCCATGCTCACCAGCGATGGGGGGATGATTCGGGAAGGCTTTCATACGCAACTCGATGAATGGCGTGACTTGGCACGCGGAGGAAAAGACTGGATCACCCGATATCAGGCGGAAGAGATCCAGCGGACAGGGATTCCCAATTTGAAAGTCGGTTTCAATCGGGTCTTCGGATATTATCTGGAATGCACTGCGGCCCAGGCGGAAAAGGTTCCGGCGGATTATATCCGTAAACAAACGTTGAAAAACTACGAGCGATATATCACGCCACAACTGAAAGAATACGAAGAAAAAGTGTTGCGCGCCGAAGGGCAAGCGGTACAACTCGAACAAGAACTGTTCAACGCCTTGCGGGAACGGATCGCTCTGCAATCGGCGCGACTCCGCGAGATTGCCGAAGTGCTGGCCGAGGTTGACACCTTGGCGGGCCTGGCAACCCTGGCGGTCAGTGCCGGATATTGTCGTCCTGAAATCACTACCTCGGCCGTCTTGGATATTCGCGAAGGCCGCCATCCGGTCCTCGATCGACTGAAACCGAGCGGCGAATTTGTCCCGAACGATGTTCGCATGGGCAAAGGTGGCGGACCCGTGAACCCGCCGAACAAGGGGAAGTCGGCGAAAGGGCCAGAGGGAGGGGGATCGGACGAAGTTTTCGAGCATGTCGAGACGCCTGGGGGCTTGTTGCAACTGATTACCGGGCCAAACATGGCGGGGAAAAGTACCTATATCCGTCAGGCGGCACTGCTGACGATTATGGCCCAGATGGGTTCGTTCGTCCCGGCGAAAGCGGCCTGGATCGGAATTGCCGACCGCGTATTTGCCCGGGTTGGGGCGAGTGACGAATTGGGAAAAGGGCAAAGTACGTTCATGGTCGAGATGACCGAGACCGCCCGGATTCTGAATGCCGCCACCAGTCAAAGTCTGGTGATTTTGGATGAAATCGGGCGGGGAACCAGCACTTATGACGGCATCTCGCTCGCCTGGGCCATCACCGAATACCTGCACGATGTGACCGGTTGTCGTACGATGTTCGCCACGCACTATCATGAACTCACACAGCTGACCCAATCACTCAAAGAGTGCGTCAATTGGAACGTTGCAGTCCGTGAAGATGCCGATGATGTGATTTTCCTGCACAAGATCGTGCCGGGATCAGCGGATAAAAGCTACGGCATCCATGTTGCGCAGCTAGCTGGTGTCCCCCGAACCGTACTCGACCGAGCCAAAGTGATCCTGCGGACGCTGGAAAGCGATCACGTTGACGAATCGGGCCGAACCCGGCTCCCCGAACGACGAACCAAACGAAAAAACGAAAAACAGCTGGCCCTGTTCGAAGAGGAAGAACATCCCATCATCGACGAGTTGCGGCAAATGAAAGTCGATCAGATGACACCGATGGCGGCCTTAACCGAATTGCACCGACTGCAAGAGAAGTTGAAGTAACCCGGT
>JBIKZJ010000473.1:0-4814 GCA_044354755.1 Schlesneria sp. | reverse complement strand
TCCCATACGCATGCCACCCCCCGCCAGCAGGGCACATGATGCTTGCGGCCAGTGATCGCGGCCACCACCGGGATTAATGCGTGGTGTCCGGCCAAATTCACCCCACGCAATCACACTGACATCCTGGTCCAGTCCGCGAGCATGCAGGTCTTCGACCAGTGCGGTGATCCCCATATCTAACTTCGTCAACTGTTCAGGAAGTCGTTCGAAGTTGCCCCCATGGCGGTCCCAGCTGCCGAACGACAGTGTGACACACCGGACTCCGACCTCAACCAACCGCCGCGCCATCAAAAACTGATCCATCCAATGCGGGCCAGCATCTTCACCAAACGCGGGTGAGGAACTTCCGCGACCATAGCGGTCGCGGAGCAACGGGTCTTCCCGGTCCAGATCGAGCGCCTCGACCAGCTTGCTGCTGGTGAGCACATCAAAAGCCTTGCGGGTAAAGGCATCGACCCCCAGCATGGTGGGATTCGCATCGACACGCTGGCGGAAGTGATCAAAGCTATTGAGAAGTGACTGCCGGTGTCGCAGCTGATCCAGGGTGATCCCGTTCAGCCGCATGTTGGCCAGACCTTCGTTGTCGGGCTGGAACGGGGCATACGACAGCCCCAGAAACCCTGGGAGGCCCGGATTCGAATAGGGGGCATGACCGGTTTTTGTGGTGAGGCCAATGAAAGGGGGGATGGCCGGATCCGCCGGTCCCTGCAGTTTCGCGACGGCGGAACCAAGCGACGGATGATTGCTCTGTCGTCCCCCCGGCCCGATCGGATAACCACTCATACACATGTCAGAAGCATGTTGATCGGGGCCACCGTACAGCGAGCGGATGATGGCGAATTTGTCCATCATCTTCGCCAGTCGCGGCATGTGTTCGCAAATTTCAATCCCCGGGACGTTGGTCTGAATCGGTTGGAACGAACCACGAATCTCGATCGGAGCCTCACGCTTCAGATCGTACATATCCTGATGCGAGGGCCCCCCGGACAGATAGATCATGATGACCGCTTTGTGCGACAGGCTTTTGCCTCGCGAGCTGGTCGAGTCGGCTTCCGCACGCAGAATCTGCGGCAGGCCCAGTCCCCCCATGGCCAGACCACCGATTTTCAAAAAGTGTCGCCGAGACTGTCCGTCACAATTCGAGACCGGTTGCTGTCCGAGGATTGAAAGCATCTGATTCCCTTAATTCTTCTCTGAAACGCCGCGTCGCAGAGTTTAAACCAGTTTTGCAACAAATGGTATGAAATCCTGAAAATTCTGTCAGCGCGCCACCGCGAGACGCATAATCGATTCTTCGGTCCATTCGCGGGCGGGCCGGGTTTCCCGAAGCACACCCCCCGACATCACACCAATCCGATCACAGACGGCCAAGAGTTCCGTAAGATACGAACTGACAAACAGGACCACTTTGCCTTCGGCAGCCAGTTCACCCATCAGGCGATAAATCTCGGATTTGGTCCCCACATCAATCCCGCGAGTCGGTTCGTCGAGCAGTAAAATATCAGCCTGTTGATGCAACACGCGGGCGATGGCCACCTTCTGCTGGTTCCCTCCCGAAAGTTCGCCAATCGTCTGTTCCGGCGATTGGGCTTTGACCTGCAACCGCTTCATCCACCGGATCACCTCGGTCCGGCGTCGACCGAGTTGCAGAAATCCGGCTCGGGTATAAGGCTCCAGACGACTATACGTCAAATTATCGGCGATCGATCGCGATTGCGACAGTCCCTCGGTTTTCCGGTCTTCGGAAACCAGTCCCAGCCCGGCACGCATCCGCGCGGGTGTCTGGTGATCGATGGCGATGGTCGCCACTTTCACCTCGCCGCTGCGGACCGGATCCAAGGCAAACAGCGCACGCAACAGCTCTGTTCGACCGGCACCAATCAGCCCCGCCAGACCAAAAATTTCCCCTCGTTTTAATTCGAGCGAAACCTGTTGCGGCGCGACTTTCCCGCTGAGATTACGGATCGACAAAAGAGTCTCACCGGGGGAATGCGGCACCGTCGGAAACAGTTCTGCCACTCCTCGCCCCACCATCAGCGAAACAATCTCTGCATCCGTCGTCCCTGCCAGCTTCCCAGTTCCCACAGACTGGCCGTCGCGGAGTACTGCATAATTGTCGCAGACTTGCCGGATCTCTTCCAGAAAATGACTGATATAGATGATTCCGTAACCCGTGTCGCGAAGTTTGCGAATCACCGCGAACAGGTGCTGAACATCCTGCAGCGTCAAGCTACTGGTCGGTTCGTCAAAAACCAGCACGCGAGAATCGGACGCAAGTGCCCTGGCAATCTCGACCAACTGGCGCAGGGCAATCGACAACTCACGCACCGGGGTCTCGGGTCGCAGCTGGGGATGGCCCAACAGTTCGAGCGCCCGTCGAACCTGTTCGCGTTGCTTTCTTCGGTCCCGGAACCCAAACCAATGGGGCTCCTGGCCAAGCATGATATTGTCTTCGACCGACAAATCGGGTGCCAGATTCAGCTCTTGATAAATCATCCCGACACCCGCCAGTCGCGCATCGTGCGGTCCCTGCGGTCCGTAGGGCTGGCCCGCCAATTTCATCTGGCCCGAATCGGGCGAATGAGCCCCACTCAGGATTTTCATCAGGGTACTTTTTCCCGCACCATTCTCGCCGATCAGGGCGAGAACCTCCCCTCCCCGCACGTTGAGCGAGACCTCGTGCAGCGCCTGGGTTGCTCCGAACCTCTTCGAGATGTTGGACATCGTCAATAAATCGTCGGCCACCATGGAATGATAATCCGCTTTAATTCAACGTGGGTTGCAGTGCATGACTTTGTCACAGGGGATTGCCAGCGTCAATGAACTCAAATGCAAAATCCCCCGTTCTCCCGGTAGTGGACATCATCCCGTTGGTTCTGGAAGTCCAGTCCTGTTTTTCATTGATGCCGACCAGCATATCGTCCTTTCCGTGAGTTCCGATCCAGAACCAGACGTTTGACTCGCCGCCAAAGACTCGCCGCCAAAGACCGAGCCTGCACGGGTGTCGCGCTGGAATGACCCTCTCGTAAAACCAGTTAACTCTCCCGAACAACCGTCATCACCCGCATTTTCGCCCCCTCACGATTGCGACCCGATGCGATCAGCTAGATTCGGACAGATCCATGGTGGCAGATCGTTGGTCAACGGACCCGGACGCTGTTACGCTGTTGCGAGGGAAAAACTTTCGTTGCTCATGCGAAAACCGGGAATTGCCATCATGTCCGAAACGCCGTTTACTCAACTTCAGGATCAACATCGTTCGGGGGGCTCCGCAGCGGTGTTCGACCAGTTGGCGAAGACGCTTCGCGAGGCTCGCGAATATCATAAGCTGTTTGATGCCCTCTGCCTGAAGAAAAAACACGCACTTGGGGCACCGCTGCATCGACCCACCTCGTTCGATGACATCGCAGTCGACAAACGTGATGAATTCGAATCGGCCTACGTCGCCGCAGCACGGGAAGTCGGCGAATTGCTGCTCGCCGATAAAAAGCTGAGTCAGTCATTTGTCTATTTTCACGCCCTGCGCGAAACCCAGCCGATTCGTGATGCGATCGAGGCACTCCCGATCCCCCAGTCTTCCAGTGAAGAGTCTGAAGAACTGATTGATCTGGCGTTCTATAAACTGATTCATCCCTTGAAAGGGATGCAGATCATGCTGACCACGCATGGAACCTGCAGTACCATCACCGCATTGGATCAGGCCTTCATGAACCTCAGCCCCGAGCAACGGGCCGAGTGTGCCGCACTGCTCGTCAATCGGCTGCATGGGGATTTATTGCAATCGGTGCAGCGTGAAGTGAAACAGCGGATCCCCTTTGCCGAACCAGCCCGCACCTTACGGGAACTGACCGCCGGACGTGACTGGTTATTTGCCGAAAACAACTATCACATCGATGTCTCGCATCTGCACTCGACCGTCCGCTTCGCTCGTTCGTTGACCCCAGGTCAACCGGAACTGGGATTGGCTCGAGACCTCGCCGAATACGGAGCTCAGCTTTCCTCCCAATTCCAATACCCCGGCGAACCCCCCTTCACCGATTTTTACGCCGCACACATCCAGTTCTTTAAGTACCTCCTGAATGAAAACCGCGACGATGCACTCGGTTATTTCCAGCATCTGCTGGAAAATGAGCCTGATCAATCGAGCCAGGCGATGATCGCCTATGTCATGGTCGATCTGCTCGCCCGCACCGAACAACTCGATCGGGCACTCCCCATCGCCGAACAGTATCTCGTCAAAGCCGATCAGGATTTTGCGGCGGCATTTGCCGAGCTCTGCCAAAAAGCAGGACGCTATGATGTGCTGATGCGAAGTGCCCATGACCGACAAGACCTGGTCACCTACGCAGCGGCACTGGTTCAGCAGTAACCGCCACGCAGCAACCGTGCATCATTCGTCGTCATCTTCGTCTTCGTCGTCGTTATCATCAGCGAAATCTTCATCATCCACATCCATGAAGTCGGGGTGCATCGGGTCGCTGGGGTCAAAGAAAAAGTCTCCCAATCCCATCGGCATGGTGTTTCCCCCCAGTGAACTTTTGCGGCGTTTGGCCATCGAATCGAGGTCGCTGGCGCCGTCACCCAAACAGTTCATCAAGGCTTCCTGCCAGAGCTTGTCTTTACTAATCGGATGATCTTTGTCCTGGGCAAGTCGCTTCATCGCATACCGCAGGACGTTGATCCCGTCACGGGTGGAAAAATCGAGATTGAGTTCATGCGCCTGCTGGAGAAAACTCACCGTCAGGTTCAGCATTTCCGTTTCGGCAAAGGGAAGATGGAACTTGAGGATCGACAGTTCGTCATCGCGGTTCGGA
>JBIKZJ010000102.1:0-15908 GCA_044354755.1 Schlesneria sp. | reverse complement strand
ACGCTGTCGGATCGCCTCGGGCTCTTGACTCAGGTCAAACGCCTGACGGGCACTGGTCCCGGTGACCATGTTGACCGCCTGCTGGGTAAACCGGTTCGAGGCTTCCATCGAACCGGACAGATCCAGGTCACGACGGAGACGATCCAGGTCCGAGGTCAATTGGCGGCGGGATTGCAGCCGATCCGCAGTCAAACCTCCTGGTAGGGAAAACAGGCTTCCCACGTCATTACCGAGGAAGGGATCGTAAGCATGACCGAGATACCCGCCCCAGGCGACGTGAGACCGGGATTTCATATTCAGTACGACATAGGGGGGCATGTCCGGAACGTTTTCCAGTCGCTGCCGGGCAATGATCGAGGCCAGTGCCGGAAACTTATCCGCCTCGCGGTTCGTACGGGGTTCGGCATCGCGATTGGCCGTCTGCATCACCATGTTCGGTTCATGGTTTGAGAACCGACAATCGACCGAGCGAATGAGCGTCATTTGATCGAGCATCGCGGCCTGCAGCGGCAGGTACTCGCAAATCTGGACCCCTGGTAATGCGGTCGCAATCGGTGAGAAGGGACCACGAATCTCGATCGGGGCTTGGGGTTTCAGGTCCCAGGTATCAATCTGGCTTGGTCCACCCGTCATCCAGATGAGAATCACACTCTTTTGACGGAGCGAGGATTGTCCTGTACGCTTCAGCGATTGTTCGCGGGTCAGCGATTGTTCACGGGTCAGCGATTGTTCACGCGCTTCCAGTAAGCCGGGAAGTGTCAGGCCCGCCATTCCTGCCAGTCCGGCTTTCAGCAGGCTCCGTCGCCCCGTGACGGTGACCCCTTCGCGGACTCGAGGATTCAGCGACGAAAACGCGTGGTTTGCAGAATGCTGGTGCTTCGCCATGTGACGCATCCCCTGACGGACAAAATTTGTGATCCTGCGGTGAAATCTCCAAACATCGATCGTCGTTGATGATAGCCATCCGTGAGGAATTACGGAATCAGCCGCAGTCTTCCGTGGAGTCCTTTTTCAGGAGCGGTCCCACCTAAGGCCCGGGCGATCCGCGTGGCGTTGTGATCGAGCATGCCGATGTAGGTCCCTTCGTAGGTCCCGGCGGCCCCCATCGCATCGGAATACAATTCGCCGCCGATTTGCACGGTCACATTCCGAGAAGCGGTCCCCTCAATCACGGCCTGAATGTTTTTGGCGTTGACGCTGCTCTCAACAAAGATCGCAGGAAGTTTCCGTTCGACCAGAAAATCTACCAGACGATTGACGTCATGAACACCCGCTTCCGCCTCGGTGGAAACTCCCTGCACCGATCGAACTTCAATTCCATAAGATCGGCTAAAATATCCAAAGGCATCGTGTGCGGTGACAAGGACCCGTTGTGAGGCGGGAATCGATGCGATGACTTCTCGAACGTATTGATCGAGTTGTTCCAGTTCGGATTGATACTTTTTGCCGTTCTCGCGGTATTCCTCTGCATGTTGGGGATCGGTTTGAACGAGCGTTTCGACCACCCGATCGACGCAAAGGCCCCACGCGGCGACATCCATCCAGACGTGCGGATCATAATGCCCTTCAAACTCGGGGGGCGAGCGGAGGTATGACTTTTCCAGTGCCGAGGTTACCGCGACCACCGGCCGACCCGCTCGGTCGACTTGTTCGAGTGCATCCTGCATCCGCCCCTCAAGCTTCAATCCGGAATAAAAAACCAGATCGGCCTGCTGAAGTTGCTTGATGTCGTAACGGGTCGCTTTGAATAAATGGGGGTCAACCCCCGAACCAATCAGACCCACCACCTGGGCACGCTCGCCGACAACTCGCTGCACGATGTCCGTGACCATCGCGGTCGTGGTCACAATTCGCAACGATTTTGCGTCGGTCGATTTCGGGGAAGTTGAGCGAACGCAGCCAGATAAACCCGTCGTGGCGAGGAGGGCCATCGCAAGGCTTGTGAAGAAAAATGTGGAAAACCGAACGAATGTCATGGGCGTCATTGATGCCATCAAGTTTGAAATTCGTGAAAACCAGGTTATGACTGTCAAAAATTGTAGCTCAATGCAAATGAAAAGTAAAGTTTTGAACAACCAAAATCAAGCTGAAGGAAGGAGAGGAATTGAGTTTCGGTGGAGTGTTTCGGGGCCGAGCCCGGTTTGGCAACGAGAATTAATGGTTATGTGGCTTCGGTTCGCGATCTGCCGCCGCTGCCGGGGGTTGATGATCGTGATGATGACCATGGGTATGGGCCGGTTCGAGCAGTCCAATCACCCAAGCGGCACCGATTCCGAGCAACAAGGCTGCCGAGAGTTTCACCCGATCATGCGAATGGAACTGCACTTCTGGCAAAAGATCGCTCAGCGAGATGCAGATGAAGACCCCGGCAGACATGGCGAGTGCTGCGGCAACGATGGTCGATTGGGCCCCTGCGTATTGTTGGATGCCGAAATAAAAGAGGAATGCCCCGAGGGGGCACATCAGTGCGTAACCCAAATTCACCAGTTTCATGACTCGTGGTGACCAGCCTTCGGCAGCCATCAGCGACGTGATCGAGAGCGAGTCGAGTGGTTTATGCAGGGCGACCCCTAGAAAGGTACCAACCCCCAGTAAGCCGAAAATCAGGCCATGGGGATGATCATGCAGGGCATCCGCCTGAACATTCGCCGCCAGGGCGACTCCATCAAGCAGGGTATGCAGCGAAAGCCCCAGAAAAATTCCGATCCAGCTGGAGCCCTTGAGCGTTGGTCCAGCCCCTGCGCTGGTGTGATGGTCGTGATCATGGTCGTGATCATGTGGGTGATCTTCTTCCGTCGGTCCATGACTGTGAAAATGAAACATTCTCAGCATGAAGAAGGTCAGTAACAGCCCGAACATCAGCCAGTTCATGCACCAGTCTATGGAAAAGGAGGGATCTTTTCCGCCGGTTGTCATGACAATGACAGCGTGGGGAAGCTGATGGAAGATCCCAACACCGAGCATAAAGCCACCCACCACACTCACAAGCACCTGCATGCGTGTGTGGGTCAGCCGGATCATTAACGGCAGCACTCCTCCGCAAAGCGACGAGAAGGCAATTAAACCGCAATAAATCGTGAGCAAAATCAAGGTTGACGATGTCAACGCCCCAGTGGGGACGGAGTGATTCACACTTGCGATTCCCAGCGTCAGCGGGAACGAAAAGGAATTCCAAAACCATTGAGAACCCATTTCGGGTATCCTTTGTCGTCGCTCGAAAACCAATCTCTTCGCGGGGAAAAACGATCACTCAGAACGCCCCTGATCCTGAGCTCGATCCCCACCGACGTTTAAACCGAGGGGAATCCTTGATCCAGGGTTTGCGGGTTAACGAAAACCACGTCGACGCGAAAGACTGTATCGTTCCAGGGCTTCAATGATAATTGGAAAGGCTGTCTTGGCCTCGGTCAGTTCATCCACCTCGACCGCTTTTCCTTCGAGTGTTTTATAATCCTGAAAGAAGCGGCGAATCATGGCAAGCTTATGAGTTGGCAGTTCCGAGGCTTCGCGGAAGGAATTGTACTCGGGGTCATGCACCGCCACGGCCAGAACTTTATGGTCTCGTTTTCCACAGTCAACCATGGTCATCAGACCAATCGCACGGGCTTCGACCAGCGTGAGCGGGTCGACGGGCTCTTGGCACAGCACCAAGACATCTAGCGGGTCGTCATCTTCGGCCAGCGTTTGGGGAATGAAACCGTAATTCGCGGGATAGTAGACCGCCGAATGGAGCATGCGATCAAGTCGCAACATCCCTGTGGACTTGTCGAGTTCGTATTTGACGCTCGACCCCCGCGGAATCTCGATCACCGAAGTGAATTCCGAGGGAAGTTGTTCTCCCGGTGTGACGTCATGCCAAGCGTGTGTCATTCTCTGTTTCTCCGCAGGTCAGGTGTGATCAAATCTGAATGTTTTTTCGCGAAGATTGGCCAAAAACGACAAAACCGCAGTCGTTGGCCGTTCAACAGGAATTCCCGTCACCAAAATTCTCGAACTCAGCAGCGCCGATCCGAAACGCAGCATCACCAATCCACCTGGTTTGGTAAAATCATCCCACGATGAAAATCATCTCACAGCAAAGGGGACTCAAGATTCCAAACACAGGTGATCGGTATCAGAGTGTAACAGCCGGTGAAAGCCCTGCAAACCGTCATGGATAACTGTGGAACGATCGTGTGACGACGGGTCACTGTGCCGTCATCACTGCGTTAAGCAACGAAAAAAATCCCAAGTCATCGACTTGGGATTTTTTTCGGGATGCCCGATCGCGGAATCGGTTGTGTCCGTTCCGTATGGCACAACCGGCAGAATTAACGGGGCTCATCCCGCTTTTCAGCGGTGACCAGTGGCGCGGCCGCAACCAATCGTGATCATCGAGCGGGAGTCCAGACCGCCTGACGACCATTCGCAGGCCGGGTGAATTTGGACGAGGTGCCCGGTGCGATGGTGGGGGCTGGTGGTGCCATGAAAACGGGTGAACTGGTCGAGACCTGCTGAATCGGAGCAGGGTTGCCCGCCATTGGCAATGATTCTGCACCCGAGATGACATTTCCGGGCAATCGCTGGAACTCTTCATATGAGACCATCTGCGGCTGCTGGCCATTTCCCGGTACAAACCTCGTCGTCGGTTCGCTGCCCGTCGGCATCGGGGGACTCGGTGCGTAGTTCGAAGGATTTTCGGGTACCGGCTGAGGAACCGTTGAGGCGGGTGGAACAGGAGGAATCATCGTCGGAGACGTATTGTAAGACGGAGCGTACGAGGGGGAGTACGACGGAGCACTCATGCTCGGCATGCTCGGGTAATTTGCCGATTGAGCACAGCCACAGCTTGGCGATGCAGACATTCCACCCATCATGGGTGAACTGATCATTGGTGACATGCTCATCCCAGGGCTGCCACAGGATCCGCCGCAGCTGCTGGTCTCTGGCGATCCATACGCCGGGAAGCTGTAAGGATCGGTGATGTCACCACCGTAGGCCCCACACCCCCCGCAGGTGCAAGTGTTTTCCCAGCCATATCCCCGATTGAAGGGGGATTTAAACAGTTTTGTGACCGAACATCCACGAGCAGGAGCCGCCCCGCAGGGATCGCAAGCATCTGAGACCAGACCACGGCTGCAGCAGCAACCGACCATCGAGAGCGACATCAACGCGGCGGTGAAAAATCGCAGTAGTTTCATTCGGAAGTCCTACCCAAATCCATGTCAGATCGTCGTACAAAACCTTGTACCCTCTATCATCGGCGACATTCCTGGCAGACTTTAACGATTGCAGAGAATTTTTCGGCTTTTCCGATTTCAACGACCTGCCGAAAGGCTAAAAAAATAGACACTTACGGAAATGCGACCAGAAAACTGTCAAAAAACGCCGAATTTTCCGGAATTCCCGTGAACCTTTTCCACGTTTCACGGGTCTTACACACAATGCTGTTGAGTGGTTTGGTTCTGCTCAAACTGCCATTCGTGGGGCACGATCCACGAAATTGACTCCTGTCGTGGGCTTCACCCCCTCAAAAAAAGAATTTTTCACACTCGTTTCCTGGAGACTGCGGCGACCGCAGGAGGTATCACGATGCAAGCTTTTAATCGCAATCCGAAACAACTCGCCAACACCGATGCCGGCTTTAAAGCCAGCCAAGTCGTCGAGCTTCTGGATGCCCATCGTGATCATTCCTCCCCTCTTGATCGCGGTATGCGTCGAGTCTCGAAATGTTCCGGTTCACGTTTTTTTTCCCTGAAAAGCAAGACAGGAATCCGTTTTCGCAAACGATTCGGTCGATCGGGAGCAAAATCCTGGCCACTGACATTCGGTATGACCGCTGGCATTCAGTCCCTCGCTGTTAGTGACGACCTGATGTCAGCCCCGTTATGGGCCCTCCTAGCCCTCAACCCCGCTTCAGGTGGTTGAGATCCGTCAGTAACCGACATTTTTCAATTTCAATGCCGCGGGTTTGTGACATCGCACCAATCGGGGATGTTTTTCTCTGATTTGTCTTGTCGCAATCCGTGTGGTTTTGGTGATCTGGTCTTCGATTGGTCCGTAGTTTTTATTTCCCGGACAATCGCCCGTATCAGCTTTCTGACACAGGTGTGGGACTCGTTTCGCCGGACGACACGACCGCCGGCAGAATTTGTCACAAACAGGGATGTCACCTCGTGGAAATCCACGTGATGGCGTCGTTCAGGAACAAGAGCGAATGATGGAAACAGCAGAATACTTGCCAGGGGTTTTATGTGCCCAGTCGGGGTGCCGCGTGGCATTCGGAGAACTCGTTCAGCGGTTCGAATCGACGGTCTATGCGATTGCCTTTCGTCGATTGCGGAACCATGCCGAGGCGGCCGAGTTGACTCAGGATGTGTTTGTTCAGGCGATGCGGAAGTTGGGTCAGTTGCGCGAGCCAGAGCGTTTTCCTGGCTGGTTGCAGCGGATTACCGTCCGTTTGGCGATCAATCGGATCGTGCGGCGTCCCCCGGTGATCTCGCAAGATCCCGAGAGACTCGTCGCAATCGATGCCGAGACGGGTTCACCGCTTGAAGATTTAATGACAGAAGAACGCGCGGATCAGGTTTGGGGTGGGCTGAAACGGCTGAAAATGCTGGACCGGCAAACTCTGGTTGCCTTTTATTTCGAAGGGCAATCGCTGATCGAGATGAGTGATCGATTTCGGAGTCCGGTCGGAACAATCAAACGGCGATTACATACCGCACGAATCCGACTTCGCGAAGAACTGGCCCACTTGCAATTGGTTTAAAGTCGCTGCCCCCCCCAAACGCGGGCGACCATCGACTTTCACCAGTCGATGGTCGCCACCCCTGCCGCCAGCAATTCACAACTTTTTGTGTGAACGATTCGAATCTGAACGGCAGGATCTGGTCTGGACGTGAATTTCTGTTTCGCATAGGTTCCCGTCTCGACGGTTATGGCTTCAACGAATCATGTCCAAAAAAGGAGTTTTGGATGCGTCACTTTGGCGTGTGTCTCGTGCTGACAAGTTGTGTGGCAGGTCTCGTAGGTTGTGGCCAGACGAGTGGTCCGGCGGCAGCCAGTTCCCGCGGGGGAATGGCTGTGGTCGATCTCGATAAAGTCGCTGCAGAGACCGGTCGTGATCGACAATTGGCTCAGTCTTTGGAATTGGCGCAAAACTCGCTGAACCAATCGCTGGCGAAAACCGTCGAAAATGCGAAGGAACAGCTGAACGCGAAGAAGAAGGGGTATGGGACTGAGCCGTCCGAAGAGGACCAAAAAGAGTTCTCACTGATGGAACGATCCGCGTTGAGCCAACTGACGCAGATTCAGAATAAGGCCCGCGCGGAATACGAACAGTATAAGCAAATTCAGATTGCCAAGTTCCGTGCAGAGCTGAAGCCAATCACTCAGGAAATCGCGACCAAGCGGGGGCTGAGTATCGTCATCCCCAAAAACGAAGGCTTGCTCCTTTCGGTGGATCCTGGTGTGGATATCACCGACGAAGTGGTCAAAGTTTTGAAGGAAAAGCATCCTGTGGTTGCCTCACCAGCACCTCAGGCCGCACCAGTACCTCAAGCGCCAGCCGCGGAATCGGCCCGAAGCGCCGGTCCCTCATCAGCCAAATCGGCTGGCAAGGGTCGCCCCGTTGCTGAAGAAGTCGAAGAAGAATCTAATCCCTGACGGATTGCCGAGCCGCCGCAAAAGGTCTCTCGACAGCCCTGTCCGTAACGCACGATGACTGCTGGCCCCCGACGTATTGATACGTCGGGGGCTTTTTTTTGTCGAGACGGCCCCGACGTCAGCTCGATCATGAGGAAATCGGGCGAAATGCGAGTGCTCACGATTAGGAAGTTTAGGGATTCTGCGAGTTCCCTGCTGCAGGATCATTTGGGCTGAGAGAAACGTCCGTCAGCGGACGATAACCAACGACGAGAGTATTCGTTTCCCGGCCATTTTTGTTGTGGATGAAATGACGTCACGCCCTCCGCATCGCTTACACGCTGCGCTGCGACATTGTCGTCTGTGGTTGATTGCCGTGTGGATGGTGACATCCGCTCCTTGGTTGGTTTCGGCACAATCCGACTCTGCGATGCTGGATCACCCCCCCGTCGTTCCACCCGCTCCGGCCTCTTCCCCGCGAACGGATGGCACCCAAACCTCACGGATGGCGGATGCACCCGATTCTGTTCGGGGCTCGTGTGATCCGGATTACTGGATTGTCAGCACCCGCTGTGCTAAGGAAGAGGTCGAAGCGGGCCAAGGGGTTGAATATCAGGTTTATCGTTTCGATGGTCCAAATCCAGTCCGAGGAAGCTCGATCGAAGAGCTGCTGTCGTCGCTTCAGCCGGGTGTCCCTGTCTGTTTCATGGCACATGGTAGCTTCGTGACCTGGAATTCGATGCTGAATGATTCGGCCTGGACGTACCGATGGCTGCGTCAGGCGGCCCCGACGCAGCCTGTCCACATCATATTCTATACATGGGCCAGCAATGATGGGGGCTTCATACCTCATTTGCATATCAACAAATTGGGCCGTCGAGCCTCGTTAAACGGATTTTACTTGGCCGATTTGGTCACCAGGGTGAGCGTCGACCATCCGATCTGTTTGATTGGACATAGTCATGGATCACGATTGGTCTCGTCGGCACTGCATTCGCTGGGAGGGGGAATCGTCGACGGACGACAACTGGCGATCGGCCCGCAACCGGTTCGGCATATCCGCGTTGTCATGGCCGCAGCGGCAATTGATCACGACTGGCTGAATCCGGATGAACGTTACGGACGAGCACTCTGCCAGGCCGAAGCGGTGATCAACCTGCAAAACCGCACCGACTTCCCATTGTTGTTTTATCCTTTGCGACGCCCGATTTCTGCAAGCTCCATGGCGACCACAGGTCTGACCAGGAATGATCGTGTGTCACTTGGTCAATTCAATCAAAAGTTCGTCGATTACAGCGTTTCCCACCAGATTGGGGTGGGACATATCTGGGCTCATTACTACCGGCAGCCACAGATTGCTGACGCCATTCGGCATTATGTCTACTTTGATGAATCTCCTCGTGAAATCTCTGCGCCGTAATCTAAGCTGGGCGGGGAAGGTCTGATATCGACCAAACAGGCTGGTGATGGCTTGGTCCGCGATGCCTCGCTCGATGTCTCCCGCTCTCCGCTCCCGTTAAGCGACACTCCCCAGTTCGATGGCCGCTTGAACTGCGTCGCTCGGTCGTGACAGAAGTCCGTTTTTTCAACAACCCTAAACACTCGTCTTGACAACATTCGTTCGAACGAGTATCATCCTCGACAGTGTTAATGTGCTCGATTCGAATCTCGACTTACTGAATTCCCCGGATGATGACGAATGCTTCTACTGAGATGACGATTCGCAATCGATCGAATTCCGTATTCGCGTTTTACCTGTTGCTGTTGTTCGCGGCGATTCTTGCCTTTTTGATGATTCAGCAATTGGGTCAGACGCTCGAAGCCCCCGCGGGATTGGTGACAACCATCTCCGAGACTGTTCCGGTACGGACCAGTCAACCAGCGAAGATTGACGTGGTCGTGCATGTTCTCGCCACTTTAGCATCCGTTATTGGCTTAGGAAACCTGCTCGCCTGGGGTCTCAGGAGGATTCATCAGCCAGCAGTCATTGGCGAAGTGATTGCCGGGATCCTGCTCGGACCATCGGTACTGGGATTATTCTCGCCCGAAACGATGCAACGCTTAATTCCGGATGCCGCGACCGACCCTCATCGACTCGTGGTCTCTTCGTTGAACTCAATCGCTCAGCTTGGCGTGGTCTTGTACATGTTTATTGTTGGCCTGGAACTCAACCTTCATAAGGTGGGACAGCAGGCGAAAGCGGCGATTGCGATTTCGCATGCGAGTATCGTCTTTCCGTTTGTGCTTGGGGCAGGGATGGCATTGTGGCTCTACCCGATCCTGTCGAGTCGCGAGGTTCCTTTCACCAGTTTTGCTCTTTTTTTGGGGGTGGCAATGTCGATCACGGCATTTCCCATCTTGGCCCGAATTTTGACGGATCAGGGGCTGCATCAGACCGATTTGGGTGTGATTGCCTTAAGTTGTGCCGCAGCAGATGATGTCACCGCCTGGTGTTTGCTGGCATTCGTGGTCGGTGTGGCGAACGCGCAATTGGGCAGCGCGATGATCGTTGCCATCGCAACTCTGACTTTTATTGTGATCATGTTTGCCGTCATTCGTCCGTTGTTAATCCGGTGGATTGCCTGGGCCGAGCCTCGTTTCGCAGAAGAGCGGGCAATCCCCTGGTTCTTGATGTTACTGCTCTGTTCCGCATTAACCACCGAAGCGATTGGGATTCATGCGGTTTTCGGAGCGTTCCTATTGGGGGCAGTCATTCCCCACGACAGCCGGGTGGCAAAATCGCTGAGCCAGAAATTGCATGATGTGGTGACGATTCTTTTGCTTCCCGCTTTTTTCGCAGTGACGGGGATGAATACGCGAATCGGTTTGATCGATGGTTGGGAAAGCTGGCTGATCTGTGGCACAATCATTGTTTTCGCGACGGCAGGAAAATTTGGTGGGACGATGATTGCCGCCCGATTTGTCGGGCTAGACTGGCGAACATCGTCAGCCCTGGGAATTTTGATGAATACTCGGGGCCTGATGGAACTGATCGTGCTGAATATTGGTTTGTCACTCGGGGTGATCTCACCTAAACTCTTTGCGATGATGGTGATGATGGCATTGGTAACCACGTTGACCACGACACCGATCCTCAAACGAATCCTCCCAGAGCAACCGGCTTAAGAAAGTTTTTATGGCGTCCACTTTGAGCGAGACGGTCCAATCCGAGACCCTCAGGAGACTGGACAAGCTCCGCGAAACACTGCTGCGGCATCCGTTGTATGGATCGGTTCAATCCGTCGAGAATCTCCGGTTCTTTATGGGTGAGCATGTTTTTGCAGTGTGGGATTTCATGTCGCTTTTAAAGCATCTGCAACAGGTCGTGACGTGTTGCGCGGTCCCCTGGGTTCCCGCCGCCGATCCCTCACTGGCCCGATTTATCAATGAAATTGTGGTTGCAGAGGAAAGTGATGAAGATGGGCTCGGGGGTTATTCCAGTCATTTCGAGCTTTACATCGCAGCCATGGAGGATGTCGGAGCGGACACGGGGCCAATTCAGCAATTCGTTGCAAAAATCCGGCAGCGGGTTCCAATCGAAGTGGCTCTAGCTGAGGCTCCCATCCAGGCCAGCACCCGTGAGTTCGTCGCGTCGACCATGCGGTTGACGCTGTTTGGGCAACCACATGAAGTTGCGTCCGCGTTCTTTTACGGGCGTGAGGACGTGATTCCCGACATGTTTTCTCGATTGGTGGATCGATTGCCGGAACAAGGTGTTTCGAACGAGCGATTAGAGCATTATCTTCGCCGGCACATTGAGCTCGATGCAAATGACCATGGACCGCTGGCACGAAAACTCGTCAGTTCCTTGTGCGAGGGCCAGCCGAAAAAAGAGTCCGAGGCGACGAGGACCGCAATTCATGCAATTTCTCAGCGCATTGCGCTCTGGGATGGAATCCTCGCAGAAATGCAGCGTCGGGGTCAATCGCCTGCTTAGGCCAGTGCCGGGACGGTTCCCTTTTCCCTATTGGATTGCGAAAATTTGGCCAATCTGTCGGAATTCCTGACACCGCCACAGGGGACTCGGTTGTTGATCCAAGTTCTTCTCGGTTATCGTACGCCTCATCGTATTGTGCAAAGAGATTCTCGGCTGGCGTTGGGGAGCAGGTCACGATCGATGCTGTAAGTCGATTTCGTAGTACTGCAAGCCCGATCCTCGGCTACGCAAATCGTGTGATGGGTTCCGCAATCATGGATTGACAGAAGTTGTGATGACAAGTCGATCGAGCCATGGCTGATGTGATCGGCTGGCGAATGGAATTGGTTATGCAGGAGTGGTTCATGCAACGGTGTTTGGTGACGGGTGGGGCGGGGTTTATTGGCAGCCATCTGTCCGAGCGGCTGCTTGAACTGGGTCACGAAGTGACGATTCTCGATGACCTCTCGACGGGTCGGCGCGAAAATCTGGCTCATATCGAGCATCATCCTCGACTTAAGATTCGGACCGGTTCGATTACCGACCCCGTCATTTTGGGAGATGTGATGGCACACGCCGATGTCGTCTACCACATGGCGGCGGCAGTCGGCGTGAAGTTAGTGGCCGACGATCCAGTCCGTACGATTCAGACCAACATCTATCCCACCGAAGAATTGCTGAGACTCGCGGTACAGCGTCAACAACGAGTATTCATTGCCTCGACGAGTGAAGTCTACGGCAAGAATCCCAAAGAGCGGTGGACCGAAGAAGAGGATCTCGTGTTCGGTCCGACATCGCGACCCCGCTGGGCTTATGGATGTTCCAAAGCGATTGATGAATTCCTCGCCCTGGCCTACCACCGCAAGTTTGGGCTTCCCGTGGTGCTTGGTCGATTTTTCAACGTGGTCGGCCCGCGACAGGTTGGCCATTATGGCATGGTGATCCCCCGCTTTGTGGATGCGGCACTGCAGGGGGGGCCCATTGTTGTTTATGACGACGGACAACAGGTTCGATGTTTCGGACATGTACGTGAAGTCGTGGATGCGGTCATTGGACTGGTCGAGACGCCGGCCGCGCACGGGGCGGTCTACAATATCGGCAGTGATTATCCGATCACCATTCGCCAACTGGCGGAAGAAATCATTCAGCGAGTCAATCCCGCAGTGAAGATTGAATACCTCCCTTACCGCGAGGCGTATGGCGACGATTTTGAAGACGTGCGCCGCCGCGTACCCGATGTGACGCGCCTGGAAAAAATGCTGGGAAGCAAGCCGACCATGCCACTCAGTGCGATTCTGGACGACATTATTCGCTGGAAGCGAGAACAACTCGCCAATTCCGCCCGGCCCTGACAGCGAAATTTGGCCGGACTCCCTTGTATCATCCCATTCCGAGCGGGCAAACTCGGAATCGAGACATGCTTGTTCAACCCACATGCAGAAGAGTCGACTTCGATGACAGAACAGGTCCCGTCACCGATTCTCTTGGATGACAACGATCTGTTGCGAGTCGTGGCCACACCCAGAAATCCCCTATACGCTCACCCAAAATCCCTTTCGATTTTTACTCCGTTGATTCTGGTCTGCGCCCTGTTCCCCGCCCTGCTGCTCTTCACCACCGTTCCTCTCAGCGAAGCCGATTCTGCCTCGGCATTGCGAAGTCTTGCGGTAGCGAATGCCTCGTCGGTGACCGAGTTCCTGCAGCCTGAATCGAGCGATTCCGATCAGCCCTTGCGATTTCAGCCACCCCTGGCCCCTTGGTTGAATGGGATCGTCATCCGACTGTTGGGGACTTCTCGATTCCTTTCACTTTCGTTGGTTTCACTCGTTGCCAGCAGCCTGACGATCGTGTTGTCTGCCCGTTGTGGCTGGCGAATTGGGGGGGCGAACATGGCGCTGATCGCTGCGGTGCTGATGTGCAGCCATCCCCAATTATTAGCCGCTGCCCTCAGCCCCGCCAATGACGCCTTGGGAACCTGTCTCTTGCTTGCTGCGGTAGTGGGATTTCAACGTCACCTTGAACGGGGAACTTCCCCGATCTCGCTTTCCCTGATCATCAGCGGTCTCGCCTGGGGCTTATCCCTCTTGGCGATCGGCCCTATCGCGGGCCTACTTTTGCCTGTTTTTGCCGTTCATGCCTGGCGATCACTGCCACAATTCGCAACAGCAAACCCGACAGCAATTCCTGAATCCGGTCCTCTGCCACGAACGCGTCGCGAGGTATTCCAGGCAACGCTGATTTTGGCGATCACCGGGCTGCTGGTTGGAGGGTGGTGGGAAGTGATGCTGCTGGTGCAATCGGGATCCGCATTCCGTCTTTCCTGGTTATCGCTGCTTCCGCCGGAATGTCTGGTCAAACAGTCCGCTGACGAACAGGCGGCGATCTGTTCGGAATTTCAACCCCGCGAATGGGATGGGCTGGTTCAATCCTCGCTGCTGATCGGGTGGCTGGTTGTCGGTTGGTGGCGTGCCTGGCGATTATCGCAGGATTCCACCGAGGAAAATTCTCGCCGCCGATTTCAATTGCTGTGGTGGTGGTGGTCGCTGACCTTTGCAGGACGGATTCTGGCTGACATCGCAGGAACCCTGATTCCCACCAATACGGCTGTCTGGAATGTGGCCTTGCTCGCTCCGACGGTGCTTTTGGCGGCACTCGGGGTCCATTCCTTGATCGAACGAACCGTTTCGGGGTGGGTCGAGTCACTGTTGGTCATCGCCGCAATCGGTGTGTCGCTCGGAAAAATCACCGGGTCCATTCAAGCGGGACTGATCGGGGCCGCACTCGCCGCGCTATTACTCGTTTACGGGCCGAGCAACATTCCGTTCAGGGATGCGGGGACCAGCTGCTGGACCGAATCGATATGGCGGCGACTGCTCAAGCTGACAATCACAGGGTCGATGATCACATCGCTGGTGCTCGGAATCGCCAGACAGGATTCGGTTTCCGATGAAAATCGATTCGCAGAATTAAGAACGCGTCTCGAGCAGGTTCCCAATGTCCGTCGCATTTCACTGGTGGGGAGTCGCGATCCAGTTCCTGCTGCACTGAGATACCTGCTACGTTGCCGCTGGCCCCAAGCCCAAATCATCATGGACGAAAACTGGGATGCGGGGTTAACCGAGGCGATGGAAGCCGAGGAAATGAAACCTCAATCTCGGTTCCTGGTGCTGCAAAGAACGAGACGTGAACTTCGACTTTCTGCCAATAC
The DNA here is from genome assembly GCA_044354755.1 of Schlesneria sp. GTDB lineage: Bacteria > Planctomycetota > Planctomycetia > Planctomycetales > Planctomycetaceae > Schlesneria. The sequence goes on along the minus strand of JBIKZJ010000102.1, from coordinate 1,158 downwards.
CGGTCAGGCCTGGAAGGTTTCTGCAGTCGGAAATCCGCTCTGCTTTAACGAAAAAAGAATGTCATTTGTGTTGATTGAACCGAAAGGGGCGATCGAATAGCCATCGGACACGATGCGCGAATTCTTTTCCGCCTGAGTCACATGCGGTTCGCCCTCCTTTTTCCGCAGATGACTTTTCGCCCAGCTGATCCGGAAAATCGATGTTCTATTGCCTGAGGTGATGACCCGTTCCGTTCAGACATCCCTCTCCCCGAGGGAATTCTTGCTGCCGTTATCTCGGTCCGATTTTTCTCGGTCCGATTTTTCTCGGTACAATTTTTCTCGGTCCGATTTTTCTCGGTACAATTTTTCTCGGTACAATTTTTCTCGGTACAATTTTTCTCGGTACAATTCAGGAGACCATGGTGTTTTCAGCACTGCGCCAATTTCACCGGGCAAATTTTATCGGGCAAATTTCACGCTGTTGAGCCTCTTGTCACTCGGTCGATACCTACTTTTAATGCGGTCCTGATAGAAAAAATGAAAATCCCCTTCGGCAGATTCCGCCGGTGGAGAATTCCCTCAAGCGATGGCGACTCACCCATGAAAACGGCAGCCTTACAGAAACTTCGTCAGAAACTGGCCGACGACGCTCCCGTTTTTGGGTTGTGGGTCACCCTGGAATCACCCAGTGTCACTGAGATCGCCGTTGGACTGGGCCTCGACTGGGTGGTGATCGACGCCGAACATGGTCACCTTGACTGGAAAGAAATCCTCGAACATCTTCGAGCCACTGTTCGCAGTGACACGGTGGCGCTGGTGCGAATCGCGGAACTCAACAGCGGCCTGATCAAGCGGGCACTTGATATTGGTGCCGACGGAGTCGTCATCCCCTGGGTCGAAACGGCCGACCAATTGCGACAGGCTGTCAGCTACTCGCACTATCCGACCGAGGGTTTACGAGGGATTGGTGGTGAGCGTGCGACCTGCTGGGGTCAATGTCTGGTCGAGCATACGGGCGAAGCAAACCAGAACGTGCTGGTGGTCCCCATCGTGGAAACCGTACGTGCCATCCGCCAAGTCCCCATGATGTGCCAGGTTGACGGGGTCGAGTTGATTTTTTTCGGTCCCGCCGATTTGTCGTCGAGTGCCGGCTTTCGCGGACAATGGGAAGGGCCG
>JBIKZJ010000472.1:0-4820 GCA_044354755.1 Schlesneria sp. | reverse complement strand
AGCATCCCCGCGCGAGGTCATGTCAAACAGGATTCCCCGTTCCCCCTCTTGCAGCCGCCCGGCGTTCGCGAACTGCAGACCGAGTTGCGTCTTCCCAATCCCGGTCGCTCCCATCACAACGGTCAGAGTACCGGGAATCAATCCCCCCCCCAACATTTCGTCGAGTTTCGGAATTCCGGTCGAGAAACGATCTGATTTCGACATGAAGAGTCCATTCCCTGGCGGTGATCGCAGCTCGATGAGTCGTCGGGCGTAAAATTGTCTGAGGCTTCACGGCATGGGCGAATACGATTTCTTCCCACATTTTCTTTCCACATTGGACCAGATGATAACATGCCACTGGAAAAGCTGGGAGCGTACCACAACGGAACTCTGCAGGAGGACGAATCTTAGCTTCAAAAATCACCCCAGACCCCTCGGTCACTCAGAAACGATCCCAACCGACGATACAACCCCACTGAATCGCAACTCGATCAGCTCAATCAAACAGCCGCATTTGACCCGACTTCGGAATTGGTCGGCGAAACTTCATGGTCTCTAAAGGACGTGGGTTCAGTCCGAGCTGATACTTACGCGAAAAGAGCTCAAATGTTTGACGGATTTGGTCCGCAAATTCGCCCCTCCCCGTCATTCGCGTCTCAAAATCGCTTTCATACAGTTGACCACCCCGCGTCTGCCGCAGCCGCGCCTCAATTCGCTCTTGTTGCTGCGGCAATGCTCGCGAGAGCCAATCGAGAAAAACCGGTTTGACGGTCAGCGGCAGTCGCAGCAAAACATAGCCTGCCGAGGTCGCACCGGCATCCCGTGCGGCTTGCAGAATCGCGGGGATTTCCGAATCATTCAGGCTCGGAATCACCGGGGCCACCATGACCTGCGTAGGAACCCCTGCCGCAGCGAGCTCCCGAATCGCCCGTAACCGTGCCGCAGGACTACTCGTACGAGGCTCCATCACGCGAGTCAATTCCTGACTGAGCGACGTCACGCTGATTGCCACACTGATCAAATTCTCTGCCGCCATGGCCCCCAGCAGATCCAGATCACGGGTCACCAGCGCATTCTTCGTGACGATCGACATCGGCTGACGAGACTCCCAGGCGACTTCGAGGCAGCGTCGAGTCAACCGGAAATGTCGTTCCGCCGGTTGGTAACAGTCGGTCACCCCCGAAAGCATGACGAGTTCCGGCTGATACGCATCGCGAGCCAGCCAATCGCGAAAGAGCGTGGGTGCCCGTTCTTTCACAAAAATCTTCGTTTCAAAATCAACACCGGCACTCAAACCGAGGTATTCATGAGTCGGTCGAGCATAACAATAGCTGCATCCGTGAGCACAACCTCGATAGGGGTTCAAACTGTAACGAAAGAAAACATCGGGGCTGTCATTTTCCGAAACCACCGACTGAGACAGATCGGAAAAGTATTCGGTGGGCCTGCGCCGACTGCTTTCGTCTTCGTCGTCAAACGAATCCTCGCCTTGATCCTCGACCGATTCAATTCGCGCAAACCGATTTGCAGGATTGATTTGTGCCCCGCGTCCCACCAGACTGGATCGAGTTGATTCGTCCATGAAAATTCGCTTTCAAGAATTCGGGAACAAAAAACCGGATCGGCGCTGCGGCGACGCTCTTCATCCCCGTTGGCACCAGAATTCCCGTTGAGACCCGCAAACTCCGTGATATTCGATTGCAGGTATGATACGCTGACACACAGAATTGATCGAGGTGTGCGGCCTCAACTCATCCAAAATCAAAATCTCATTCCAAATCCAATTTTCGTTAGCGGGAACTTTTCCTCAAGTTTTGCGTCTCAATCACTTGTCACAGGACAACGAAACGTTCCTTCTGCTTTCCTACTGCGTTGATTCCCTATTCGCGTCAATTCCCTTTGACGCGGGGGCTCAGGAGTTATCATGCGTCGCCTCGTCCTTCTCGGAGCACTCGCCATGTCTTGGATGTCCATGGGGTTTGGTGGCGAAATCGATTTTATCGAGGATTTTGCACTCGCCAAAGACCGCGCCACGCCACTGAAACAGCTTGTCCCCGGCACCGAAGAATACAGCTACTACCATGCCCTGCATTTCATTCAGACCGAGCAGTTTGAAAAAATCGACGGACTGATGACAACCTGGATTCAGCGGCATGGGGAAACCCAGCGCGTCTGGGAAATTCGCACCCGATTGGCACTGGCCACCTACGAGAAAAACCCGCAAAAAACGCTCGATTTCCTCCGCGGACGACTCGGCCTGAACTTCTCACACCAACGAGAAGAACTCAACGCCGAACCGAACCTCCCCACCACTCTCGATTCGGCCGTCATCTCGCGCGAGGCCTACCGGGCCCGAGCCAATGCCGCCACCACGGACAACATCGATCTTTTTGAAGAGACTGCGCTCGACTGGCTGGCCAACGACGACTTGGGCCCCAACCAACGACGCAGTCTACTGTCGCGTCTGACGCGTCCAGACTATGCCAAACTGGTGAAGCATGTCCTTGACGATCTGGATCATCCGAATTCCGGCGGATTTGGCTCACTCACCATCCATCGGCTGCTGCTGATCCCCCAACTGGAAGAAATCGCCAAAGCCAAGCCGGAAATCCTGAATCAGCAAAACTTCGTCACCGCCTATTTGACCAAACTTCAACCGACCGCCGACGAAGACTGGCGACATCTTCCCCAGCGACTGGATGCCTATTTCGAACGCATCGCCCGCTTCGCCAGCCGACTCGCCCCCGTACACAACACGCTGAAAGCCCATGTGCTGTATCACCGTCTGGTCCGAGATCGACAACAGGGAGAGATGAAGAAAGAGCGCTTCCTCGAATATCTGAAGTTACCTCGACGCGTCGGTTATGTCTCCCAGCGGATGATCGAGTCGGACGAGTTCAAACAATTCCCCTGCGACCTGAATACCAATTACAGCGGGGTGACTCTTTTGCCAGTCATTGGCAACGATGAACCATTGGTCCGCAGTTATCTTGCCACGTTTCTGGTCGATGCCGCCAGCACCAAAGAATTTCAGCCGTACATCAACGACACCTACCTGCAGCATCTGTTTGCCGAGGTGAAAATCGTCAATGGGCTGGGGAATGCCGAACAGTGGGCCGCGTTACTTCCTCCCGCCCAATTTCAGCAACTCAAACAACGAGTCGATCTGGACTTTGCCGACACCAACAAAACTCAGTTCGAGCCTGACGAACCGGTGAAACTCGACCTGTTCATCAAAAACGCGGGGACCCTCATTGTCAAAGTCTTTGAACTCAATACCAAATCCTACTATCGCGAACAATTACGCGAAGTCGATACCGACATCAGCCTCGACGGGTTGGTCGCAAATGTTGAGCAGTCACATGATTTCAACGGGGACCCACTGAAACGGGTCGCAAAGAAGTTTGAGTTTCCGCAACTCGATCAACCAGGGGTCTATGTCGTTGACTTCATCGGGAATGGACGGAGCAGTCGCGCCCTGATTCGTAAAGGCCGACTGCGACAGATCGTCCGCACCACCCCTGTGGGCCAAGTCTTTACGATCCTGAACGAAAAAAATGAACAACTCAAAGATGCCGTCATCTGGCTGTCAGGCCACGAATACGCCGCCGACGCTGACGGGTTCATTGCGGTCCCCTTCACGTCCCGTCCAGGACGCCAGCCGATTGTCATTTCCCGCGGCGGACTGTCATCACTCGACGAATTCACCCACGAAGCCGAAAACCACCAGCTCACGGCCGGTTTTTATCTCGACCGCGAATCGCTGCTCAAACAAAAAACCGCTCAGTTGCTGGTTCGATCCGGCTTGACCATCAATGGCAATCCCGTTTCGGTCAAGCGGCTCGAAGAGGTCAAGCTGACGATTGTCTCCACAGATCTGGATGGCATCCCGACATCCCAAGAGGTGGCTGACTTCCCGCTGTTCGAAGATCGCGAGTCACTGCACGAGTTCAAAGTTCCCCATCGATTGGCGTCACTCCACTTCACCCTGACCGCTCGTGTGAAAAAATTGAGCGACGGGGGGACCAAAGTAGATCTTTCGGCCACCGATGCGGTGACACTGAATGGAATCGACAAGACCGAGAAAATCGAGACGTTACATCTCGCCAAATTCGGCAACGATTTTGTGCTGGAACTCCGCGGTAAGACCGGCGAATCGAAAGTCTCGCGCCCCGTGCAAATCACCTTCAAACATCGTGATTTCCGCCAGACACATCAGATTTCACTGAAAACCGATGCCGCAGGCCGAATCTCACTCGGACCCTTAACGGACATCTCGATTCTGTCAGCACTGAATCCTGAGAACACCGCACACACCTGGAACCTCAGAAATGATGCGCATACTTATCTGCAAACGGTGCATGGCAAAGTCGGTGAAGTGATCACGCTCCCCTGGCTTCGTCGGGAAAACCTCTCCGTCAACGGTGCCAAACCTGCCGCAGCAAACCTCAAAGCCTCGCGCGAGGAATTTTCCTTGCTCGAAGTCCGCGGCGATACCCCGGTGGTGGATCGGTTTGAGCACCTGAGCATCAAAGACGGGCTGGTCGTGTTGAATCGGCTTCCTGCGGGTGACTTTGATTTGCTGTTGAAGTCGATCGGACACCGCGTCCGCGTTCGTGTCACGGACGGACCCCGCATGAACGGTTTCATTCTGGGACCCTATCGGCAACTCGAAACACCCCGTCTCGCCCCGCTGCAGATCGAGCAAATCGCATCGGCCGAGGGGGCCGTCACCATCAAGCTGCAGCATGCCACCAAATTCACCCGCGTTCATGTCTTCGCGACCCGCATGGTCCCGGAATACGACCTCTACTCGGCCCTCAGTCGCGTACGCGGAC
>JBIKZJ010000101.1:0-16012 GCA_044354755.1 Schlesneria sp. | reverse complement strand
CGCTCGCGTCGTCGGGCGTTCACCCCGGACATCCGTCTGACCAATCACCTGCCCACCGTTCACAGCTCCCGCGAACAAAGCAAAACTGGCGTCTGGCCAGTGGTCTCGACCGCTTGCGGACTTTCATCACTGGTTAGTCCGTTGCTGTGCTTTAGGCTGACATACGAGGGGACATCGCCACCGCCGTGAAAGCGGCTGATCATTGAACCAAACGCGGGTCGTTTGGCGGCAATCGCAAGAGATCGGCCATCGAAAGGCCGCTGAGTCCCAATGCACACGCCCGCAAGAATTCACGTCGACTGACGTAATCGCAGAACCGATGTTGTCGACCCCAACACGTAAACACGGTGAGCGACTTTTAAACGAACGCTACGAACGGACGCGGTTTTCGCTGAAATGTCACAAAAAGCCGATACGGAAAACTCTCCTCCGAGACAAGTCGCACGTCGCCGGGCCAAACTCAAGAACCTTCCCGGTCGCTGCAGATCGTCGGTAAGGAATGAGTCAGCAAGGAATGGTCGTACATTTGAATGTTTGGATTGATCAGAGGATCCAGGCCCATCGAGGTCCAGGTCTCTGACAAAAATTGGGTGGGAAGTATGCGGTAAGCGGGACACTGGGATGGGGTTTCGGTATGATTGTGGACCACGATTGGAATCAACGAGTCTCGAGAGGTTCGACCCATGTTTGTTGCTCTACTAACAGTGATGCTCTGTGCTCCCCCTGTGGTAACCGATGAAGCGTCAGAAGCGCGATTTCTGGGAAATTCGCGGCAAGTTACCGTCGGATTATCGCGGGCGGGCGAGGGTTATTTTTCGCCGAAAGGAGACTGGATTGTCTATCAGGCGTATCCTGTCGGCTATCCCTTCTATCAAATTTATGTGCAGAAACTCGATGAGAAAATCCCACGATTGCTCAGCACCGGACGGGGACGAACGACTTGCGCGTATTACTCGCCCGATGCAACCAAAGTGTTGTTTGCGTCGAGTCACACAGACCCCAAGATTGATGAGACCGAACTGAAGGCGCGGGACGAGGCGGCGAAGGGGGGGCGACGACGCTACCTCTGGGACTTTGATCCGCACATGGATCTGTACGTCGTGAATTTTGACGGAACCGGTATGAAGCGGCTGACAGACACTCCCGGATATGACGCCGAAGGAAGCTATTGCTCCGATGGAACGCAGATTGTCTTCACCTCATCACGCGACGGGGATCCAGACCTGTACATCATGGATGCCGATGGCTCGAATGTGCGACAGTTGACGAACCGTCCTGGGTATGACGGGGGGCCATTTTTCTCGCCCGATAATCAATGGGTCATCTTTCGCTCGGACCGTCAGAAGGAACACATGCTGCAATTGTTTGCCATTTCGGTTGATGGCAAAACCGAAGTCCAGCTGACAGACAATCTCGATCAGGTGAACTGGTGCCCTTACTTCCACCCCAGTGGTAAGTACCTGGTCTGGTCCGGGGCGGACTACAGCAAGGGGCCGACCAATGCTCCGTTCCATCTCTTCACCATGGAACTCGACTGGACCGCCGGCACGCTTAAGGGTGGGGCCGTCACGCAGATCACCCACAGCACTGCTCAGGACGTCCTCCCCGTCTTCAGCCCGGACGGCAAAAGCCTGATGTGGACCTCGACCCGTTCACCCGATGGGACCAGCCAATTATGGATTGCCGATTGGCTGCGTGAACAAAAACCACAGTAAGGCGACAGAGTGAGGCGACACGGCGAGGCTCACCCGGCGGAAAAGCGAGTTGAGCGGAGCGCGATGCACCCCGCTCGCATCTGTACCGGACGAATTCCTCAGGCAGCATCCAGCTGAACATGAAACTGATGTTTCAGCTGCTCTTTATGGAAGCGTTCACCACGCGCGTCGTAGAGGTACAGCAAATTGCGGTCTGCCGCCCAAACGGCACCAAGCCGAACGCTCCGAGGACCACGTAACTGGAATTGCAACCCGCACAGGGCTCCGCCACGAACGAGAGGGGTCGTTTCGAGCGCAAACTGATCCCCCACCAGATTTTCATGGCGGCAGAGTCGTTCATGAACGTATCGACGCAACGCATCGACCGATTGGATGTCAGACTTCGCTTCGGACATCGGTCCCCCTACAACACCGTCATGCTTTCCTGTTTGTCATTCGAGGCGGATAGGTCTATCGACAGGATTGGTTTCCACCTTGCCTGCTCGATCACCCGCCCCTGCAATCGCGAGAACGCGAATAATCGGCAAACTCGACCGGGATTCCACGAGAGCCGATGATATCGCTAATATCGTAACAGATTGTGAATTCATGACTTGCATAGGTTTTCCCTTTGACACTTTCCGCTGGCCTGTTGAGCGAATAGCATGTAGCAATGGTTGCTGAGTTTTCCTTATTGCTGACGTGCGGAATAAGCCTGATCTGGTGCCTGATGCCTCGTGTACAGGTGACAGCGGGATTTTTTCGTATTCAAATGCTGCTGGTGATGGGGCTGAGTGCCCTGGGGGTGCTGGCGATGGGGCAACTGACATCGGGCGCGGGTGACCCGCTTTCCAGTACGCTCTTGTTCCGTGCCCGCATTTTTTCGTCGATCGCGATTGGTTTTGCATATTTCGGCTCGATCGCCTGGACGCTGGATCGACGCCCGGTCGGAACCTGGGCAATGGTCGGTATCCTGGGAGCAACGCTGATCAGCTTGATCTGTTCACGGGACGCGACCATGGGACTGACGACTTCGGCAGGGGCATTTCATCTCTTGTCGAGTTTTTCGACGGCGTTCCTGTTGGGGGCTGCGGTCACTGGAATGTTATTGGGACATTGGTATCTGACCGCTCCAACGATGTCGATCGAGCCCTTAAAAACCCTCTGCTGGTATTTTGCGGCGGCGGTGCTGCTTCGATTTCTGGTTTCGCTAAGCGGCTGGATGATCGCGGGTGACGAGCTGCATCGAGGCCTCCACTGGACGTGGTTTTCCTTACGCTGGCTGGCGGGTATCCTCGGACCGATGGCGATTTCGATCATGGCCCTGCGTATTTTGCGATATCGAAATACGCAAGCCGCGACAGGGGTCTTGTTTGCAGGAGTGATCCTCTGCTTCATCGGGGAAATGTCTGCAGCGCTCTTGTACTCTGAACTTCGGGCTTCCTTTTAATCGAGTTTCCGATGCAGATTGCTTTTGATTGTCCAAAATGTCTGAAAATCAGTCGTGGTGCGGTGGCGCCTACCAATCCGCAAGTCGAGTGCAGCCATTGCCACTGGAAGCGACCGGTGGAAGCAAAAGAAATGGTCGGGGAATCTCCGGCGAATTGCCTGGTTTGCGGTTGCCAGGATCTTTGGCGTCAGAAAGATTTTGATACTCGGCTCGGCGTCTTTATTGTGGGGATCGGAATTCTGTTCAGCACGATCGCCGTGGCGTACATGATGCCCGGAGTGGCGATGGTCATCCTGATGCTGTTTGGCTTAGCGGACTGGGTCCTTTATGCCATTTTGCCAGACCGACTCGTCTGTTACCGCTGCCATGCCCAGTATCGAGGGATTCCCAAACTGGCGGAAACGGCGGTGTTCGATCTGGAAGTCAACGAGCGGTATCGGCAAGAGGCAATCCGCCTGAAACGCGCAGAAAATTCCCCTCCACGTTGAAAAAACCGAAAGAAAACCCTTGCTGTTGCCCGCTGGAAATGAGCATTCTATTGTTCGATCGTTGCATTGAGGGTGTCGGCTTCAGACGGGGGTGAGGGTCCAAATCTGGCGGTATCAGTGATGAAAGTAGGCAAGATGCGACGGGCGTAATTGCATCGGATCGGGTGGGCTGCCGGTCAAACTCTGGGCCGCAGCTCGGCAAAACTCGGGTTCTGAAAACTAGGGATGGATAGACTCATGAGTGACGTACTTGGCAATGATCGAGTTTGGATCGGGTTCGACCTGGGTGGCACCAAGATGAACGCGATGCTGTTCGACAGTGCTTTTGAGGTGCGCGGACGACGGCGAAAAAAAAGTCGTGGATCCGAAGGGGTTGACGCCGGTGTCGAGCGAATTATTTTGGGCATTCAAAAGCTGCTCGAAGAGTCTGAGGTTTCCCCAGACCGCCTCGGTGGCATCGGCATCGGCTGTCCCGGTCCCCTGAATCTGGAAGAAGGGGTCATTCTGGAATTGCCCAATCTGGGCTGGAAGAATGTCCCGTTAAAAAGGGTGCTCGAAAAAGAATTCGGCTGCCCAGCCTTTGTTTGCAACGATGTCGATTCCGGCATGTACGGCGAGTTTCAATTCGGTGCCGCACAGGGGGCGCGAACCGCAATTGGCCTCTTTCCCGGCACCGGAATTGGTGGCTCGATGATTTTTGAAGGGAAGATTTTTCGCGGCAAGACAGGGAGCTGCCTGGAAATTGGTCACGTTCCAGTTATGGCCGACGGCCCGTTTTGTGGATGTGGACAACGAGGATGCCTGGAAACCGTTGCCAGTCGCCTGGCGATGTCGGCGGAAATTGCGAAAGCGGCATATCGAGGTCAGGCCCCGTATATTCTCCGAGTCGCGGGGACCGACTTGGCGAATATCCGCAGTGGCACGATCAAGGAAGCGATCGATGCCGGAGACAAGATTGTCGAAGCGATTATCCGGGATGGTGCCCGACAGTTGGGGGTCGTCTTGGCCGGAACCGTCAACTTGCTGGCTCCCGACGTCATTGTGCTCGGTGGGGGGCTGGTCGAAGCGCTGCCGAAACTGTTTCTCGAGGAAGTCGGTACAGCGATCGCGGCGAGAATCATGCCTTCGTACCTGAAAACCTATGAACTTCGGGTCGCCAGCCTCGGGGATGATTCCGGAGCGATGGGTGCCGCAGCCTGGGCCCGACACTGTGTTGAGGGTTGATGGGTGTGTCGAGGGCTGATGGGCGTGTCGAGGGCTGATGGGCGTGTTGCTGGGGCGCACGGCAGAGGCGAATTCGAGCAAAGGGACCCAATCGCCGAATTCGAGCAAACTATTTCAGGTTTCGCTTGAGTTGTTCAATTTCCTCGTCAATCTCGCGGTGAATTCCGTTCTTTGCAGCAGGGCGAGCGTCGAGGTAATGGGGAACTGACGGGGACTGAGGGGTCACCCCGAGCGTCTCTTGGCGCCGCAGTGCATCGGACAGCCGTGCTTCCAAGGCGAGTTGCATAGTGCTCAGGTGCTTTTCTGTGATCACGGCGGCCTTGTGCTGCTGGTCGAGCCCAGCGATCAGGTGCTCAACTTCTCGTTTTCGCAACAGGCTCTGTCGAGCCTCGACTTCGCAGCCCCCCTGGATCTGATCGATCGCTCTCGTCGTCCAGAGCTCGACTTGCGCCTGATGCGTTTCGATCTCGAGCCGGAGCTGTTTTTCGGAGGCACTGGCGGTGTTGACGCTTCGCTGCGCCCCAGCCACCCCTTCCCGCATTTCACGCACGATCTCGACAATAGCCACCTTTGGATCTTCGGCTTGTTCCAATAATTGCGTCAGGTCACAAGTCACGATATCCGTCAGGCGGCTGAAATAACTCATTTGATCGCTCCGTTTGTTTTGACCCGCGCCCGCATGCAAACCTCGGGCAATACTGAAATCGTTAACGTAAATTTCCGTCCATTGGATCACTGCAGGTCCAGGTTTTTCCAAATCTGTGGAAAAACCTTCCTGGATCCGCAGGGACAAGACTTTTTCTCTTGAATCGCGTTCTTTTGCAACATTATCGGCCCGCCCCTCTTTGGGTCATCGGTTAGCTGGAATCAGCGGAGGAATTGTTCAACTCAACCGCAGGATCGAGGATTCCCTGATCCGCCAGCAATTCCCGTAGCTTTTCCCGGGCGAGTCGCAGTCGGCTTTTCGTGGTCGTTGTATTGGCTTGCATCGCATCCGCAACCTCGGGCAAGCTGAGTCCCGAGTAGTGATGCATGGTAAAGGTGAGTCGCTGTTCTTCCGGAATCTTCTGCAGCAGCTTCGCCACGATTTCCGCAAACTCGTTCTGACCGGCTAATTCCTCCGGCAACGAAAATTCTCCAGCAATCCGATCGAGCAGGTCTTCGGAATCCTCATCACGCGGGCCTTGAGTTCTTGCGGCATTCACCAGCGCATCATGGGAACGGCGACGGGTGGTGTCGATCATCAGATTCCGGGCGATGCGGAATAACCAGCCTTTGAAGCAACCGCGAGGGAGATAATCCCATGCCGTGGAATGAACCCGCAGCAAGGTTTCTTGCGTCAGATCTTCGGCCAGTTGCCAATCGCGCAGGTGCCGAAAGAAAAAACCGGCCAGCGAATTTTGGTAGCGGGTCACCAGACGCTCGAAAGCGAGTCGGTCACCCCCCTGTAACAGATACATCAATCGGTCGTCTTCGGCCGCGACCGAATCAACGGATTCCGGTTCGGCGAATGTTGAACCCGCGCCCATGTGGTGTACCCCGGTGGTGTTTACGAATTCTGTGGGGGTTTCGGATTGCTGGCGGGTCATTTCTCACCTAACGCAGGGATCCGCAGCAGGAGCGCCACATGGCAACCGATACAAGCGAAGATGATGGGATATGTCAGCAATCCGAGGACCTCACCGGGATTCATTCCGCTTCCCCGACGGATCATCCATGTCTCAGCACAGACTACCGAAACAAACATGGAGCCAAAGGTGACGGCAATGGACATGGCGAATGCACCCCAGCGAAGGTACAACGAAAACAACAGGCTCAGATGGATCAGCAAAAACAGATTGGCCACATACCAACAGGCAAACCAAAAGTTATGTCTGTTCACGATAAAAATAGGAGAATCGTTGGAAAGTACGCAATAAGCGATCAACAAAGCAATCATTCCCGGTACAAGTCCGAGCAGACATCCGATCAGTTTGCTATAAAAAAGTTTGGCAACGGACTGAGGCAACATCAACAGTGCACCCAGTGTTTGATGTCGAATTTCCTCTTGAAACAGCCGGGATGCACACAACGCACAGTCGACGGCGAACAGCGGGGGCAAGAAGATCTGATATCCATACGTCACATCTTGCCAGTTCAATTTTTGGTAGCCGCGGTTCCACCACGGATACGAAACCAGGATCGTCAAGACATAAAGTCCCGTATACAAGCCAATGCGAATCACGATGCCGTACCAACCCCCGGCGACAAAGTGAAAGTCTTTCCAGGCGAGCGAATGACTCCAGGCCCGACCGGCGCCGAACCAGCGCCGCGAGCTGGTTTTGACTGGGATCAATGCCCGCGTGGAGGCCTCGGTGGCTGGTTCGTGCGACACCAACGGAAACAGCAACCATGAAAGCAGAAAAAAAACAATTCCCCCGAGAAAATTCGTCAGCAATTGCGGCGTGAAGCTCAGTTGATACCCGGTTTCTGTCACCTCATACAACTGCGTAAAGACACTGGTCTTCGAGACCCAGGCCAGAATCGGCTTCAACAACGGAGCCACGGATAGCCAATCGGCTCCCCCTTGAAACGAGAGAAAACTGACCCCGATCAATGCGAAGAGCGGCGTGAAAATATAGCCAATCAGCAAAAGTACCGTGAGACTTGCGGCGTCGCGGTTTCGCCGCGAAACAACCGAACAAAACAGGCCCATATTCGCCAGCAGGATCGTATAAGCGAGTAACGCCAGGTAAGCCGCAGAAATCTGGTCAGGTTTTAACCCCCCCAGCGTAATGGCCAGTAGCGTAAACGGATATTGCAGGGCCAGCAGCAGAAACACCTGAAAGAGACGGGTCGTCGATTTTCCCAGCAAAATCCCTAGCGGACTGATTCCTGCCATGGTCATCAGCCCCAGCGTATCTTCTTCTTTTTCTTCCGAAATCGCACTGGAAAAGTAGCTGACTCCCAATAATGTCACAAAAATGGCATTCAAAAAAATCACGTAGCGGAAAAAATTGCGACCGGGTGCCCCGAGATAGTCCGCCTGAACCTGAGCGAACCACAAGGCGATATAAATCACCAGCAGCAAAAATAGCCAAGCCAAATGCACCCAGACCGACCTGGCGTCACCACGCAACGAGCGAAAAAATAATGCGAAAATTCCCCGCAGCATGATCCCCGCTTTCTGCCGAATTCCATCCCAAATGCACTCTAACCCTTCGTAATCGCTTCATCCAGGTTAAGCAACAAGCTCATCACCGAGGTCCACGCGGCAAGTTCGGTCTCCTCCAAGGACTTGTTCTGCGGCGAGTCGCCCGAGGTGATCAACGATTTCGCACGGGCCGGATCGTGTTGATAGCGTTCACGCTGCTGGCGATAAGCTTTGGCCAACACTTCCGTCTCGATCGGCGACGGCTTGCGTGAAAGAACCAGCCGAAAGGCATACGTCAGTCGTGACTCGATCGAATCCCCTCCCTCGACCATGGCACGTTCAGCCAGCTTTCGCGCCGCCTCCAGATACGTTGGGTCATTCATCAGCACCAGCGCCTGCAATGGCGTATTGGTTCGCGAGCGACGCGCCGTGCAGACCTCGCGTTCAGGAGCGTCAAACGTATTCAAACCAGGGGGAGGACACGTCCTTTTCCAGAAGGTATACATGCTGCGACGATACAATCCCTCACCCTGATCCTGCCTGTAGACCGTCCCCTCGTAATCCGCACCGACCGCCACGTCATCCCATAAACCCGCAGGCTGATAGGGCGAAACACTCGGTCCACCAATCCGGTCGCTGAGCAATCCCGCGATCGCAAGTGCATTGTCCCGAATCAATTCGGCCTGCATCCGGAACCGTGGTCCGCGGGCCAGCAGTTGATTCGCCGGATCCCGTTCATTCATCGCCGCAGAGACTCGCGATGACTGGCGATAGGTTGCCGAGTTTACGATCAGTCGATGCAGACGCTTGGTGTCCCAGCGGGGACCTGAAGAGGGGGGGGTGCCTGCGGCCGTGAGGCCTGAACCGGAATATTCGATCGCCAGCCAGTCAATCAGATCCAGATGGCTGGGCCACTGACCTTGAGAACCAAAATCTTCGACTGTCTCGACCAGCCCGCTCCCAAAAAACTGCATCCAGGCCCGATTCACCGCCACGCGGGCGGTTAGGGGATGTTCCGGAGCCAGCAACCACTGGGCAAGTCCCAGACGGTTGCGTGGTGCCTCAGGCGGAAACGGTGGCAGGCTGGCGGGGACATCGGGCTGAACTTCGTCTCCGGGGGCATCGTACTGTCCCCGTTTGAGCAGGAAGGTCGAGCGACGCTGTGGCATTTCCTGCATCACCATCGCTGAGGGGACCAGCTTTTCCAGATCGGCTCGCTGTTGATCAAGCTGATCTCGCGCGCCGGTCAGCCCCTGAAAATCGGCATCAAAACGGCTCACGTAGGCGTTAATCACCTGCTGGGTTTGTTCCGCGTTCCGCTGATCAGGGCTGATGGCCAGCAAATCGGCCAACCCATCTCGCTGAGCCACGACCAGCACCTCGGCAGGGGTCAATTCACGGTCATAAATCCGGACATCGTCAAGCATCCCCTTTAGCGGAGCACTCGGTGTGCGCCGTCCAATCCGGAGTGGTTTGGTGGTGATGGTGGTCCCCGTCAGATGATTGTTGGTGATTTCCACCTCGAGGCGTTGCCCATCCAGGTAAAGCTGAAAGCCTTCCGCTTTCGCGGAACCATCGTAAGTCGCAAAAACATGCTTCCATTGATTCAGTGGGACGTCGGTCTTGCTGACCACGTGCAGAGCGTCATCCGGCCAGTGATGAACCAGATGAGCGGTCAACTTGCCGCCGACGAGCAGCAGATCGAATCCACGAAAAGCGTCGCCGTCATCCATGCGGGAAACGACGGTGGCACCCTCTTTGTTTTCCAGATTGACCCAGGCTCCATACGAAAATCGATCTGTCCGCTCGAACGAGGCAAGATCCCCCGCTTCAATGTGTGTGTTTCCATCCAATTTGATCGCACCCGCCAGCTTGCCCGTAACCCATTGAGGTTTGCCAATCACCTGACCTTTGCGGAGCGGATCGCCCCGTTCTGAAACGTCGCTCCCGGTTTGTTCGTCCAACGTCCAGCGAAAGCGCGGAACGATCGTTTCTTCTTTGGATCGGACCGTCTCACGAAACGTCGGTTCCCACTGGGGGATCGAATCCTGGGCCAGTTGAAGTCGTTGCTGCAGCGAACGCTCGAACGATTCCCGTTGCTGAGTCAGGCGGGCCAATCGCTGGGATTGCTCGGTCGTGGGGGCTTTCATCATCGGATCGGCATTGCCAGCCCGGCCCGCCTCCCCCTGTTCATTCAGTTGATTGAAGAAGGCGAAGAACTGGTAGTATTCCCGCTGTGTCAGCGGGTCAAATTTGTGATCGTGGCAGCGGGCACAGCCGAGTGACAGACCGAGAAAAATCGTGGAGGTGGTATGCACGCGATCGGCGACGTATTCCACGCGATATTCTTCCGGAATGATTCCCCCTTCTGAATTGATCACGTGATTCCGGTTGAAACCTGTGGCAATCTGCTGATCGAGGGTCGGGTTCGGCAGCAGGTCACCCGCCAATTGTTCTGTGACAAACTGATCGAACGGCATTCCCGAATTCAAGGCATTGATGGTCCAGTCTCGCCACCGCCACATGTACCGCGCGGTGTCATTGTTGAATCCGTGCGTGTCGGCGTAGCGTGCGGCGTCCAGCCAGTCGAGCGACATTCGTTCGCCGTAACGAGGTGACGCGAGTAATCGATCGATCACTCGTTCATAGGCATCTGCGGCATGGTCGGCGACAAAATCATCGATTTCACCAAGCGTCGGTGGGGTGCCGGTGAGATCCAGTGTGACGCGGCGAATCAGCCGTTCCTTGTCGGCAGCGGGGACCAGTCCCAACCCCTCACGCTGTAGTCGATCAACAATCAACGAATCGATCGGGTTGGCTTCCCTGGCATCTCGCTGCTCGACAGGGGATCGCCGGGGCCTCGCCGGGGGAACCAGCGACCAGTGTCGTTGATATGCGGCACCCTGCAAAATCCAGCGTTTCAACATCTCGGCCTGGGACGGGGTCACATGCTTGCCGCTGTCAGGCGGGGGCATCTGTTCGTTTGGGTCGCTGCTGGAAATGCGACGAATCAATTCACTGGCGGTCACTTCACCCGGCACGATGGCGATTTTTCCTGATGCGAGTTGCGTCCGAGCGGGTTCGGAAAGATCAAGTCGCAAGCCACCCTGCCTGGCTTTTTCATCAGGACCATGACAAGAAAAGCAGCTATCCGAGAGAATCGGCCTGATATCTCGGTTGAACTCGACCGGTTCCAGTGCCACAACCGACTCGGCAAGCAAGCCGACCAGCAACAAACCTCCGAATAGGTGACAACAAAAGCCGTTGAAATCCGGTCTCAATGGGTTGATCATTGGCAAGAGACAATCGCTAGTGGGTGAAAAGAGCCTGAATCGTCTCAGAATTATCCCACCGAACCCCTGCCGCGCCTAGTAGACTCTTGAAAAAGTCGTCGATTGACGGGTTGCTGATGGATCGTTTTTTTCCGTAAATCTCTGTGAAGTCTTTCACCTTGGGGTGTCACGACGGGAATCTGCCGTGCGAGCGACGGTGCCCCCAGAGACGGTGCCCCCAGAGACGGTGCCCCCAGAGATAGTGCCCCCAGAGAAGAAATCCCCAAACGCCACCCTTTGCTCTTCACCAGGATCAACAGGAAAGCTTTGTACCGCAGACCGCTTGGTGACAACAGAGCGTCAATGGAGCGTCAATTTGTGAAAAAATGATGGGGGCATCCATCGTGGCGCGGAATCGGGATTGCTATCATCGGCGTCAGTCCGGCGGCATGCCGGTTGGTGGACTTCAGTCAAATCAATTCGTTTTCGCGTTTCCCTCCAAGCCTCATGGTCTGGTTGGTCAGCAAAAACAACAGACCCAAGGCGTACGACATCGGTCGCTGGTGGCCCATGACCGCTGGTGAGCTGGATCTTACGAAATACGATGGAAATTCTTCCCGCGATTGATCTTCGAGGTGGCTGTTGCGTCCGATTGCGACAGGGTGACTACTCCCAGGAAACGGTCTTTGGGGATAACCCCGCCGAGATGGCGGCTCGCTGGGAACGTGAGGGGGGAACGCGGCTGCATCTGGTCGATCTGGACGGAGCCAAAGCGGGCCGACCGGTCAATATCGCCGCGATCAAGTCGATCGTCGAGACTGTAAAGATCCCTTGCGAACTCGGCGGTGGCTTGCGAGACGAAGCGACGATTCGCCAGATGATTGAAGAGGTCGGCATCGACCGCGCCATCATCGGGACCCAGGCACTGAAACAGCCTGACTGGTTCCGCAAGATGGTCCAATTGTTTCCTGGCCGGATCGCGCTCGGACTGGATGCCCGCAACGGGATGGTTGCGACCGCAGGCTGGCTGGATGTCTCGCAAACCTCGGCATTAGAACTCGCCCGGCAATTTGCCGATCTTGATCTTGCCGCCGTGATTTACACGAACATCGCCAATGACGGCATGATGCAGGGAATCGATCAGGGGACGATCGAAGACATGGTCCAGCTGGCGGAACTGGGCCTTCCTGTCATCGCTTCGGGCGGGGTCACAACCCTGGCCGACATCGAACGACTCGCCGCCGTCTCGCGTCAACAGCCCAAGTTGATTGGTGCGATTGTGGGACGAGCTCTCTACGAAGGGACAATCCACGTCCAGGATGCGGTCCGAATGGCCCGTTGAAGCGGCTCTTTCTAACCTGATCTTGCACCACCTGCGGGGAACAACCATGTCAAATCCGAAACCCGCCAGTCAGACCGGACCGAAAACACTTCCCCGAATCCTGGGATTGTTCGATGCGACGGCCCTCGTCATCGGTTCAATTATCGGTTCGGGGATTTTTCTGAAGGTGGGGAAGGTCGATCAGGCATTGATGGCCTGGGGCTTTCTACCGATCATTAGTGTCTGGATTTTTGTGGGGTTGGTCACCCTCTGCGGATCACTGGCTCTGGCGGAACTCGCAGCCATGTACCCTCACGCAGGGGGGCCGTACCTGTTTTTGCGTGAGGCTTACGGACGCTTGCCCGCCTTCCTGTGGGCCTGGACCGAGTTCTGGGTGGTCCGGACCGGCTCGCTGGGGGCACTCGCCTGCGCCACCGTGATCTATCTCGACGAGTTTCTCAGGCCCGCACCGGGAGTGGCGACCCCCCTGGGTCATAATGGGCAATTTCTGATGGCCCTCTTGATCATCATTGGGCTGACAACCATCAACATGATCAGTACCCGCTGGGGGGCTGCCGTCCAGAACGTCGCAACGGTGACCAAGCTGACGTTTTTGGCCCTGTTAATTTTCCTCCCGCTGTTCATGGGGAAGATGAATCTGGATCACCTTTCGCCACTCTGGGTCGCCTCACCACCAGTCTCCTCGCCCGAAACCGGCTCTGCGGCGGCGATCGTCAATGCAGAGACTGCACCAGACAGCACAGCGGCGGCGAATACCGCTGCCGAGTCGACATCGCTGCCAGTTCCTCGATCACTACTGGCAGCATTGGGGCTGGCGCTGATTGCGGTGTTCTGGCCCTATGATGGCTGGATCAATATTGCGCCTGTCGCCGAAGAGATTCGCGAACCGCAGCACAATGTCCCCCGGGCACTCAGCATTGGGATTGGTGTCGTCGTGCTGGTCTACGTCGGTGCGAATCTGGGCTACCATCTGGTGCTGTCGATGCCCGCCGTCGCGAAAAGTACCACACTGGCTTCGGATGTGTTCCGGGTCATGTTTGGCGAATGGGGGAGCAAATTCGCGGCACTCGGTGTTTGCTGTTCTACCTTTGGTGCGGCCAATTCCAACCTGATTGCCGGCCCACGCATCTACTTCGCCGCCGCACGCGATGGGCTGGTTCCCAACTTCATCCAGCAGGTCCATCCCCGCTTTCATACCCCGGCGAATTCGATTCTGATTCAGGGAAGCTGGACGGCGATTCTGATCATTGCTTTTTACACACTCAGCCCCAGCCCCAAAGACATCTTTGACCTGATTACCGATGCGGTGATCTGTGCCGGATTGATCTTTTATAGCCTGGCGGTCGGAGCGGTGTATGTTCTGCGAATCCGGCATCCCGATGCCGAAAGGCCTTACCG
The DNA here is from genome assembly GCA_044354755.1 of Schlesneria sp. Classification (GTDB taxonomy): domain Bacteria; phylum Planctomycetota; class Planctomycetia; order Planctomycetales; family Planctomycetaceae; genus Schlesneria. The sequence continues at coordinate 2,011 of JBIKZJ010000101.1, read as the reverse complement.
AACCTGGGGCTATCCGTTTACTCCGGGCCTCATGATCGCCACCTACATCATCGCGTTGATCGGCACTTTCATCGAACAATGGGACAAGCTCGCCTGGGTCCTCGCCCTGATCGTGGCCGGGGTCGTGTATTATCAATTCTCGTCCCGCAAGCCGCAGATTCAAGAAACAACCGAGCCAATCGTATAAATAAACGGTGCCAGGGCCGAGGTCTGAACGAAGAACAAGATCAGCCCGAGCAGCAGCAGGAACAACAGGACCGGCAGCAGCAGGTAGTGTCCCCGTTGTGCGAAAAACGACAAGGTTTCCGCTAACAGCGAAATCAGCGAGCGTGTCCGACCCGTTTGGCGACGAGTCGTCGTCGGGGAAGACTCGCTGGGGGAAAGGGTTTCCCAGGCGGTGGTACCAGCTGGCAGGTTCTGGGCTGGCTGAGTCGGGGCTGGCTGAGTTGTGTCCCAACGGTAAAACGGCTGACCCCCCCCTTGTCGCCGCCGCTGGTACCAGCCCAGCGGGACGATCATCACGAAGTAGACCACCGTGAGCAGCACGGTCATGACGAGTCGCCCCTGCAGGTGCGCTAACCCCATCCAAAGCCGGTGTGGTCCGGCGAGTGCCTGAGGGAGCACGGTCCCCAGCACCAGCAACAGCAATCCAATGGTCATCAGGGCTCGCCAAAACCAGTCGATCTGACTGATCACACAGAACCAGCAAAACCCTCCCAACAGCGTGAACAGCCACCCCATCGTCAGTCCAAAGCTGGTCAATTGACGAACCTCTTCCCGCTCACGGCGTTCCGCAAGTTGGCTAAGGTAGGGTGATCGCCTGAGCCCCTCGGGGGGGTCAATCGAGTTCAAAACGTTGCAGCCATTGGGCACGTGCAGCCTCGTCCAGCGGAGGGTGTGGTTGACGGGTTCGTTCCAAATACCGATTCCCGACCACCAGCGCGTCGATCTCGGTCGCCATGAAACAACGGTAGGCATCTTCGGCAGTATTCACAATCGGCTCGCCCCGCACGTTAAACGAGGTATTCACGATCACGCTGCAGCCGGTTTTCCGTTTGAATTGAGACAATACCCCATACATGAAGGGATTACGCTCGGCATCAATCGTCTGCAGTCGGGCAGAATAATCGACATGGGTGACCGCAGGAATGTCCGAGCGGGCCAGCTTCAGCAGGTCGATCCCGAACTGACCACTCTGGTCAATCTCTTTCCGATGCGACTCAGCAACCGGATAAACCAGCAACATGTAGGGGCTTTCCTGGCGGCAATCAAAGTACTGCTGCGCGTCGTCCGCCAAAACCATCGGGGCGAAGGGGCGAAAGGATTCGCGGAACTTGACTTTCAGGTTCATCCGCGACTGCATGGTCTCGGATCGGGCATCACCCAGAATCGAACGAGCCCCCAGCGAACGAGGGCCAAATTCCATCCGTCCGCGCGCGACCCCCACCACCTTCCCCTCGGCAATCGCCCCCGCAATCCTCTCTTGTAAAAGTGACTCGTCCAGAACATCCCAGACCGCCCCCAGTGCCCCCAGGATCGTGTCATCGTCCGCAGAGTGGGGCTCGATCTCGGGACCGAGAAACGCCCCACGCATTCCATCCGGCTTGCCGAGGGAACGGGGTTGTCCTAATTCGCGATGCCAGAAACTCAGGGCCGCCCCGAAAGCCCCCCCCGCATCACCCGCCGCAGGTTGTGTCCAGATCTGTCGGAAAGGCCCCTGCGACGAGAGCAATCCCGTCGCCACACAGTTCAACGCCACACCACCCGCCAGCACCAGTTGATCAAGTCCGGTCCGTTGATGGACAAATCGCCCCATCCTGAGCAATGCCTCGTTGATCACCACTTGAATGCTGGCCGCCAAATCCATTTCCCGCTGCGTCAGCTGGGATTCAGGCGGCCGGGGTGGGCCGCCGAATAGTGCATGGAATGCCGCCGTCGTCGAGGTCAGCCCCGTCGCGTATCCGAAATATTGTTGATTGAGCCGCAGCGAACCGTCATCCATCAGCTGGAC
>JBIKZJ010000671.1:0-4854 GCA_044354755.1 Schlesneria sp. | reverse complement strand
AAAAACGCCGAACGACGATCGTCAAAAACTACTGAATGTTTTCGAAAAAGTCTGTGAAGCGATGGCATACGCTCATTCCCGAGGCGTGATCCATCGCGATCTAAAACCCGCGAATATCATGGTCGGTTCGTTTGGCGAAGTTCAGGTCATGGATTGGGGCCTGGCAAAAACCCTCTCCATCGACGGGAACGATGATGATTTGGACTTCGAACTTGCCGCGAGCGAAGGCTCGGCCGAGTCCCACTGCAAGCAGGACGATTCGGCTGCAAAAGACTTGGAAGAGACCCGGGCTCACACGGCTGCGGGAGACATCCTTGGTACACCGGCATTCATGGCACCCGAACAGTTGCGTGGCGATACGGAGTCCGTCGATCAGCGAACGGATGTCTTCCTGTTGGGGGCGACACTGTATGTCATACTCACCGGCCAGATCCCGTTTCAAAGGCAGGACAAGGAGGAAACGTCTCGGAAAGCGCAATTAAATCAGGCCTTGTCGCAGCTCGAGTCGTGCGATGGTCACGCGGATCTGAAAAAGCTCGCCGCTGACTGCCTGGCGCATGAACCTTCAATGCGCCCTCGCGACGCGGGAGAGGTCGCCGCTCGGTTGTTTGAGCACCGAGAGAATGTCGAACGCGGGTTGCGTCAATCACGTCGGCGACAAACATGGATCCTGATGATCGCCGCGTCAATGATCGCCGCCGCGCTGATCGGCAGCGGATCTTGGCTGTGGATCTCCCGATTGCGTGATGCACAGCTTGCCCGATTTGACGGATTACTTCACGACGCCGACACGTTGCTGGGGGCGGCGGAGCAAGATACCGGGAAACGGGCGACCACGAGTCTTGATCAAGCGCGCGTGCTGCTCGTTCAGGCAGAACATCAATCCCGCGAGCTTCATTCAAAGGAAGTCGACCGTCGCCTTGAGGCGATAACCCAAAGGATGGATCTGGCGGAAAGGTTCCGAATTCTCGTCGAACGACTGGAAACGATCAGGGAAGATCGCGGCAATACCTTTGACTACCAGCGCGCCAATGACCAATACTTCGACGCATTCAAGCAATTCGGAGTCGACCTGGATTTGCTGACCGAAAGCGAAGCGGCGGAACGATTCGCGGCGACATCCGCCCACGTTCAGATCGGAGTTGCACTTTACGATTGTGCCTTGGTTCGATCGAACCTAAAACAATTTCGGGATTATTCCTCGTATCGCCGTTTTGTCGACCTTGCCAATGCCTCTGACCCGGACCCGTTGCGAAATCGAATTCGCAGCAGTTTTGGACTGGTCGACGACGATATCCTGAAGTCATTCGTGGAAGTGGCCAATCAGAACGAAACCTTGGAACGAGAATCGACCGAATCGCTCGTGATCTTAGCACGGAGAATTCAAAATGCCGGGGACGATGTCACCGCCCGGAATTTGCTGATCCGTACGTTAAAACGCTTTCCGGGGGATTTTTGGACGAATTTCGAACTCGGCTCGCGTGACTTTAAGATTCCGATTCCTATAAACGACAAACTCACAGAGCAAGTCCGCTTTCTTTATTCTGCAATCGCCCTTCGTCCGTCAAGCGGAGCGTCTTTCACCAATCTCGGCAATGTGTTCAAGCGACTCGGACGAATTGATGACGCGATCGAGGCATACCTTGAGTCCATTCGTTTGAATCCGAATAATGCGATATCGCATCACAACCTTGGCACGGCATTGCGAAGCAAGGGACGGCTGGCAGAGGCTATTTCCTATCTTGAGGCAACACTTCGAATTGATCCTAATTACTACGACGCTCACGTTTCGATTGGGAATATTTACTTTGATAAGAAAAATTTCGAGGATGCCGAGAAGGAGTATCGCAAGGCGATCGCGATCAATTCCCAAAGCGCGGTTAGTCACTATATGTTGGCTAAGACGCTCGTCAATCTCGATCATTTAGATGAAGCCACCCAGGAATATGAGTTGGTAATTGAACTCGATCCAAAGCAGAGCCGGGCTTATGTCGATCTGGGTGTGATTTTAAATCAACAAGGCAAGTTGGAAGATTCGCTAGCCCGATTTACAGAAGCCACCACAATTGATCCGACGATGACGCTCGCACACAGCAATCGTGGTGATGTTCTCTTTGATCTACAGCGATTCGAAGAATCACGGGACGCGTTCCAGCAAGCGATAGTGAATGATCCCAAGTGGGTGGTCGCGCATCGGTACCTGGGGTTGATCCATATCCGAAAGAGGGAGTTTGAACAGGCGATTGCACCATTGAAACGGGCGATAGAGTTGGACCCCAGTGCAGCGGATACGCACATGGAACTGGGCGCCGCGTTCGCGGAGTTGGGAAGGAATAAGGAGGCGATCGAAGAGTTTCGTACCGCGATCAAACTTGGTTCCACTCACGTTAAAGACTTGGAAATGGCGATTCAACAGTTAGAGGCACTCGAACGATCTCGCGAGGAGACTGAAGAAACGGCGCCGTAATCAGCCGAGTGCCAGAAACCACAGTTTCCATGGGGCGGGAGTTCTGCAATCGTTGAATCCGTAATCGGTATCGACGTACGATCTGTGATCGAGAGGATGATTGAGAGCAGGGGATCGCCACGATGTTGCTGCGGATCCAGACCGGTCTTTGCGGCACCCTGTCAGACGACGTTCAACAGCGAATTCGACAGTTGAAGTTCGATCAGTGTCAGGGTCGCGCCGAAGCAATCCTGGATTTTCACTCATTCGAAGATCTGTACAACTGGTTGTATACAAAGATCGATTGGTTCTTGAATCAAAGTCAATACGAACCGACGAATGGCGATTTGATCGAGCTTCGCACATCGCGAAGATCGCAAGGGATGCCGTTCGACGTGGCTTACGCCGAGTTGCAACATCCAATTGGGTGAATCTTTGGGAGCAATTACGAGAGTTCGAGATCATATCGATCGCCCCGTCGGACAACGCCGCGAGGGATTTTGCGTTGAGACAATATCGGAACCTAAGAAGAACGAGATGAGGACTGGATGTGCCGAGCGGCGCGCGCTTGCGAATTCCGATCATTGATTTATTTCAATCAGCATCAGAACTGAAGAGTTCCAGAGCTGACGCCCACCGGGCGACCTCGGTTGCTCGTCGGGATTCTTCAAAAAGCTCCCTCGGATCATTTCTCGTTGGGCATGGTTGTATGGTTGTATTGTAGTAGGATTGTGGGTGTGATGCATAGTAATGTTTAATGTGGGGTATTGTGTATCAGGGTTTACCTGAAGTGTGTGTCAGGGTTTACCTGATGTGCGGTTTATTTTTAGTGTTATGTATTGCGTCGCGTGGATTTCTATAATACATTCCGAGTTAGGAGCTTGGCAGGGCTAACGAGTCTCAGTCTCCGCTGAGCAATCAATTGCACAAAATGTGACGGGCAGATGGCGACCCAGCCAAGTGGGCTCGCGCCGGAATTGCCTGTTGATGATCGACGTTGTCACCGTGATTTCTCTTTTTAAAAGTCTCAAGCTTGATCATGTTTGACACGTTGTTTTGCTCGCCGCAGGCTCCCGTGCCAACTCCATCGCGTGATCTGTGTTGAACAGGCCACTACATCGTGGTGTGAGCAGGATTTTTTCAATGGGAACGTCAAGGATGATGTTTTTTACAACATCTTGAAGAGGACAATCGACGATGGAAAAACTGCTCATGATTGAAGGCGATCTCAAAATCCTCCGGCCTTTTTGCCATACCATTCCTGGATACCAATATGAGGTCCTCACCGTTGAAACGGCGTCCGGATCGATGGAGTTAGTCCGGAAACGGGCTTTCGATGTCGTGATTGCCGATATCCGGCTTACGGGCTGTTCAGGCCTGGAATTACTGACGCAGCCGCTCCGGACGCCGATCAGGTTCGCACCCAGGCCGAGGGCCTTTGAATGGCATCGTCCAGCCACTTTGTGGTGTCACAGGAATCGTGAACGGAATCATTCGGCGATGTGGCGCACCGTGATCCCCTCGTGACGATTCGACGTCAGCCCGGGGCCATTGGCTGAGAAAACGGGTCGAAGGTCTACGGAAGCCACATCGGGGTGGGCGGGGGAGGGGGGATCCGATCGTGTCGTGATGAATCTGGCAGCTACTGTGATTGTCTGAATCTTCCATGAAAGTCGTGATCTTTCATCGTGGACAAATTGAGTAACGACAAGGCTGAATTACCAGAATTGATGTTCTGCTGAATTGAGAAACGAATATGGACCGATGCCCGCGTCATCACAGAAAAAGCCATTCCGAAGCTCTGACAATTTCGAGGCGTTCCGCAGTCTGGCGTTGGTGAACGTCAATCTGTTTTCCCGAAAATCCAAATTCCGTCGAAATCCTCGCGCGAAAATGAGTTGAGCCCGGAATGAGAGAGGTCCCCGGATGCAAGCAACATCGCTTCTGCTTGTCGTCAAGTTGGAACCCAATCCTTCACGGACCTTGTCTGTCTGTGAAAGAGGAACCTTCCGTATCTCGATGATGATTCATGAGGCCGCAACAGAAAGTAGTGAACGTGAGAAAACGATTCAGAAGTATTTCCGTCGGCTCGATCGTCTCGACTGAGGCGCGATATCACGGGCGCGCGACGATCATGATGTTGTTCGAATTACTTCTGCTCGGAGTGGTCGTCTGGAGCATTATTGGTCTCCTTCCAAAACTGATCATGCCCGGAGGTGGACCCAAACTCACCGATGGAGTCTCCATCAAAAAACCGGTATTACGCCTGATTTCCACATCGAATGGGGAGAAGCTTTGGGGGCAAGTAGGAGAGTTCGAGATCATCTCGATGGATCTCACGACACGCGAAGCGCAAAGGGTCGACGGGCGAAAGAACCGTTCCCTTGGAAATTGGGCCGTCAGTCAGG
>JBIKZJ010000100.1:0-16123 GCA_044354755.1 Schlesneria sp. | reverse complement strand
AGGGTTGGTCCACCGAGATGTCAAACCGGCGAATATTCTGCTCGACAAAAGTGGACGAGCCTTCCTGGTGGATTTTGGGCTGGCCCTGCGGGATCAGGATGTGGCCCAGGAGCCTTCTTATGTGGGGACACCGGAGTATATGAGTCCCGAGCAAGCCCGTGGCGAAGCGCATCGCGTTGACGGACGCTCGGATATCTTCAGCTTGGGAGTCATATTTTACGAGCTGCTGCTGGGACGCCGTCCGTTCCGGGGAGGTACCACGCGTGAGTTACTGGACCAGATTGTTTCTGCCGAACCGAAACCACTGCGGCAGATCAAAGACCGGATCCCGAAGGAATTGGAACGAATTTGTCTAAAAGCCCTGTCAAAGCGCACCTCGGAACGATTTACGACCGCCAAAGACGTTGCGGTTGAATTGCGGAACTGGTTGGAGACGGAGGGGCAACGGTGGGGCTTGCCGAGTGACGGGTGGCTGCAGACGAGCGAAACGGGGACGCATCCCGATTCCAGGTCGAGTTCATCGACGACCCTCAATTCATCACTGACGTCGTTCAAGGTGGTACCCAAAGGTCTTCGATCGTTCGATGAGCACGACGCTGATTTCTTTCTGGAGTTGCTCCCCGGCCCTCGGGACCGGGATGGTTTACCCGACGGTCTGCGGTTCTGGAAGACGCGTGTCGAGGAACGGGACGCCGACAAGACGTTTCTTGTGGGGCTGATCTATGGGCCGTCGGGATGCGGCAAGTCGTCGCTCGTCAAAGCGGGGCTGTTACCACGCTTGTCCGATCACGTACTCACGGTCTATGTCGAAACGACCGCCGACGAGACGGAAATGCGACTGTTGAACGGCCTGCGCAAACGCTGCCCCGGCCTGCCTGCCGATATCGATTTGAAACAGACGTTGGTGTCGCTGCGACGGGGACAGGGTTTGCCTGCGGGTCAAAAAGTTCTGATCGTCCTCGATCAGTTCGAGCAGTGGTTGCATGCGAAAAAGGGAGAACAAAACGCGGAACTTGTCCAGGCGTTGCGTCAAAGTGACGGTGAGCATCTGCAATGCATCGTACTGGTGCGGGACGATTTCTGGATGGCGGCGACTCGATTCATGCGGGAACTGGAAGTTCCACTCCGGGAAGGCCAGAACTCGGCCGCAGTCGATCTCTTCGATCCGGACCATGCCCGGCGGGTGTTAGCCGCGTTTGGCCGAGCCTACGGCAAGCTACCGGAAATGGGTGGTGACACCAGCAAAGCCCAAAAAGAATTCTTGAAACAAGCGGTGTCGGGATTGTCGCAGGAAGGAAAGGTGATCTCGGTGCGACTTGCACTGTTTGCCGAGATGATGAAGAGCAAGGTTTGGACCTTCGCGACGCTGAAAGACGTGGGCGGGACCGAAGGGATCGGTTGTGCGTTCCTCGAAGAAACCTTTAGTGCAGCCACAGCACCGCCCGAGCATCGATACCATCAGAAATCCGCACGGGGAGTTTTACGTGCGTTGTTGCCGGAATCAGGCTCGGAACTCAAAGGGCCCATGAGGTCGTATGCGGAGTTGCTCGAGGCTTCTTCCTATCAGGGACGTGAGGATGAATTCAGGAATCTCATCCGCATTCTCGACAGCGATTTGCGATTGATCACGCCGACCGACCCGGACGGCATCGAGCCTGCCGGAGGGGGCGTGGAAGGAGAGAATCGCGATTTATCCCTCATTTCTGTCGGCCCTGGCCGCCCCCCCAATCGTCCACCCCAGTTCTATCAATTGACACACGACTACCTCGTCCCGTCGCTTCGCGAATGGTTAACCTGGAAACAGAAAGAAACGTGGCAAGGTCGCGCGCAACTCTTGCTGGAAGACCGTGCTCTGGCCTGGAAGGAACGGCCAGAGCGTCGACAATTGCCATCGCTTTGGCAATGGTTCCGAATTGTCTGCGGAACAAAGCGGAACCGAACCGATCCCCAGCGGGCCATGTTGATTGCTGCGGGACGGCATCATTTGTTGCGTGGTGTGTGCGCGGGTTTGCTGATAGGGGGGGCGTTATCGATCAGCCTGAGTCGGTACGCTGCCGGGCTCGTTGAAAAACTGAAAAGTGTAAAAACGGCGAATATTCAGCCTGTCATCGCCGAGATGAAACGTGTGGACTGGATCGTTAAACCCCTTTTGAAGGGTGAAGCGGCCAAGTCGAAAGACGGGAACGCGGAAGAGTCGCCAGAGTCCGTGCTGCATGTGATTCTGGCACTGGACGATCTGAGTGCGGACCAAATCCAATTTTTGGGCGATCGATTGATCGAAGTTGCGAGTCCGGATGAGGTCGAACAAATCCGAAAAAAGCTCAAAGATCGCATCGATTCCGGTGTCACGACTGAAGCCGAACAAGGACTTATCGGCCGACTTTGGTCAGTCTGCAAAACCAAGAACACGAATTCCAAAGCAAGTCAAATTGCGTCGGCGGCCACACTGGTGGTGTTAGCCAACGACAGCGATCGTTGGCCAGAAATTGAAAGCCCCCTCTGCGATGCGCTGCTGGAGACAAACCCACTGAATCTGGATCCCTGGATGCAGTTGCTGAAGCCGATTCAAGCACGGCTATTCGAATCGTTGTTGAACGCTTTTCTTGACAAGGACCGAAATCTGATCGAGCGCTCGTTTGCAGCAGATATTCTCATTGCGCACGGGAGTGACAATGTGGAAATTCTTGCCAACATCCTGATGGAAGGGGGTCCGAAGCATTTTTCCGAAGTTCTGACGATTCTTGAGAAAGAGCAAACAACACAACCGGATGTTTGGAGCAGTGTGCGTTCAAAACTGATCGAAATCTCGAACAGCCATCCGCAAGAACCGACTCAGCTCCTGAATTTACAGGAAGAAATTGAGGAGACCGAGAAGACGGATCGCTCAAGGGAGAGTCCCGTGGCGATCCACGAGAAAGGAGTCGAGAACGAACAGCGAGAGCGTGATGCCAAGCGTCAAGCACAAGCGGCAATCGCCCTTTTAAAAATGGATCCTCGCGAACCCCCCGCCGAAACGTGGGGATTGTTGAAACATCGCTGGGATCCCAGCGCTCGTTCGTATTTTATTCATCGATTCAAGCAATTCGGTGGAGATCCCACGATACTGATCAATCAATTCCGTCACGGAACGCATCGAATCGATGTCCAACGAGCGCTCGTATTATGTCTCGGCGAATTCGATCAGGTCTCGATGAAAAAATTCCTGGAAGCGAAGAGGGGAGCGAATCCTGAGGAGAGGTACGACGAATTGCTAAAAAAACTGAATGCGCTGTATCACCAGTGCGAAGATGCTGGCTTACACGCAGCATGCGAATGGCTGCTCCGGCAATGGGGTGAAACCGATTTTATTCGTCAAGCGACGGAAAAATTCCAACAGGACGCAGTCAAAACGGATTCGGGCCAAGCGAAAAATGGGGGTTGGTACGTTTCTCCCTTTGGGATCTCGATGGTTATCTGTCCGGGGCCAGCGGTTTTCGGGATGGGGTCTCCGACATCCGAAGAGTGGCGACAAGAGACAAGCGAACGCCTGCATTTGCGTCGAATTCTCCATTCGTTCGCCATTTCCGCCAAGACGATCACGATTTCTCAGTTCAAAGAGGCGGGATTTTTTGAGGGCCGGGAAAAAAGAAACCAGGAATTTGAAACCAGCGTTGATCAGCCGGTTTCGTTTGTCGACTGGCACGAGGCCGCACAATTTTGTAACTGGCTCAGCAAACGAGAAAACATCCCCGAGTCGGAATGGTACTACGAGGACGATGGATCAAAAAAGGGGAAATTACGACCGAAACCCGATCACTTGCCGAGACCACGTACAGGATACCGATTAGCGACGGAGGCGGAACTCGAGTACGCCATCAGAGCGGGTGCAAAGACCGCTCGTTTTTTTGGGGAAACGAATGAGTTACTCGGCAAGTATGCATGGAGTGCCGAGAATTCAGAAAACCAGACTCATCCTGTCGGTCAACTCAAACCCAACGACTTTGGCCTGTTTGATGCTCTTGGAAATGTCTATGTTTGGAGCGACGATGTCGACTATCCGTATCCTGTCTCGTCGAGTTCAAACCGTGTCTTTGATGATCGTACCGAGATCAGTCGGAACCCCAAAACCGAGGAACATCTTCTGCGGGGGGGCTCATGGCTGACTCGCTATATGTATATGAGATCAGCCGAGCGACATACCGATTCCAAGCGGTCTGACGCCTATGGAATGCGTGTTGTAAGGACCGTTGTGACAGGGAATCCCCCTGCAGTCGAACAGTAAATGGATCGCGATTACCAGGATTACTGAAATCGAAGTGGGGGAGTTACTCGACTGTAACAAACGAGCGAGCGACTGGCTGGCTGGCTGGCTGCCACCAGCCTCTCTCATGGTAACCGTTCACAGCCAAGTGAGGGGGACAGGGACAGTTTTCCCGGCAAAACGTTGAGTGAATGGTTTGAGCGATTTGGCGGATCTTCACTTGGTCGCGGGAAAAATGAGCCAGTCCCCGAACTGTCAACGGTTACCTCTCATAAAATCCATTTTCGAGTGTAGACAATCGGAGCCACCGCGGGTCACCCCATGCGACGCCGTCGCAAGTCGTACCACACAACAATACGAAGACGACTTCGCTCTGCGGAAAGTGATGACCAAGATTGGCACGAGCTTCTGCAACTTCTACAAAGTGATTGATCATTGTTCCCACAACGGCCGGGGATCTGCATCTCATCCGTTGCTCGCGACTCGGGAAAGTCGAATCCCCGAACAAATTGGGCTTCCCAATTCTCGCGACATCGTAATAATTCCAACGTCAGTTCTACGCTCAGGTCCCCCACCTGTCACCCGCGGGTAACCGAAATTTCATTCCTCTGTGAGTATGATATGCGGGTTGGTGATGGCCGAGGCTTTCTAAAAATCATTGAAAATTTATGAAATGCAAATCAAATTACGTGATTTTTTATTTTTTGTATTTTTTTTCACCTTGATTCAAACAAATGTTCAGGCAAACGGGATTCCCCCTTTTCCGCTTTCCACCCCCTTTGTGCAATATCAAATCAATAACGCGACTCCGACCGTTGTCCCGATTGGAGGGGGAAAAACGGCTACGTTTTCGTTTACGTATCCGCTTCTGAGCATGATCGGTTCAGGAGCCATCAATCGAGATCCCTTCATTCGTTACGAAATCGAGTTAACGAATACGACGGATGCGACGATGGCGTTTGAGCTTGTGATTGGCATTCCCATTTCACCGTTCCCCGAAAACGATGCCATGGCCACGGATTTGAGTCTCAACCTGATCGATAACGGCGACCGTTCGATCCTCTTGTCACCGTTGAACGATGGAACTCAACAGGCAGCGGGGATTCAACGCTCGCTGCTCTCGACTGACGGAGGTGCAACATTCAATCCGCTCTACGAATTTGGAGCTTTGGGTGGTCCGATCGACGAAGCGGGCTTCAGGGAATATCACTTCTTTCAGCCGCGATCAAGCTCCCAATCGACACTGACTTTCAATTACTTGGAAGTGATTCTTGGGTTCAACTTGTCTCGGGGCGATTCCGTGACGATCAGCGGAGCTGCGATCTTGATCTGCCCAGAGCCTTCCACGCTGGCGATGGGATTGAGTTGCATCTGCCTGCTGACAATCCGCTGGTGGTGGTTACGTCAACACTCATCCGTTGCCACAATCCACATTCATCAGGCCTGACACGACGGCCTGACACGACGGAGAAGTAGCACCCGAAAACGGCTCGTCCCCTCCCACCGGCTTCTGCGTCGAAGTCTTGCCGCAGTAAACCGCAGCTAGACTTTGACGCCGCTGATCCTTTCGCATGCACCGCCCCCACGTCCTCAAGCACCCTGCCTCCATTTCCTCACGTCATCCCGTGGAGACAGACGTAACTCAAGATGAGTCGCTTCCCCTTTCACACAGGCTGGAAGGGGTGTCTGTTCGGTTCGTGATCGCCATCCAATCGGCAACCGCCAAGTTGCGACGGCGATTACCCGCAGGCAAGATCAAGTCTCTCGCTCCAGGGACGAGGCGAGATCCCCAGGCACAAGGCGAGATCCCCAGGCACAAGGCGAGGCTTGATCACTCGGTCGATCCAGCCGATCTGAAATTTGGCCGCAATTTTCCCCGCAATCAAGCGGGGATTCGTTACTCGCAAACAGCAGCCCAAACCGTCGTGACGCCGGGAAGCGTGCGATGGGACCGATTAGGAAGAAGGGACCCGTTTCGATCAGATGGCGGGAGCCATCTGGAGGCCGGTTACTCGATCCGACCCTCATGGGACCGATCAGAACGTGCAGTCACCTCGATTCCCCGACGATGACAGCGCCATGACATGACAAGAATTTGGAGAAAAAAAAAGATTTCGCCAAATTCTTGTCCGCCGTGGCGATCTTTCTCGTTCTTAATGGTGGTGACACAAGTTTGTTTCGATGCAGCCCAAGCCACTGAAAGCCCAAAATCGCCTCAATCAGCCGCGCCGGAATAGCCTTTTCGCTCGTCCGTTCCGACAGGGTTTTTCGCGGAAATTTCCCCACAACCAGCGATTGGGGTGATTGATCTCGAAGGGGAGTGTGCTTTTTTCAGCATCGTTGCTTGGTCACGTGTTCGTTTTTCTGTTCGTCAACACATTTGGTAGAAGATCATGAAGTACTTTGCAATTTTGTCGCTCGCTGCGCTGCTAATGGTATCCGAGCCAGTGAGAGCCGGTCAGATCCTCGGGCCATTTTCGGATGGTGACCTCTCGATTGAATCAGGGCCGCAGTCAGTACAAAGGGCGTACCCCACCAGATGGACGGGTACAACTAGCTCTGGCCAGACCGTGGGTGGTCGGGATATCCTCATTATTGAAAGCGCTAGTGCTTCGCTCACTTTTTGGGAAGCACGTAGTACAATTTTCGTAACATTACCTGATTCTGGAGAACTGACAGGTCAAGCGGTACTGACTACGGTCTATGGCCAGAAGCAAAGCGATGGAAGCGTGACGGGATTTACAGACCCCTCAATTTTTAAGCCGGTAGGAGGCGAGACGCATATCGGAAGGTCCGGTAAGGAATATTACTCTTACTCTTCTCAACAAATTTCCGGCACCGATTTGTCAACCACGCTCGCTGGATATGACCTGAGTCCATTCGATCTCGGAACCACTTCCCCCTATCAGGTTTTTCATACAGAGATTCCCGCCTCTGAGATCAGCCGAGTACCTGAACCGAGTGCCCTCGCTTTGTTATTGGTGGGGATCAGCGGACTTACCTGCGTCCGGCTGAAAGCGAAGCGATCAAAGAGCCTGTGAAAACCTCAGGACGTAGCGCGACCCACATCAACTTGACTCTGAAGAGATTCGCACTCGTACTCTCTCTGACACAGGTCCTCTCCGCACCGGCGGTGGATTTGACTTTGCCGGCGAGAATAACGGAAATGAGTGATTTGACTGGAGACTCGTCAGCACGAAGGGGATTACCGACCCAAGCGGTACCGTCGGGAACGGAACGGTCCCAGAACCAAGCTCGTTTGTGTTATGAGGCTTCGGCAGAATTGGTTTGGCAATCGGTGCCATTCGGCGACGCGAATCTGGGGCTGTTCGTCAGTTGAGTTGAGTTCCGTTGAAGTTGGGTTCTCCGATGCTGCTCAAGAAGTCGCTCGATTCGAGCGACTTCTTTCGTTTCTGTGTTCGATGCCAGGGTGAATGGGGGACACCCAATTGATATTGGTTTCCTTCGACCCCAATCGCTGCGGGTATCACGAGCACGATACCGACTATGAATGCGAAGATCACAGTCATGACCCCGAGTCCGATTTGCAGCAGCGTGACGCTCCGCATCCCTCGGTGAAACTCGTCGCCAAGCGGGATCGAGCGGCACGCTGCACAAAGCTCATCCGCAGAGACAAACAGACGTAGGAATGTCTGGCGTCGACAGGAAAAGAACCAAGTCAGTCAACCAATCAGGAAGAACCCGCAGCCCCCAAACAACAGCGTCTGAATGTTGTGCTCATTTTGCAAGAATCTGAACTGTCGCGAGAAACTGTCGCTGTGAACGGTGACAGAGGATCCAGACTAAGATCCCCTGCTTACCGGGCGGGGTTGCGATGGCTGGGGGTGGGGAAGGACAGAACTCAGCCGCACACGTTTCCGCCTTTAAAGTTTGGACAAATCCAGATCGATTGTGTTGGGGCCCGGTTTGATTTCCAGCACGATTTTGCTGGTATCAAACGCGTGAAATTTGCCGGGAATATCACTTTTGATCGGCTCGGGCTTGGCCGCAGCCCCACCTTGCATCATCATTTTATTGTATTCATCTTTGTTGTTGACATTGGCGGCGGGTGGTTCTGGTGGTCGGATCATGACTTGATAGCGACCAGCAGGAATTCCCGTTTCTTTCTCGGCAGGCTTGGCGGAATAATTTCCGAGAACATCGACCTTGCCAGCGACGATCGTGCTTTTTTCCGTCAAATAGAAAACAACGTTACTATCAACAGGTGCCGGTTTGGATCCGTCCAGAGTGATTTTTCCGGAAATGGTCGCTTGTTTCGAGGGATCAGGGGCCTTCACCGATGGTCCACACCCGACCGCAGTGAACAAAGCCGAGATGAAGCACAGTCCGGACGCTACGCGACGACCCGTCGACAGAAATGGACCCAAGTTCATAAAAAACTCATTTTTAAAAAATAGGTTGATTGAAAAATGGGGTCGGTTCGACCGACCCCATTGTGCCTCACCAGGCCTCGATACGATGCTCTCACGAGACCTCAAACCATGCCACTGCCGGATGATTTCGCTCGAGCAACGCGAGATTTGAGTGATTCGACCTTAAAACTCGCCAACAGGAAACCCGTCGTCGCGGGTCATGAGTCGTCGTAAGGTTTGCATATCCGTGCTGTTGGAAACAAACCGAACCGCACCATCGACCAATAGGACATGGACCCCCCCCGTGTGGGCCGAGTTGAGTGGCTTATTGATGCCGAAGTTATCGTCGATACCTGGCCAAGCGGGGTTATTGTTGATCGCCGGGGCGTTTGGAGCATAGCGAACGGTGGTGATGTTGAATTGTCGTTCAAACATACAACCAGGGCAACTATCAATTCGGGTCAGATTGGGACCACCCATCATAATCCCGTGAACTCCCTGGACATCGGTGTTTTTGCTGCCGCCAGCATTACCGAAAATGAAGTCCGACGATTCACCGACAAACACCTGGTTGGATGTTCCGTCAACCACATCGCGGATTTTCTTGGAATCCACGGGAACGAACATCCCTCCACTGGTAATTTGACCCGTAGAAGCCTGGTTACCACAGCAACCGCAGCAATTGGCTTTGCGTGACGGATTGTTGACAAAACCGTCTCCATCCGTGGTTCCCATAATCCCGTAGTACTGAGGGTGTTCCGTTGGACCCCCTCCTGAATCACGCAGATCATCCATCGGACTGGAAGGGCAAACGGTGAAAGCAAAACGGATACCACGAATGACATCGCCATTCGCCTGCCCCTCGGAACTACCACAGCAGCTCCAGCCTGGATGCGCACCCGAGAAGTTGATCTTGTTAAAAACAGGTGCCTGATCCACATAGGGGAGGATCCGGATGTACCAGGAAATGCCCCAACCACCCACGGATGACGC
This sequence comes from Schlesneria sp., assembly GCA_044354755.1. GTDB lineage: Bacteria > Planctomycetota > Planctomycetia > Planctomycetales > Planctomycetaceae > Schlesneria. The sequence continues at coordinate 6,517 of JBIKZJ010000100.1, read as the reverse complement.
CACGTTGCCAGGGGGAAAACCGTTGTAGGTATCGTGATAATTGTGCAACGCCAATCCCATTTGTTTGAGATTATTTTTGCACTGAGTTCGCCGGGCGGCTTCCCGCGCTTGCTGAACAGCCGGAAGCAAGAGTGCGATGAGGACTGCGATAATCGCAATCACCACCAGAAGTTCAATCAAGGTAAATCCACGTCGACGCATGCAGCACCTCCTCGGACAAAGAAATAACAGTTCAAAACCTCATCACCACGACTGAAACCAAAAAGCAATCAGATTCAAATAGAACGGTCCGAATCCGTCAATCCGATTTCATTTTCGTGACACGGCTTGTGCCGGAAATCAGCGGACCAACCAATTGAATCGATATTTGTACTCGACTGTACTCTAATGATACCCCTTTGCAACAGCAACAAAATTCCACTTATGCGAGAAAATGCTAGGGAGATCGACTCAAGCAGGCACGTCGGTCCATGAATTTCCCTGGCTGGCGAGGTAGAAATGGCTGATTCCACCCGCAAATTACGGAAACGGATGCATGATCAACGGAGATTCATCTCCTTCAATCAGCAGAATTTCCTGATTTGCACCCAGGTTATGCCAGATTTGTGTTTTTCCGTCGGGCCACCGGACCTCCACCTGTTCGGCGGTTGCTCCGGTGGGAATAAAAAAGACCAAGCGACGCTCGTTGGTGGACAGGTATCCATCGCCAGCGGTTAGCAGGCGGAACTGGGTGGCGTCTTTTGATTGAATTTTGACGATGGCACCGGTCGGTTCACGAGCCCCGGTTCGGCCGATCAATTTGATCACCAGCGGTTGGCCCGCCGGTTTTGTCGAGTTTGTCAGCAGGGCAAACGGGGAGTGCAGATGCGAGATTGCGATGTCGGTGATGCCGTCTCGATTCCAATCGAGTGTCGCCAGCCCTCGACCGAGATAGCCTCGTTGGAAGAATGGTCCGAGGTTGTCGCCCGGAATTTCGTCGAAGCGTTTCCCTTGTCGATTCCGAAACACCTGCGGTGGCATCCGATCCGCATCACCACGGGATGACTGCTGATCGACATGCCCATTGGTCGAAATGAGATCATCCCAGCCATCACCATCCAGGTCCGCGAACTGACAACCGAACCCCAGTGTCCAGAACCCCGCATCACGTAAGGCAAACGTTCGCGTTGCATCCTCGAAAAATCCGTCTGCTCGCTGCGAATACAGGGTGTCGGATTCTCCAAAAAAATTGGTGATGTACAGGTCAATTCGTCCATCGCCATTGGCATCGCTGGCTGCAATCCCCATACAGGCCTGGGCATTTCCATCCGCATCGAAGGCCACACCCCGCACAGCTCCTTCTTCACGGAATTGGGGAACACCCTCGGCATTGGTCCCCGTATTGATCAACAGAAAATTCGGGCTGGTGTCATTCGCCACGAAGAGCCCTAGGCGTTCGTCCTCCCCAAATTTCCAGGCAATCAGACCCAGTCCCCGCCCGTTTGGCAAATGCATACCGGACTCAACGGTGATATCCCGAAAGGTTCCATCTCCCGAATTCAAATACAGCCGATGATACTCGGCGGTGAGCACATCGGGAGTACAGGCCATGGGCTCTCCCGAGGCTTTGTGGCATTCTTTTTTCGCCGTCTGCTCTAACTGCGAATAGTTGGCCACATACAAATCGGGTAGACCATCACCGCTCAAGTCAGCAAACAAGCTGCTTGTCGTCCATTCTTGACCGGCGACGCCTGCACTCAAAGTCACATCCACAAACGTTCCGTCCCCTTGATTGTGGTAGAGTCGGTTTGGACCCAGATTCCCGACATGAATATCAGGAAAACCATCCTGGTCAAAATCCCCTACGGTGACTCCATGGGTAAAACCGGTGTCTCCCAATCCGGCCAGTGCGGAAACATCGAGAAATTTCCCTCCCTGATTGTGGTAGAGTCGGTCGGTTCGCGCGGGCTGTATCGTGGGATCGCGCCAGTTGTTTGCCTGGGCCAGATAAAGATCGCACCAGCCATCCAGGTCATAATCGACGCAAGCCACACCACCGCCGACCACATTAAAAATGTGTTGCAATCGCGTCTCTTCGGTGGTTCCCTCGTGGTATTCGAAGGAAATACCGACACGTTCCGCATCATCTGTGAAAGACCAGGCGATCGGATTGGGTGTCCCCGATTCACGTGTCGTTTCTGTCGTTGCCCCTGCGTTCCCACTGATCGCCCCCCCTGCGGCACCACTGCTGGCCGCAAAAGCAACGCTCTGCCAGTTTGGCTCAGGAAAATCCGACCGCTTGAGTTTTCGCTCGGGGTGAAATTGGGCCGAGGTTTGGTGGGGGTGCTGTTTCCCCAGAGCCAGCCAGTGACGCAGTTCTTTTCGCAAGGGGGCTTGCGGAAGTTTTGGCAGATGTGTCATGACATATGTCCAACCGGCCGCTTCCCAGAAGCGGCCCAGATCTGCACACGAAGCGATGACTCGTTTGATCAATTCGGGGTCAACGTCTTTTCGCAACATATTGAGCTGAGCTTCCAGATTCGCCAGGATCTCGGCACGATGGACAAACTCTTTGGCAAGATCGTGATACTTGAGCTGGTCGAGGCAACCTGCGATTTGGACGTTGGCGGGCAAATGGTTTGGCGACAGGGTGAGCGTTTCGAGAAAACAGCGCGTCGCTCCCGCGATCTGCCCTGTTCGCCGGGCATGAAGTCCTTGAACGAACCAGACATCCGGGTGGTTCATGGCCCCCTGTGGCAGGGCACCTCGCCAGTGAAAAAATTCGTCGTAATCACCCCGGTCATAAACGATTCTTCCCAGCCGGCCTTGAGCCTCGCCCAGTTGTGGTGCCGTTTCGCAAATTTCCCGCAATCGTTTTTCGGCTGCGACATGCCGATTTTCGTAGAGATCGCGCCGCGCCATGGCCAGTTGGATCATGAGATCCGGGGGATCGATCGCCAGACCCAACTCATCCAGGTGATCATCGATGCGAAAGAAGCGTTCCGGTGCGGCCAGGCCAAGGAGTTCGTCTCCGCGACATTTTCCCTGCTGGATCTGGATCAAAAACGAGGGGATTGCTTCCCAGGTTCGCCCCGCAATTTGCAAAATGTGACTGAGCCTGGTGTTGGCTTCCAAATCCCAGGGGCTGATTTCTAACGCGCGTCGAAGAGAGTGCTCCTCTTGTGTCAATCTCCCCAGCACTTCAGAGCGTCGGGCGATCCCGATGGCGGACAGGAATTCCCATTTCCCCCCATCTTGCGGCAGTTGCTGATAATACCGAATGGCTTCATCGTGCTCGAAACCGATCGCAGCTGCCTCTGCGGCGAGTGCGATTCCCAACGGTCCCGAGTCAGGACGGTCAATCAATTCACGAGCCAGATCTCGCGATTTTGGCTGACGCAGTTCCAAAGCGGCGAGAATCTTTTTGACCTGTCGTTGATGCGGGGTGGGGATGCATTCTGGCTGAAGACAGATTGTTCCCCCGATCAGCACGATCAAGAGGGCAAGACCAATACACAGTCGCTCAAGGGAATCGGCAATTCGAGTCGTCTGGTACACAACACCTCCTCGCGGTTCCCAAAAACCAGTCTTGCCCATTTCTGCGACTGAAAACGGAATGATTAATCAGGACGAGAAATCGATCGCGCTTCCGTCAAGAGCCCCCAGATCAGCATCAATCCCCCGAGCAAGAGCAGAACCAGGCTGGCCGGAATCAAAACGTTTGCCGCCGATTCATGGTTGGGGAAAGGAATCAATTGCGCATGGGCATAAGCCTGTTCGGCCGTTAATAATAGCACACCCCCCGTAACCAACTTCATAATATCCGCCTCATCATCGGTCCGTTGGACTTGCTTGTCATGATTGTAATACGAGAGGTAACAGACAATTGCAAAGTGTCAGCTTGATACTACCGACTCCCCACGCCGCTGACCACTGTAAAGTCTCTGACCACAGCAAAGTCTCTGACCACAGCAAAATGGCGGGTCCGGTGGCTGGGAACGTTGTTTCAGTCTCGGCGCCAGCCTCGCGATTAACGAGATTGCCCATGGCAAAATCACGTAGAGACCAATTTTTCCTGGTTCCTTTCCCTTTTCCCGTTTTGTGTTTGTAGAATGCGAGTGCTTCTGATGGATCGCGAGTTTCGCCAGCAAGAAAGAAATGTCATGCCGACAGAGCAACTGCAAACGGTCGTGATTCTGTCTGGAGGACTGGATTCCACGACATTGCTCTACCAACTGCTTGACGCTGGCCACGAGGTGAAAGCGCTCTCGTTCAACTATGGACAACGCCATGATCGTGAGCTGAAAGCCGCCAAATCCCTGGCCAGGTTGACGGGGGTCGAGCATCGGACGGTCGACATTTCCGGGTTATCAGCCCTGTTTGGTGCCAATGCGTTAACCGACTTATCGGTTGCGGTACCCCATGGCGAATATACCCCGGCGACGATTGCGGTGACGATGGTGCCGAATCGGAACATGATCATGCTCTCGATCGCTGCTGGCTGGGCCGTTTCGCTGAAATTCCCGTCGATTGCCTTCGGTGCCCATGCCGGAAGTTACACCCCTTATCCCGACTGCCAGCCACCATTTGTTGCCGCCATGAATTGTGCGACCCAGCTGTGTGACTTCCATCCGATCACCGTACTGGCTCCCTTTGTAGACTGGCACAAAGCGGACATCGTACGGCGAGGTCAGGCACTCGGCGTGCCGTTCGAACTCACGTGGAGTTGCTACCAAGGAGAGAACTTGCACTGCGGAAAGTGTTCGACCTGTCTCGATCGACGCACTGCTTTTGCCGACTGCGGCCTCATCGACCCCGTCCCCTATCAATCCTGATCAATCCCCGTCAAAAACCGGGCGTTTTTGACTTTGGTTCATGATTCAGGGAAGCGGTGTGCCTTCAAATCCCTGATCAATTCTGGGCGGACGGACTCGAGCCCGAGTCTGCGATGCGGCCGTCACGGATGCGAATCACGTGATCCCCCGGCTGGATGTACTCGTGCTCATGCGTGACGACCACCACGGTCGAGTTTTGTTCACGACAAAGGGCCCGCAGATCTCTTAGAATCGCCAGCGAATTCGCGGTGTCGAGCTCACCTGTTGGTTCATCTGCCAGGACCAGCTTCGGTTGTTTCAGCAAGGCTCGGGCAATCGCAATCCGCTGCTGCTCGCCCCCGGACAATTGATTCGGTCGATGTTCCATCCGGCTTCCCAATCCGAGTCTTTCGAGTAATTCTGCGGCTCTTTGTCGTTGGGGACCGGTCACCCCCTGGGGGAGAAACGGAACGAGGACATTTTCCAGCGCGTTCAGATTCGAGAGCAGATTAAAGTTTTGAAAAATGAATCCCGCCTCTTTGCGGCGGAATTGATCTCGTTCACGCGGTGTCATCGATTGCAGCGATTTTCCATGGATCGTGATGGTGCCGGTGGTCGGCTCATCGAGCGCCCCCAGCAGGTAAAGCAGGGTACTTTTGCCACTTCCCGACGGCCCCAGAATGAACGTGAACGAACCGGTGGGGATCTGGCAAGTGATCTGGTCCAATGCACGAACTTCGAGATGACCTCGCACGTGAACCTTGGAAACCTGTTGAACGTCGATCATGTGGTATTTCAATCATGGAGAGTCGTCTGGTCGAAATTGATCAGCGAAGTTTTTGGGAACCGGATGATCCGGGTAACGGTGCATCCGGGAAAAGGTGATCCGGGTTAGGGACGACACCGAATGAGACCTACCCCGGATTATACCAGCCCTTGCACAATCCGGAACGAATGGGCGTCGAGTTGACTGATGTCCGGAATCGTGTAGCGGATTCCATTCGAATCGGCGATCATGACCCGAGTCGGCCCCAGTTTACGCACATCATCTTCACTTTCCAGCTGGAATCGGGTTTTTCCTCGATCAGTCTCGACCGACCACTGGCAGGGGGGATTGGGATTCGTCGTGGAAAGTACCCGCTTGATCACTGGGACAAAGTCGCGTGCAGCGAGCTCTGCTTCCAGCATTTGTCTCGCAGAGGGGTTCAGCAAAGTCAGATCGGGGAGGGTCAGGATCTCTTTTCCCTCGGGGTCGAGCAACGCAATCTCTTTTTCAGGATCGGTCAACGGGAAACATCGAACCGGCTCGACACCCACGAACGTTTGGCCGTCCCCTTGTTTGAGAACCAGTCGTCCCCAGCTGTCCCGTTCGAAAGTGAAGGCGGCAATATCCATGACTCAAATCCTTGTTCTCGGCATCGCTGTTTCGACAAATCATCACACCCGTTTCATCATACCCGTATCATCCCATCAGTTCGGCGATGGGCTTGCCATCGTCCAGCCGTTGCCTGGGACGACCGGCAAAATTGTGGACTCGCTGATGATAGTCGATTCCCAGGGCGTGGTAGACCGTACCGATCACATTTTGTGCACTGACCGCTCGCGTCGTCGGGCGTTCACCCCGGACATCCGTCTGACCAATCACCTGCCCACCGTTCACAGCTCCCGCGAACAAAGCAAAACTGGCGTCTGGCCAGTGGTCTCGACCGCTTGCGGACTTTCAT
>JBIKZJ010000471.1:0-4865 GCA_044354755.1 Schlesneria sp. | reverse complement strand
TAACTCGATGCCAGCCGTTGTACTGATATCCCTTCAGGTTCCATGGGGTTTCCCGTGGTTGCGATTCGTCATCCGAGCTGACGGCACGAACCAGCAGGCTTTCGGTTTTGGGGCTAATGGGAACTTCGCCCGCCCAGTGAACCCAGCAGAACTCGCGCACCGGCGAGGTGACTTTGGCGGCATGCCAAGTCTCACCTGCATCGGTCGAGACTTCGACTCGCTTGATCGTTTGACCAGCGCGACCACTGGGAAGGGCAATCCCTTTGACTGTGAGCGCGGCCCCGGCGACTGCGGCCTGAGGTGACGGCGAGCAGATGATGGAATTCAGGGGATATTCGTAGATCGGAGCGGCATCATGCACGGCCTGGGGGGTATCTTCCGTGATCAGTTTATAGGCGTGTGCCAGATAATGATTCGGTGAGGGTTGATCGCTGACGGTGATCCGGGACAACCATTTGACGCTGCGAGCACCGATGAAACCGGGGACGATCGTCCGCAACGGGAATCCGTGTTCGGGGGTAAGCGGTTTGCCGTTCATCAACGAGGCGAGCAGGCATCCGGGAGCGGCCGCGGTATCTGACATCGCTTTTTCCAGGGGGATCGAGCCACCAAACGGGAAGGTTTCTCCTTTGTCCGTGATTTGATCGTGTCCTTCAAACCAGACATGTTTGGCGCCAGGTTGGACCCCGACTCGCTTCAGAACTTCCGAGAGACGAACGCCTCGCCATTCGGCATTGCCAATTGCCCCGGCATCCCATTGGACGCCAGCGACTTTTTTGACCCGATTGAATTCGGTCCGCCGATTTCCCGAGCAGGTCAACGTGGCGGTCACCGACGCGAGCTCAAATCGCTCAGTCAATTCCGCCAGACTCAGTTGACGAGGCTGGTTGACGAGTCCTTCCAGGGTGAGTGTAAAGCCTTTTTGTTCGAGTTTCGGAACATTGCCATGACAGCGGACGAAAAAGGACGAGGTCGGTGTCAGCCAGCGTTCATTCAGTTTCCCCAACGCGGTTTCGGCGTTGTAGGGGGTCTCGGTCCGGACGATCAATCCCGATTCGGTGACCGGTTGCTGGGCCAGCAGTGGTCGGTGTCGTGTCACCACCACCGAAGACAGAGCAATGCTGGCACTACCCAGTTTGAGGAAATCACGGCGACGAATTGAAAAGGGCATCCAGGCGTTCCTTGACCAAAACGAGAGCTTGAGCGGATGTTGCAGTCAGACAGAATCACAGACCAGGAATACCAAGCAGGAATTCTGTCCAAATGACTTGGTGCAGGTGTACGCCAAATCGGGATCATTCACAATCGCAACAGGGAACTCACCCTCGTTTTCAATCCGTAGCTCAATGAGTTGTGGGTCAGTTTCAATTCACAAAAATCAAGCCTTAATCATGAATCAGTATCTCATACCAGGCATTTGTCTTCTGGGATTGACGTGCTTTGTCGTGAGGCATTCTTGTGGGCTTTCCGATTGCGATATGCAATACGCGGCGGCAATGAAGACAGGTCATCTGGAGAATACGATGCAAAAAAAACGTGCAGGCGAGATGGGCAATCACTCGCGCGACGCCAGAACCGAAGTCGGTTTTGTCGGCCACAATTCTTCTGGACTGACTCCAAGTGCCGCAGCAAATCGAGACACGGTACGACGCTGCGGTCTGGCATTGCGATTGAGGAGATTCGACACCGCAGGTTGCGTGATATTTGCCTCGTGAGCCAATTGCGCTTGCGTCACCCCTTTCTCTTCCATGAGCTGTCTCACCCGAGTCGCGAAATGCGCATGCTCGGATTCAATCTCTTCAGCAGCAGCTTTCAATTGAGGACTATTGAAGAGGGCTTCGTCTTGCTCACAAATTTGCGCCGTTTTCTCGTGAAACAGCGCCTCAATCAACGTATTGAGAGCGGCATCCACATCATCAGGATCTGAGTCATCGCTATTGATGATTGCGATCATATCGAGAACAACGGCTTGAATTGTTGGCGAGCACTCCATGAATGCTCCAATCATTGAGGCGGCCATTGTGGCCTCTCCTCGTCGCAAGTTCGCTGCGGTTAAAGAGACGGTACTTGACATATCGAAATTCCTTTCACGTATCGTGCTCTTCCCAGAGCGTTAAGCCGTTCCCTCATATTCTCGATCAACGATTACAGTTCGCATTCCCTTGAATGCCGCAAGCTGTCCGTGCCCAAAATCCTGTCTCTTTTTCGCAAACACGCTCAGGAGCCAGATTCGTGGAAATGGCTCACCATCTAAAATTGTGTTTGCCTCAAAGAAAATGATACGAATATTGTCTTTGCCATTGATTGGCTCATCAATTCTCAGCTCACCGATTCGCAATTTTTCATAACCAGAAATCCAGTCCCAATCCATGTCGGTCTGTGATTCACTCACTCCATCTGGCCAGTACGCCAGTTTGAATGCATGACTTCTCAGCTTCCACAGCTCTTTTGCCTTATTGCTGCAGAGACTCCACGCCTGATGCCGCGCAGTGGCTGTGGGAAACACGACATAACTACCAACCCATTCCGAAGGCGACATAATGATGTCCCTTGTCACATGCGGCCAATATTCACGTGCGCCTGAAGACCGATCGTTATGATGGGCAAACGTATATCACGCTTTCCCGTCCTTGCGATCAAGGATATCACTCTTTTTACGAAATTCAACACACAATCCCAGAAAAGATCTGTGGTCGATCGAAGAATCTGTGGTCGATCGAAGAAATGGTCGGTCTGCTTCGAATTAATAAGATTCATGGAAACTGACAGACTGCTCGTCAAATCCGTACGTCAATCAGGCGATTTGACGCCGGTTCGATGAATCTCTATCATCAATCAAGATCGTAAATGGTTCCGGCAAGCAATTCCCCTCAAGGTTTTTGGTTTCCATGTTGTTGTTGACCCCTAATCGTCGATCCCTCAAATCCACCGCGATTGCCGTACGGAAGATGACAATTTCGATTATTGGAGACAGGTAAGCAGCCTTGGGGTGTGACGTCACGAACAAAACACAAGTCCTCAGGTTGCACCTGAGGGCTTTTTTTATTGAATCCAACGCGGAAAGCAAAGTCATGACGAGAATCCAGATCTACGATACAACACTCCGGGATGGCAGCCAGGGTGAAGGGGTCAATTTCTCGCTGCAGGATAAATTGCTCATCACCGCCAAGCTGGATGAAGTCGGTGTGGATTACATTGAAGGGGGCTATCCGCTTTCGAATCCAAAAGACGCCGAGTATTTCCTGCGAGCGCGCGAGCTGACGCTTAAGCACGCCAAGATCGTCGCTTTTGGAATGACGCGCCGTCGAGGATGTGCGGCTGCGGATGACGTCGGCATGTGTGCCTTGCGCGATTCTCAGGCCCCGGTGGTCACGATTGTGGGGAAGACCTGGGATCTGCATGTCACCGAAGTGCTGAACGTGGATGAGGCCGAAAATCTCGCCATGATTCGCGATTCGGTCGCGTTTCTGAAAGCGGAAGGGCGCGAGGTTTTCTATGACGCGGAACATTTTTTTGATGGATTTCGAGCCAACCCCGAATTCGCGATCAGAACCGTGGTCGCGGCACAAGATGCCGGGGCGAGTATCATTGTTCTGTGCGATACGAACGGCGGACGCTTGCCGGAAGAGGTGGCTGCTGCGGTCGAGGCCGTACGCAAGGTCCTGAAGATTCCCGTCGGGATTCACTGCCACAACGATTGTGAACTGGCGGTGGCCAACTCGCTGACCGCCGTCGATCACGGAGCGATTCAGGTGCAGGGAACGATTAACGGGATTGGTGAACGTTGCGGAAACGTCGACTTGATCAGCGTGGTGGCGAATCTTGGCCTGAAGAAGGGACACGATGTCCTCTTGCCGGGTGGAATGGTCCATTTGACCGAGCTGTCTCGTTATGTCTACGAAATTGCCAATATGAATTTTCGTTCGAGTCAGGCGTTTGTCGGCACGAGTGCGTTCGCTCATAAGGGTGGTATGCACGTACACGCCGTGAATCGTCTGGCGTCAAGTTATGAGCACATTCCGCCTGAAACCGTCGGCAATGAGCGACGCGTGCTGGTGAGTGAACTTTCGGGTCGCTCGAATATCATTGCCAAAACGACGAAATATCAGATTGAAAATGATAAAGAATTGATGGCCCGGATTCTGGAACGTGTCGTCGACCTCGAAAATCAGGGCTATCAGTTCGAAGCGGCCGAAGCCTCATTTGATCTTCTGGTCCGCAAAGAGGCTGGGGTCTATGTGCCGAAATTCCAGCGATTGCACTACCGCGTCAATGTGGAAACGACCGCAGGCCAGGGAACGATCACCGAAGCGACCGTCAAGCTGCGGGTGAACTCACACATCGAACACGTTGTCGCCGAAGGTGACGGACCGGTGAATGCGCTCGACAACGCCCTGCGAAAAGCACTGGCGGTCGCGTACCCGAACCTCGCCGAAATGCAACTGGTCGATTACAAAGTTCGGGTGATTAATTCTGCCGAAGGGACTGCCGCTCGCGTGCGAGTCGTCATTGAGAGTCGCGATCATGACGACGTTTGGAGTACCGTCGGTGTCAGTGAAAATGTGATCGAGGCGAGTTGGCTCGCCTTGGTCGATAGCGTGGAATACAAGTTGTATAAGGATACGGAAATCAAATCGTCCTGAATGGGTCTGCCATCCTGATTTGTCTGCCATCCTAGTTGTCTGCCATCCTAGTTGTCGGTGACCAAATTGTCTGTGACCAAATTGTCTGTGACCAAATTGTCTGTGACCAAATTGTCTGTGACCAAAAGCGGCTGGATGGATGAGTGTTCCATCGGGGCCGCGTTGGAGGGAGCGTGACTTATGAATACCAGTCTGCTTGACGACTTGCGTGCTGGTATTCCG
>JBIKZJ010000469.1:0-4890 GCA_044354755.1 Schlesneria sp. | reverse complement strand
CTCGATGAGGCGCGCTTCAATGGACGCGAAGTCGGTCGCGCCTGGGGAAACCCGCTGAATCAACACGACCCGCTGTTACGCCAGCTGCTGTTTGGTCCCCGAATGACCGATTTTTTTTCGGATTTTCTGGGTGGTGAGGTCTCTCATTTTGATTTCATCTGGTTCCGGACCAAGGGGCCCGGTTTGGGGAGCCCCATTCACTGTGATCTGGTCTATATGGGACGTGGTACACACAACCTGTACACCACCTGGGTACCGCTGGGGGATGTCAGCCTGGAACTGGGTGGCCTGCTCGTGCTGGAAGGATCACATCATCAGAGTGATCGACTGAAAGCGTATCTGTCGCGTGATGTGGACGAGTATTGTACGAATCGCCCTGATGCTGACGCAGATGCGGCGGAAAAGAAATGGTGGGATGGGACACTTACCCGCAGCCCTCGTTCGCTGCAGAAAAGTCTGGGAGGCCGCTGGTTGACCTCACCCGAATTTCGTTTGGGGGATGTGGTGATCTTCAACATGCAGTTGGTGCATGGGAGTCTGGACAACCAAACCGATCGGATCCGTCTTTCGACCGATATCCGCTTTCAACTTGCCGCCGAGTCGATCGACGAGCGTTGGGTGGGTGAAAATCCGCCTGGCCACAGCCTGGCTCAGCGTCGCGGCCGGGTTTGCTGACGTCCATTCGATTTTTGCGGTGTCTTTGTTTCATGGCCCAGCTGGTTGGGGTTAGCTCACCAGCGAAAGAGTTCCGTTTTTCGCGAATTTGATCGAAAAAAGTCGTCAGCCTTTGCAAAATCTTGCACGAGTGTGAGCCCAAATCGAAGCGGAGCTGCAATCTCGGGTATGCCTTTCGGTGCATTCGTCAGCAACACCACACGAGATCTTGACCACTGGGGATCTTGGATCCCAGATTGGGTCCCCGATCGACAGGCGTACGGATTCAGGCTTGCGGATTCAAGAATATTGATTCGCCGCTGTCGCTCGCTCCCCCCGATATTCAGCCAAAACAGGCCCGTAATCCTGTCGACAGGAAAAACTTTGCCGGTTGAAGGGGTTTTTCCCAAAGTTTCGGATCTCTGGCGTCGATAAATCAAGCAAGGGAAGACTGCGCAACCCTGAGGCAAGCGTGGTTTTCCCATGTATTTGGCGTGTTCTGACTTTGGCGACTTGACATTAAGTCGTTTTTGGCAATACAGTTGAGTCTTATCACCATCATCGAAAAACAGCCGTCAGCAAGCAGGTCGGCATTCTTCGGGAGACTCAAGTCGTGACCAAAAAAGAGATCGTCAAAGAGATTTCAGAAGCGCTCGGGATGACGCAACTCAAAACAAAAGAGATCGTCCAGAAGACGTTTGACGCGATCGTTAAAACGCTTGTGGAAGATGGGCGTATTGAATTGCGGAACTTCGGGGTTTTTGAGGTTAAAAAACGAGCAGCTCGGAAGGCACGAAATCCACGAACGGGCGACAAAGTGTTTGTTCCCGAAAAGTTCGTGGTGACGTTCAAGCCGGGCAAAGAAATGGAAGAGAAGGTTCGACAGCTCGAGATCGCTGCGGAGGCCAAGGCTGCTTTGCAAAAAGCGTGGCAAGCGCAACGGGGCGGATCTGGCGAACAGTTGAAGCACAACCCTGATCATCCAACGTGATCACCCGAATCCTCCGTCTGCTTTGAAGAGCGAACGGAATTCGGTGATGCAGCGGGTCTTCAGCAGGACAGATCTTCAGCGGGATCAGTTACACAGAAGACATCACACGAGTGCTCGTTTCGCTGGTCGAATCGAGAATCGTTCACGGGGCGACTTCGCGTCGCTGAAAGATTGTGTCGCTAAGGGATTGAGCGAACGAGACCGCCTGCGAGCGGTGGGCACGGAGGCCATCATGCGAAATCGGCTGTACATTGCGTTGTTGCTGCTGGCTTGCAGCTTGGGACAAATCGGTTGCATCGTCCCGATCTACTCGTCGTCACCCGACGTTCGCGCTCGCCAACTGATCTTCGTATCAGAAGGGTATCGCCATATTCCAGAAATCTGGGAACGGATTTGGGGTCTCGATATGCCCGATGTGGCAACCCCCTATCGAACTCACGGCGGCGTGATCTGATCCTGTTGGGACGTTCGTGCAGGTTTTTCTTGCCTGTACGAACCCCTTGGGTCGGCGACGCTCATCGGCAGACCGCGTATCGATACGCTGCGTCCGAACCGCTTTTCAGGGTGGCTCGCGACCTTTCGTGATGACGCGCGATCTCCTCATTGCGGTTTTCCGCCGTGCCTCATCGGTTGTGGGTGATTCTCCGTGGCTTTCATACGGTACTTTCGTCCGTAGAGATTTTCCATCGGGATTTTCCAGAGCGATTGTCCGGGGGGCTGGCGAACGAGTAGGATACGGGAACGACCGTTTACCTGGACGACCGCAGCCAGACAACCACAGCCAATGGGGCTGATTGGTGTCCTGGGGGTAGATTCGGTCGATCGTCAAGTGAGTCTTTCGTGCCGCGTTTGGATGTTCAACTGAATCGTCTTCATCTGCAGAATCCGATCCTCGTCGCCTCGGGGACGTTTGGTTACGCGCGAGAAATGGTTGCGTATGCCGACTTTTCTCGTCTGGGGGGAATCATCCCCAAGACCGTCACCCCACTCCCTCGACCGGGCAATCCTCCGCCAAGAACCGTCGAGACGACCTCGGGGCTGCTGAATTCCATCGGGCTCGACAATGACGGGCTTGATGCCTTTATTGCCAAGCATTTGCAGGGGTTGCTGGGCCTGGGGACCGCAATCATTGCCAATATTGCGGGAAAAAATACCGCCGAATTTGTCGAGATGGCTCGTAAACTCAATCCATTTTCGGGATTGGCGGCGCTCGAACTCAATATCTCGTGCCCCAACGTCAGCGGGGGCGTGGATTATGGAACGAATCCCAAAATGGCCGCCGAAGTCGTTGCTGCGGTCCGGAATGCCTGTGATCTGCCGGTGATTGCCAAGCTGACCCCCAACGTTACCAGCGTTGTCGAAATCGCGCAGGCGGCGAGTGAGGCGGGTGCGGATGCGCTGTCGCTGGTCAATACCTTTCAGGGGCTGGCCGTGAACTGGCGGAAACGGCAACCAGTGCTGGGGAATGGAATTGGGGGACTGAGCGGCCCGGCGATTAAGCCGCTCGCCTTACGGATTGTCTGGCAGGTGGCTCAGGCTGTGAAAATCCCGATCATTGGTATTGGCGGGATTCAATCGATCGATGATGTGATGGAATTCCTGGTCTGCGGTGCTTCGGCCGTCCAAATTGGGACCGCAAATTTCTACAACCCGACACTGGCAACCAAATTGATTGACGAGCTCGATACGATGCTCGAACAGGAAGGGTGTGAATCGGTGACCGATTTGATTGGAACCCTTCAGCCTTCGATCGTCGCAAAAATGGCAACCGTCGCGAAAATGGCAGCGGCAGCCCGTTGTGGGACGTGACATTGGCCAGTTTCGTGCAGATCCTCGGCAAACCGACCGATTCGCTGCTACAATGTATCCGGCGACGACAACTTTCGCGACAGACAATTTTCGCGACAGACAACTTTCGCGACAGACAACTTTCGCGACAGACAATTTCGCGACAGACAACTTTCGCGACAGACAACGATCGCGAACTTTCGCTCCAGACAACAGACAATCGCGGGTCTTCGATCGGAGGGCCCGCCGTATCGTACCGCTGTGGAAATTCTTCAGAATGTCAGAACTCGTCAAAACCGTATCGAGTGATTCGACGCCAGCGACTTCCGCTGCTGCCAGCCCGGCAGCAACCACGCCCCGAATTGGGAGCGGAATCGCCTATGAACGATTCCTGGATTGTGTGCATTGTGGATTGTGTACCGCTTCGTGTCCGACGTATCTCGAAACGGGAGATGAAAACGACAGTCCGCGCGGTCGGATCTATCTGATGCGGGCGGTCACGGACGGGCGGATTGAACTGACTGAATCCGTGAAGGGACATTTGGATGGGTGCCTCGACTGCCGCAGTTGCGAAACCGCTTGTCCTTCGGGGGTTCAGTACGGCCGGTTGATCGAACCATTCCGGATCGAGATGCAGCAGCACGCGCACGGGCCCGGTTCAGCAGGGGGTCAGGGACGAGACTGGTTTCATCGCTGGATCCTGTATGGGTTGTTTCCTTATCCGAAAAGACTGCTCTGGGCGTTGGTCCCTGCAAAACTGATGCAGACGCTGAAACTGGACCAACTGGCCGAAAAGATCGGTTTGACGAAGCTGCTGCCCGAGCGATTGCGGCGGATGCAGCGACTCTTGCCCCCGTTAAAAATGCGTGAGCCTCAGCTTCCCGAATTTTTGCCCGCGATTGGTCCACGTCGGGCACGCGTCGCCTTATTCACCGGCTGTGTGGCCGATGCGATGTTTCATCACGTGAACTGGGCGACAGCCCGCGTGCTGCAGGCGAATGGCTGCGACGTGGTGATTCCCCGTGATCAAGCTTGCTGCGGGGCGATTCATTATCACAGCGGGGCCGGTACACCGGCGCTGGAATTTGCGCGGACGAATGCCACCGCGTTTGATCTCGATGGCGTGGATGCCGTGATTATCAATGTCGCCGGTTGTGGCTCGATGCTGAAAGACTATGGCCATGTGGCGACCGAACTGGCTGCCGGGGACCAGGTCACGTCGACCGCATTGAAAAAGTTCGCCGCGAAAGTCAGGGACATCTCGGAATTTCTGGCCTCACTGGGGCCGATTGCTCCCCAAGGCGAGGTCAGAATGAAGGGGACGTATCACGACGCCTGTCACCTGTGTCACGCACAAAAAATCCGCGAACAGCCGCGCGACCTGTTGAGTCTGGTACCGGGGTTAGAGCTAGTTCCACTGGCCGAGTCGGAAATTTGTTGCGGGGCCGCTGGGAGTT
>JBIKZJ010000470.1:0-4890 GCA_044354755.1 Schlesneria sp. | reverse complement strand
CTTTTCGCACCTTTTCTTCGAACTCGTCGCGATTGTAGGCAATCCCGCCGCCAACTCCCCCCAGGGTGAAGCTCGCACGAATGATCACCGGCAAGCCGATGACTTCGAGCGCCTGATGAGCTTCGTCCATATTGTGGACGATGCGACTGTTGCAGACATCGATCCCAATCTTGATCATCGCCTGCTTAAAGGTGTCACGCTCTTCGGCCTTTTTAATGACATCGACTCGGGCACCGAGCATTTCGACGCCGAATTTTTCAAGTATTCCGTGCTGAACCAGGTCCATGGCCGTGTTCAGCCCGGTCTGACCCCCAAGAGTTGGTAACAAGGCGTCGGGCCGTTCAACCTCAATGATTTTGGCGACGTACTCCCACGTGATCGGTTCAATATACGTCCGATCCGCCATTTCAGGATCGGTCATGATCGTCGCGGGATTCGAATTTACGAGGACCACCTCGTAACCCTCTTCGCGAAGAGCTTTACACGCCTGAGTACCGGAATAATCGAATTCACAGGCTTGGCCAATCACAATCGGGCCAGAACCAATAATCAGAATCTTACGAATGTCGTCGCGACGGGGCACGGCGGCTGACCTTGATGGGAGCGTTGGGCGGGGTAGACTGAGGCGATTCTGTCCGAGGACACTCCACTCCAAGGCGGAATCGCGCGAAACTATTGGAGGTTAGCAAACGCTTCGAGAGATTCAAAGGAACGAACCCTGACTTGCCAGAGATCTTATGGCAATTTTTTCCCCAACGCTGCCCGAAAACCGCATAAAAACAGGATTAAACTGCTTAATTCCGGAAAAGCAGGATTCGATAAAAAAACCTGAGACTCGTTGGAGTATTGTTCGTTCAGATCGAAACTCCGTCAGAATCACCCGATCAGCCAGGTTCACCAAAAAGCGACCTGTTCCTATGATGCCAATTTTCTCAGGTTGTCCTCGCTTGCCAGTCCCGCTTCAGCGTGCCAACATAGTATGCATTGGTAGTTATGGTTTTTCGCCCCACCTGATACGGCCTCTTGTTGATGACATCGTCGTTGATCACAAAACAATCTGCATTCGATGACTTGTGCGATCACATCCATCAGGCTGGCTTGGTTGCATTTGATACCGAGTTCGTTTCGGAGCACACGTATCGCCCCGAGTTGTGTCTGATGCAGTTCGCCACCAAAGAACGCTGCGTCGCGGTTGATCCCTATGAGGTCAATTTCCAGCAATGGTGGGAATTAATGGCCGACGAAGAAACAACCGTCATCATTCATGGGGGTCGCGAGGAAGTTCGATTCTGTTTCACCCACATCGACTTGCCCCCCAAAAAATTATGGGATGTGCAGATTGCCGAAGGACTTCGCTCGCGCAGTTTCCCGCTCGGCTACGAGGCACTGGTCAAACGGATTCTCGGTCGTACGGCCCAGGGACGGGAAACACGTACCGATTGGCGAAGACGGCCTCTTTCGGCCACGCAGTTGGAATACGCGCTGGATGATGTACAGCATGTGCTGGAAATCTATGAACTCCAGCGCACTTCGCTGCTGAAAATGGAACGATTGTCTTGGGCCGAGGCTGAGATTCAACGAATGATCGATGAAATCGCCGCAGAACGCGCACCCGATTGCTGGCTGCGTCTTCCCGGTTTGCATCGCTTGTCCCAACGTGAACTCGCTGTAGCGCGGGAAGTTTATCGCTGGCGAGAAGCAGAAGCCGCTGCTAAAGATCGTCCGATGCGAAAAATGCTCCGTGATGATCTGGTCATTGAATTGGCAAAACGACGGCCGACCAGCGAATCGGATTTACTCGCTGTGCGTGACATGAATCGTCCAGAATACAAGCGAGCCGCCGCCACGTTGTTAGATTGTGTCGCCGCCGGAATGGCTTTATCCAAAGAGGATTTGCCAAAGTTGCCAAAGTCACTTGATGAAGACAAGTCACACGACGAACAAGTCGTCGGCCAACTTCTGGGGCTCGCTTTAGCAAATCGGTGCGCTGAACTGAATGTCGCCATGGGACTTGTCGGTAAAACCGCCGATTTACGACATTTGGTCCGCTGGCATGTCTATGGCGAACATGAAGGTGAGCCCCCCCGTCTTACTCAGGGGTGGCGCGCCGAAGTCTGCGGCGATTTACTCACGGATGTCCTCGCCGGAAAGATTGCGCTCCGCGTCGCCGATCCACAGTCAGATCATCCGCTGGTCTTCGAACGACGAGACGACGAGTTGCCGTTAAACCAACGGAAGAAAAAAAGTTGATGCGCCATTCATGCGTTGATGATTTCAAAGCCGAAGGGACATCCCGAGATTTCCATCGCAAGACTTTACTCACCCAGTCAACCGCAGTGAGTTCCGGTCCCCACAAATCGGACTGTGATAACACGGAGTCCGATCGCTTGGATCGCTGCATGACTCAACGGGATCTCAGCGGTAAATCCACTGTGTATCCCCTTCCAGGGAAATTTCCGGCTCGCGCTGATCAAAGCGATCACCTCGTCGCCAGTACTTTTGCTTGATTGTTTTCGTCATAATGATTGGTTTTCCATCGGGACCGTCGACTTTACGAATACTATTTGAAAACCCGGTCATAAAAACAGTATATTTGTCCGCCTCGGGATCAATCCCTCGCCACATCGCGACACCTTCCAGGGCAACCGTGTCCGGACTACCAGGAACCGTGGCATCAGGGATCGGGCCAACCACGCCGATGGCGCTTTTGTATTGCCCTTTTTCTCGTTTGTTGATCGCCACCAGCGCTTCCGGGATCACTTGATCTGTAAAGCTCTCATTCCGATCATTGTCGGTCACCATCAAGGTAAATTCGGGTATGAATTGTTGAGGTGCCACCGGTTGGTCGCGATCATTGATGGGCGAGTTATCAATTCCCTTCTGGTCGAGTTGATGGTGGAATCCCCTGTACACGATGTACCAGACGTAT
The DNA here is from genome assembly GCA_044354755.1 of Schlesneria sp. GTDB lineage: Bacteria > Planctomycetota > Planctomycetia > Planctomycetales > Planctomycetaceae > Schlesneria. Next base: position 1,961 of record JBIKZJ010000470.1, on the reverse strand, counting down.
TCCAATTTTTTCTCGCCCGTTTTTGGGTCTGTCAATTCAACAGGAATCATCCGCATCGGTTTGAAATAGACATCCAGCACCCACAAATCACTCTGTGAGGTCCGTTCCTCTCCTGAAGCAACGGCTGGAAATCGTATCTCGCCTCCGCGCAGGACTTGCGCTTCGACTGTAGAAGCACAAGCGGCGAGCATGGCTATCGAGAGCCCCAACAACGACAGAAAAGAAATGACGACTGGCCTCATAATTGGGTGAGTCCTGCAGAGAGAGGGCTGGGTTTCGATGGCAATCTGTTCATGGAAGCCTCACCCCACAATAAGATGGGGCGAATAGTGCGGTCAAGAGGCGATTTCCGATCGTTTTGGACGGGATGATCATTATTTGCGAATTGCATCCCGAGCCTCATCACTGGCCGGTCAGGTTGAACGATTCACAAAGTTTTTCACGATTCCAAATTTACGATCTGCTGTTGTTCAATTCGAATCAAGTCCCGTCAGCAGTTTTTCGATGGCGTCAGCCCGATGAGCCACTTCGAGGACGCTTCTTCGAAGTTCTTCCGGATCCACTGTGGACAACGGATAGTTATCGACCATCACAAAAAATGCTTCCTTATCAATTTCGGCAATTGCGAGCGCTCCGTGCAGAATTTCGGAGTTCAGCCTCAAGGCCGGCTCAAAGTAAACCGGAATCGCCGGACAGCAGATGCTCGAGATCTTCAATAAGCGATCAACCGCAGCGTGTTGGCTCGATTCGACAAAGACAATTTGCTTTCGACCGCTGGAAAAGACCAATTGGATCCGATAACGCTGATTTTCACGATTCCAGCGAATCTCGGGATGATTCATAAAAGCCTTCTGCATCAGGCTCTCGATGTCTTCTGTCTGCCCCAGGACAGCCTGAAGTAATTGGACCGCCTCGACCCCGGATTGCGGACGATTGTCGGCAGCTTTGGCCAATAGCATCGTGGCACATTCTGCCAGTTCCATCGGAATTGACATGCCAAACGAACGAAAACTCGGCAGCGGCTGATGCCGAATATTTTGAATCAACTCGCTCAGGGTCTCGCCTTGATAGGGGAGCTTCCCGGTCAGCAGAAAGAAATAGCAGACACCCAACGCATAAACGTCACTCGCTGGCGTCGCTGGCTGACTTTCCAGCAGTTCAGGGGCCATGAAAGTGGGTGTTCCCACAAATTCGCGGGGTTGATTCGATTCTAAATGGACGAAAACTCGTTTTGCGAGCCCAAAATCCGTGATTTTGGGGACTCCCTGATGCGTCAGCATCACATTATCGGGCTTCAAGTCCCGATGGAGAATCCCATTCGTGTGAGCGGATGCTAAGCCTTCGGCAATTCGCAAAGCTAATCCGGTCGCTCGAACCGGCGTCTGCGGCCCTTCATCCTCGACCAAATCGCGAAGTGAACGCCCCGCAACAAACTCCATTTCCAGAAAATAATAACCACGTTCTTCGCCAATCGCATGAATTGTCACGATATTGGGGTGGTTTAACGCCGCCGCCGCCTGACCTTCATTCAAAAACCGGGCCACATATCCAGGGTCACTTGCGGCGAGTGACGGAGGGAGGATTTTCAAGGCACATTTCCGCTGCAGATCTCGATGCCGAGCCAGATAGACTCGTCCCATCGCCCCGGCTCCTAATAAGCCCTCGCAATCGTAAACTCCCAGTTGTTGACCAATCAGCTCATCGACTTCTGTTGCCCGTGTCGCTTTCGGTTTGTCCGTTGTAGCCGGCGCTTCTTCAGCAGGACCACAAAAAAGAATCGTGTTGCTCGTGACACTGACCGACGTTGACACCGAATGACCACAACCAGGGCAAACGGGGTTCATGCTGACGGGTTCGAGGGAAAACTGGCAATTCGGACAAAATGCGACCGTGAAAAGACGCGTGTTCGCTCCAGGATGTGGTGGGGTTTCGGTCATGTGCTACCGTTATTCAAAATTGAG